>RGVC01000100.1 GCA_010027485.1 bacterium | reverse complement strand
ATTTACTATACCAATTCGTATAATTTATACTTTCTATTGTTTTTTCAATCGACATACTACAGATATGTATTATATAGATAATAGTCCTAAAGTAATTATTTAGGATAAACTTTTTTTATTAAATTATTGTATAACACGCACAATAATAATGTTGAACAAGTATTTGGTTGAGTTCCTCGGAACCGTTTTTTTCCTGTATGTCATCATCGCCACTGGTAACGCGATTGCCATCGGTGCTGCTTTGGCCATCGCAATTATGCTCGGTGGGCACATTTCTGGCGGTCACTTCAACTCTGCGGTTACTATTATGATGGCTGCAGCTGGCAAGATTCCCATGTCTGATGTTGTTCCTTACATTCTTGCCCAGATTGCCGGTGGTCTCGTTGCTCTTGAGCTTCACAAGCGCATCAAGTTTTGAATGAATGAACGACACCTCTGACATTTTTGTATCATTACTGAATTAGTAATAACACAAAATTATATATTATTATATTAGAAGAGTACGATTATAGGATGACTAGTATATCTAGCATAACACAGCAATATGCGAAACAACAGCAACAGCAGAAGAGAGAAACTCAAAAGGGAGGTGCGATGTTTGAATTTTTAGCACCATCTGAGGATGAAAAGAATAAATCGAAGGATGCAGTACCGGTGGCTCCTCCCGTTGCAGCTGCTCCTGCTCCTGCTCCTGCTCCTGCTCCTGCTCCTGCTCCTGCTGAAAATCAAACGCCAGATAATAACGAACCATCTGTTTTAGATAAGTTGAAAGATACATTTGGTTTAGGTGATACTACTCCAGAAACGCCGACGCCTGCTGCACCAATTGAACCGCCTGTGGTGCCAGTAGAGGAAGATACAGTTTCTACTGCAGATAAAATAAAAGGATTTTTCGGTTTAGATTCTTCAAAAAATGAGGAAGCCACCGCAGGAGCGAACGTTGTCGTGAGTGCCGGCGAAAGCGATGCCGTGAGCGTGAGTGATAGTGACAACGCCGGTGAGGTCGAACGCGAAAGTGATGAAAGCGAAGACGACAGCGCCAACGAGTTTGAACTGATTGCTGAAAAGATGAATACCCTTCGCCAGAATTATGACGGGTTAAAAAAGGAACATCAGGAATTGAAGTCCAAAATGGAACAA
>RGVC01000099.1 GCA_010027485.1 bacterium | reverse complement strand
GCAGGCCGAGTAAACCAAATAAATATGAATGTGGTGCTCAGAAGCACACTTGCCAGCAACACAGCCTCACTGGCATGTGTTTTGCTGAGTTTGATCATACTGATCACAATCAAAGTAGCACCGATCCTGACTGCCCCAGAACTGCTGCTAGCCAGCATATTATTAATAGCGCCGTTGATAGCTCTGATATCGGATTCTCCTAGAGACAAATATATGACCGCCAAGCCAAAGGATCCTGAAGTACAAATATTCAATCCATCTAGCTTTATTGGCCTGCTCGGGTTTGGCTTAATTGCTGCAGCATTGTCTTATTCCAGCTTCATAATATTTTTCAATAGAGCTGGCATAAGTCCAGTCAATTTAACAGATTTAACTCTGCCGCTATACCACCATGCTACTACCCAAGCATTTCTGACATTGAGTATCTGCACGATGCTATTTTTGTTTTTCGAAAGAGCCGATAATCACGCCAAAGTTTATAGTGAATATTTGTGGGAAAATAAAAAACTATTGTTAGCAATTGCTGGTTCAATTGGATTAATAATTTTGGCCATCTACACTCCTGCTGGTCAATTTATATTCGGTACACAATCTCTCAGCCCTATCGATTGGCTGATAGCAATAGCTGCCGGCGGTATATACATCGTCCTTCGCCAACTCCAGCGATACACCCGTAAACATACCCGAAAAGCTGTATTGCAACTTCAAAAAGAGCTCACAAAACCGATAAAATTCTAGTGACGATTCTAGTACAATAGTGTTAATGGAACAAAAATTAATAGTTTTCGTTGGGATGCCCGGCGCTGGTAAATCAATGTGTGTTGAGCACTTGAAGTCTAAGGGATTTAATAGTGTCTATTTTGGTGGTATAACTATCGACGAGATAAAAAAACGTGGTCTGGAGTTGAATCCAGAAAATGAAAAAATTGTTCGTGAAGATATCCGCAAAAAATACGGCAATGATGTTTATGCAAAAAGAATAATCGATAAAATCAAGTTAATCAAAAACTCTCAGCCGATAGTTGTAGACGGACTCTACAGTTGGACTGAATATAAAATGTTCAAGAACGAATACGGCGATCGCGCGATTATAGTTGCAGTTGTTGCCCCTAGAAGCCTAAGACATAAAAGACTTAGCGCA
>RGVC01000098.1 GCA_010027485.1 bacterium | reverse complement strand
GGAGCTGCTAAGCAGGTAAAAGTTTTAAGTGATAATGACATGGAGCGAATCAGGCAAATTCCTGGAGTTGAATCGGTTCGACCAGCGATTTCGCTGAACTTACAATACATAACCCGTGACGGACAAAAGAAGTATGTAGGCACCATGCAGGAATTCAGTTCCTACAAGAAACCAGACCTTTTAGCTGGCACTATACCAAAAAATATCCCCAATCATTCACTAATCATACCGGAAGGTTTCTTAGAACCACTTGGCTTCACAAATGCTCAAAACGCTATTAACAAGGTAGTTCGGGTTGCGGTTCAGAAACAAGTTAACCAGACAGCAATTATATCTTCAATATTGAAAGGTGATGTATCTTCATTAAAGCCCAATGCAGATAATTCAAATAACAGTATCGAAGAACAATTTAAAGTTATCGCAGTTACTAAAAAACCATCGACACTAGTCCAGCCTGGTACCGAATTATACTTGTATGGTAATAACAGCGATGTTGTACGTCTCAATGATTACACAACCCAAAATAGTCTTGATTATCACAAATATTTATTGGCTTACGTGAAGGTAATCAATGGAACAAACATAACAACACTAAATGATGCTCAGGCTAAAATTAAAAAAGCAGGCTATAGCGCACAAAGTGTTATTGACACAGAGAAAACTTTAACGCAGGTTATTACTGTGCTTCAGGGAATCGTTATGGTGTTTGGTCTGATTGCAGTCGTTGCCTCGGTTTTTGGAGTCGTCAATACAATGTATATCAGTGTCTTGCAGAGAACTAGAGAAATTGGTCTGATGAAAACACTAGGTATGCACAAACGAGATATAAATAAGCTTTTTCTTTTTGAAGCTGCGCTGATTGGCCTGTTTGGAGGACTACTCGGATCATTGACGGCTGTCACCCTCGGAACGCTATTAAACCCATGGATTTCAAAGAAACTGAGCCTAGGCAATATAAGCTTACTGGATTTCAGACTTGACCAGATCATAGGCCTAATATTAATGCTAGTTATAATAGCTGTTGTTGCTGGACTACTGCCCGCCCGCAAAGCCTCTAAGCTGGAGCCGATTGAAGCTTTAAGAATAGAATGAATTAATTTTTTGTCTACAGACATCAAGATTGATATAAACCTATATTATA
>RGVC01000097.1 GCA_010027485.1 bacterium | reverse complement strand
GGAGATGATTGGGGTTAAGTCGTAACAAGGTATCCGTAGCGGAAGCTGCGGATGGATTACCTCCTTTCTAGGGAGAAAACTAGCAACATTCAGAGCAATCTAATGTGAGCTAGGTCGATCTTGGTAGATTGCTAATAATCAGTACTGACAATCTACACTTCCTGCATTAGCAGGCAAGATATCAGTTTCTGTACCTAATGATTGACAGTTGATTGCACTATCTAATTTTTAACAAATAAAAGAGCCCATATATTTGCGAGAGGGCTCTTTTTTTTGGATCAAAATTGCGATAAACAAAAAAGCCTTCAATTTCTTGAAGACTTAATCTGGTGGGCGACGTAGGGACTCGAACCTCCGACCTCGTCATTAGATTCGGATGAAGTACCGAATGAAATGACTCATTTATGATACATAACTAACGTTACAAAGTGCAGTTGAAATTCTGGTGGGCGATGGAGGACTAATCGCCCGAATTTTTAATGGTGGAGACACGGGGACTCGAACCCCGGACCCCCTGCTTGCAAAGCAGGTGCTCTAGCCAACTGAGCTATGTCCCCATTGGATACTGCAATCCCCGTTAGGGGAAAGCAGTTATCTGTGACCTGATTCGCAAGTAAAACGAATTTCGGTTTGGCACCGCTGTATTTTAACTAAAAAACAGATAAAAAACAAGTGTAGTAAATAATCTAGGTTTGGAAAAAGTAAACTTTCTTATCTTAAAAAGTGTAGCAAGTTTAACACCACTAGGTGCTTGACCGCCCCTGTTATTTTTGCTACTATGTACGGAGTGCTTGAGTTTAAGTAGAGACTAGCCCAAAAAAGTCGCTAACTTGGACAAATAAAACCAGTTTCAGTCGTAAACTCAAGCAGAGTAAGTAAACAACATTAGGGGGTATTGCCAACTGTGTTTGATACTTATGAAAGGAGTTTACGTACCTTAACAATTTGAGATAAGTAAAGAGAGATAAGCAAATTTCTTGGTGTCACGTAAAACACGTGAACATCAAAATATAAGACAGACGGTTGTTGGAATTATCATGAACTGGTAATCGCCAATAACTAGTCAAATGCACGAACAGTTAAATTTATTTAATTGTTCAATATCGTAAAAAGTTACTCAAGCGCGCACAATGAATGCCTTGACGTAAGATACCGAAGAAGGACGTGAT
>RGVC01000096.1 GCA_010027485.1 bacterium | reverse complement strand
TAATTTTTCTAATATCTTCAATCCCATTAGTTTCATTTTCGGATGCGATAATGTTGAATGTTCTTATTCCATTATCCGTAATGAGCATTTTAGCTATATGATCAATTATGGATTTCTTGCCAGATCCTGGGGGACCATATATCGCCAAGGCATGTGAAGGGTTATTGATAAAATTATCGATTTGTTTCTGGGTTATTTGATGAATTGCTAGATTATTCATTGAGCAATATTTTATCAAATGATGTTGGCTTTTTGGCGATAAATGTTTTTGATTTACCATCCGGCAATGTTATTTCCAAAGAATACGAATGAAGGTATAGTCTATCTGCTTCGTCGCCACCATAAAGATCATCACCTAAAATTGGATTACCAACTGTAGTTAAATGTACCCTCAATTGATGCGTTCGGCCCGTAAGGGGCTTAAGCTCGACAATACTGTATTTCGAACCTGATTTGATCTGCTGACATTCAGTAATAGCAGATTTGCCATTACTGCCTACCCTAAAGCTGTGCGGTTTTTTTGGATTGCGCTCGATTGGCATATCAATAACCATAGTTTCATCCTTTAGCGCCCCTGATATTATAGCTATATAGGTTTTTTGAACTTTTCGCTTTGCAAATTGTTTCTGTAAATATTCCACTGTTTGATGATTCTTGGCGCATATCATAATCCCAGAAGTAGCCCTATCTAGTCGATGAACTATACCTAATCGATCGTTGTCTTCGTTATCAGGTAAAACCGAGAATCCATCGGATTTGATCCTATGTGACAGCCAGCTTGCTACAGTAGCTTCGGGATTGAAAACTCCCTTACTGTGGCTTAAAACTCCTATGGGTTTATCTATAACAACACAATCGTCATCTTCATAAATAATATCTAGCTCTATACTCGGAATGTCTATTACTTGTTCTGGGTTATATGAAATTTCTACGCTATCGGTAGGCTTAACCTTATATCCAGCTTTCAGAATGCATTTATCATTAACGGTTACTAGTCCGCTCATAATCAAGTGGTGGGCATAGCTTCTGCTGAGGTTAGGGTGCTGCTCAACCACAAATTGGTCTAAACGTAACCTTTTAGATTTATCATCCATCATAACTACTGACGTAAGCCGATAGCTTTATGAACTTCTTGCAATTTACTATTGGCAGCTTCGTTCATAGATTTTT
>RGVC01000095.1 GCA_010027485.1 bacterium | reverse complement strand
TATTAGTGTGTTTTTACCATAGCAAAGCGTTGCTGACCATTTGCCAAACGAAGCATTACTTTAGTTACATTGCGAGTTTGTGGGACAAACTTTTCAATGCGACCTGTGATACCTGTTTTGCTTGTAGTGAATAGATCACCAATTTGATAAGTATAACCGCCAAGTGTCATTTGTTTTACCTTTCTATTTGTTTTGGGTCTTTATTCAATTTTACTATTTTTTTGAGATTTGTCAAGTGGGATTTATGGTAGTCAGTAGCCCTCGCCTACCCACCTGACTTTCTCTATCTAATTATAGATAACGAGCAATAGCATTGTAAGTTGAGGTGCTTACAACTTCCTCATCTGTCATCTTGAGAATACGAATTGCGTTCTCAATTTCCTCTTTCATCTCACGATAAGAGTGAATAGATAGTTGCTCAAAGTCCCGTTCTGGTTCTTCTGGTAACTCTGACTTAGTTACAGTTAGGTCAAAGTCAATGTTCAGGACATTATTCCATGAACGATAGTTGGTGCGGAAGTTTTGAGCCTTCTTGATGTTTTGGACAGCAAAATCAGTAAGAGCCTTCTGATACTTTTCATAAGCCTTCTGATACTTTGCTTCATTTACTTCTTGATTAGCATAACTCTTATTTAGTTCTGCCAATTTATCTTCTAAAGCCTTGATAACTTTAGTTGTAGCGATTTTTACATTTATCGCTTTTCCGTTTCTTGCCATTTTTTTCCTTTCTTATGGGTTTTGGGTCTTAGTCTATCGTAGCATTTCTACGAAAGAAAATCAAGTGAGCAGTTTAGCCTTCACATGCTCAGGTGAGGTTGGCGGTGAATTATTACGCCAAGATTATTACTTTGCTGTCCAAGTTGTCCAGCGTGGTGTGCCATTTACATCAAGTTTGACACGAACGGAACTTCCGTCTGAGTTTGGCTTGATTTCTGTAATTGTTCCTGTGACCTTTGACTTCTGTGAAGTGTAGAGGTCGCCCACCTTGTATGTTGCTGTGGCTACTGCCATTTTATTTCCTTTCTATCGGTTGTATTTATTATTATTTCATTTATTTTTGGGTTTGTCAAGTTATTTTTGACATTTTCTCATATTTTGAGATTTTTATTGGTGTGATTTGGGTCACTTTATAGGGGCTGAAAACATAGCATAAATAAATAACGCCGTAAGTAATAGTATTATTAGTTTTGCCATTTTTCACCTTTTCTTTGCTGAGAATACTATATCAG
>RGVC01000094.1 GCA_010027485.1 bacterium | reverse complement strand
GCAAGAATCAGTGAGTTGAGACGTGCAGGTTATTCAGTGTATGCAAATACACGAGCTACAGACAATAAAACATTCTACCGTCTGGGCAAACCTAGCCGTGAAATGGTTGCACAAGCCTATGCAGTATTTGGCGCGCAAGCATTTAACAAGTAATAGCACGACCAACAGGACCGTTTAATTCCTTTTTCGGTCCCCCAAGCAGCCTGCTTGGGTGTATATAGAAGTCTCTGTATAGACCCAAGTAGGTTTCTTACAAGGTTTAGTTGTATGTTTAAAGCACTTTGGCAGGTTAAACTAAGGGGCCTGATATTACCCAGAGTGCTTTAACCATATAACAGGAGTAGATTATGTACTTACCATTGGATTGGGCACATGAAGAACGCAAAGCTCTGGAAACAGATGCCAGCATAACCATAGCGGCCTGTGATGCCATGGACCTATACTGCGATAAGTTAGAGGGGTTAGGCATAGTATTAAAAGACACTCAGGCTGATGCCATTATTAGTGACATGATACAGGCCGCTATGCGAGTCATAGAAAATGACGATGAACAACAAACGCAGTAGTACTGCAGGTGAGATTGCTCTTTTAAAAGACCTATGGCCCAAGGCCTTTCCGGGTTTTGATAAAAGTCATTATGAATATGAAATGTATAAAATACGTAATGGCATTGGAGACTGTAGCGATCTTTTTGAATTTGCCATGGCTAAAAGAAGTAAATTAAAACGAGATCCAACCCACTATAAAGATTTTACCGACGGCAGCGATGCTAAAAAAGCTACGTGTTTTGATTCTTTTTCGAAAGGAAAGTTTTTTCGAAGAGTAGCAAAAATTGCCAATATCAATAAGAAAAAAGGTTGGTTGAGATGTATTGTAGGTGATGGCATATTAGATAAAACCTATTACTTTAAAATACCCAGAAGTGCCTATAAGGACATAAGTGTGATTTACATAAGTTTTCAGCAGGATGGAACCCCTAATTTTGGTAAATGGGGTAAGTTTCAAGTGAAAACTTGGAAAGATCTAACCCATTGATTTACAAGTACTTTTTCTGTCTATAAAACAGGCAGAACCTCCAGAAACAGCCTAGAACACATTTGTTTGTCCTAGGCTTTATACTGATATTACCGAGCCCAAACAAATACGTGCTAGATAAATAAGCTTATAAATCAAGGAGTTAGCATGGCTTTAACAGCACCACAGATAACAGAGTTAGTTAAGGACCTGGG
>RGVC01000093.1 GCA_010027485.1 bacterium | reverse complement strand
CTATTAAAAAAGCTAGTGGAGTTGATCAACCACCAACGAAAAAATCTAATCCATTATTAAATGGTGCGAATGGTATGTCGGCTGAGGATTGGATGGATTTTAAAGTTGAGAAAGCAGAAGAGGCTAAGCCGTGGCAAGCCCCAGAACTTGATATAGAAGTACAAGACACTGCTGACACTCCTGTAGTTAATCGTGAATTAGAAGCAGTTAAAGCCACAGCTGAAAATCTAAAAAAAAAATTCGTGAGTTGGATAGGAAATCTCAAGCCAAAGAACTAGAACTACAGGCTAAAGAAGTCAAAACCCAGGAACTTAAAACGACCCTTATCCAAACTGAACTTGACCTAGCCAACGCGGTATTGGTTATACAAGAAAAAGAAGCAGAACTAGCTCAACTTAAAGTAAAAACACCACCAATAAAATCTTCTCCTCCTATTACCTTTGCATTAACAGACAACGATGCTGACAATCTAGAAGGACTTCCAGATACCCCAACTAATGCAGGATTTGGTACTAAATTTCCTAGTAACCCACAGCGAGGTGATATATTCCTACGTGTAGATATGTTGCCTAACAAGCTGTTTAAATGGAATGGACAGAAATGGATAGAGATAGCTAAATCCACAACGGACCGTTATGCTTACGAAGAAGAATATATACTATATCTATTAGAAAAAATTAGGACCAAAGAATACTCTATGGATGATCTTAGCCCGACAGAGCGTGACCAAGTTATTGGTAGATTAAATTATCAAGAGAAGAGCAAACTATGAACACTAGCAGATTTATAACATATCCAAGCACAGTAGAAGCATGTTCAAACCATCGAGTGGTATTGATTGATGCTACAGAAAAAGATCGAACTCAAGTAGAAAGATTCCTCCAAACCAGCGTGGAAAACTTTGATGTCTACATATATCCAAGTGAAAGCTATGATTTAGAATGGTTGAATCATGTCAGCACCGACGCTGAATTAATACTAATCAATGATGCAAGCCAAGTTCGAGTGACACCCACGGGCATTAGATATCAAAACAATCCTTTGGAACATTTTGAAAAAATTGAACAATCTACGCTTGACACACCAGCAAATTAAGTGTTATAATGTCCATATATGGTAAATAATATACTAATATAATTAAAGGACTTTATGGGATTTGAAAATTCATTGAAAGGCAATACTGTTTACGTTAAAAACGACAACGTTGAACAGGCTATGCGTAAGTTTAAGAAAAAGATACAGGATAGTGGATTGGTATT
>RGVC01000092.1 GCA_010027485.1 bacterium | reverse complement strand
ATAGGTCTGGTGGAGAAAGCAGTGCCGATCGTACCAGTGAAATAATGAATCGTGCCTGGAGCCGTGAAAACACATATGAAGGGACGAGCGGTTATACCGATACATCAAAAAGCCACCATCTGTTTTATGAGTTGAGCAAAGGTAGCCAAACGGTTCAACAGGGAACGCAGACGTTGGAGAATATCAAGCACGGTGAAGCGTTCGCTCCTCCGGTTATTTCTGGGGCTATTGGTGGCGTTGCAGGTGCAGCGGGGGCGGGATGGGGAGCTTATATGGAAGGGGCAAATGCAAAGGGCATTGCTAGAGCCGCACTAGTTGGTGCTAGTCTGGGTGCAGTTTCGGGCGCACTTTTTCAACCTCACGGGTTTATTAGTGCAGTAGCCATAGGTGCTGGAGCAGGTGCTTTAGGGGGTGGATTAGGCTCAGCCACTAATACCTATTTAACAAACCAAAATGCTACAAAACAAGACTACATAGCCAGTGTTTCAAAAGGTGCTTTTGCAGGAGCAATAAGTGGTACTATTTCAGCACCTTTTGGAGTACCAACATTAGGTGGTGGTATAGCGAGTGCTATAGCTGGGGCGGAGTTGGGGTTAGCTTCAGATATCATCATGGGCTATGTAAATAGCCACTATGATGTTCAGTTGATTACAAAAACAAGTGACACAATATTCGTTCATAAAACGTCTAAGCCAAAAGCAAAATGAGTACTAAATTGATTTTTACTTGTAGGTGGAATCGATATTTAAGTAGATACTTTTCAACAGGCATTTGGGTTTTTTCAATGTTTTTGTCTATATCCATCATTCCAATCTTATTTGGAGACGGCTTTATTACTTTCAAAATAGTTAACATATTATTTTTTACTGATTTTCGTATTACAAGTATATTTTTAGCCATATTTTTAATATCTCAATTTTTTTTCTATTTTGATTCCCAAAAATCCACTAAGAGGCTAGAAATAGAAGACGATCGATTAATAGTTAAGTTTTTTAATGGGACCAGTTTAGACGTTCACTATCAAGATATTCAATGCTTAAAAAGAACTCAGGATATGTTCAGAAATTATGTGATAGTTTTGAAAAATGGAGAGGAAAAAACTGTTCGAGCCAGTATTCGTACACCAGATAAAGCTTTTGAATATATGCAAAAAAATCTTAAACGCTGGAATGTTTGACATGATGAATATAGATGATGCCTCTAAATGCTAAAACATGGGCGGTGAAACAGAATGGGGGGCTATTGGGTGATTACCAAAACAAGACGAAGTTAAGGGAAGCCACCCTCCA
>RGVC01000091.1 GCA_010027485.1 bacterium | reverse complement strand
GCATAATAATATTATTCGTTCAAAAACACAAAGTACTTAATTAGCTAGTTTTTTCGTTGATGGTATTTTGCCATAACGCAGGGCTAAATAAATTGTTTTTGGAACTTTTTTAAATGAAGTATGTTTAATGAATGTCATTACTTCTTTGCCAGCGATAAAGGCGCCTATTAGCCCCAGTACAGTTTGGACGGCAATAACTTTTATAATTAAACCGTGATGATTGTTTTCAGGTATATTGAATAGATCTGCAATTGCAGGGGTTACAATCCAAAATGGCATCCACCACAATAATATAAATACATTGTGATTCCATAAATATAAATGGTGCACCCGGCAGGATTCGAACCTGCGACCCCTTGGTTCGAAGCCAAGTACTCTAATCCGCTGAGCTACGGGTGCATTAACTATATTTTAACAGATGAGTATCTGTTAAAAAATTCATATCAATATTCTTGGCGGTATATTATCGTATGATCAATGACTAAAAATGAGTTACAAATGCTAGATGCAACCCAAACCAAATGCTGGAAGTCTAATCAAAAAGCCTTTAACTTTATTTCGATTAAGTAGTGTTCTTATAAATAAGATTTGAAGCAAAGAACATCAATATAATATTTTCACAAGATTCATAAACGTGAGTACACCTATAACTAAACCTAGTAGTCGGCGAAAATAATTAACTCCGTAAAATATTTCTAAAAATGCCCAAACCAATAACGCAACTTCGCCTACTATGTGAATAGGTTGTATGATTTGCTGATTCTTAACTTGATTACCTATTAGTGTTGCAAAAATCCAAATCCATAGAGGAATATTGGGCCACTGAATTAAAGTAACTCTGCCTTTGTCATCACAAAAGCACCTATTTAAAGTTGATTTGATTCTGTGGTTAATTATTTTGACCTAGTAAGTCTAGTAGTTCTTGATGGACAATGCCGTTTGAAACTACTGCACCCTTGAAAGGCTTAGTGTAGTTTAGCTTTTGACCGTCAAGCCCAGTTACTTTGCCGCCGGCTTCTTCTACTATTAATTCAACTGCGGCCATGTCATGACCATTTACCATTTCTTCTATATAGCCTTCGAAACGGCCTTTTGCAACCTGGGCAGATTTATACACGGCACCGCTGAATGTTGCCAGGTGAGTGCTAGTTTCGGCCAATGACTGTATGTATGGTACACCACGGCTTATGCGTTTGCTGTCGGCTGTCGTGGCCACGATGCCTTTGTCTAATGGTAATTCTGAAACTTTGATCTCGTCGCCATTACAAAAGCTACCTTCGCCCCGAACAGCCGTGTA
>RGVC01000010.1 GCA_010027485.1 bacterium | reverse complement strand
CCTTGGTGGCTTGCTTAATTTTTTTAATTTCTGGCTGGAGTTTGCGCATCGCCTTGGTTTGGTGGAGCTGCTTTTTAACCAGTGGCCACAAAGCTAGCCTGATTAATACAGTAAATATTATGATGCTTAGGCCAAAATTGTGGCCTGGGATGATTGCATAGATAGTAACAAGTAGGTTAAAGAGTGGTTGTACTACAAAGTCGTTAAACATTATTTATATTCCCCTAAAATTCTTGTTCTACTATACCACGAAAAACTCACTCTTACCGCTGTAAAATTTATTTTAACGACTTAATTTTGTAATGCTTTTTCGGTTAAATCGGTTACGTCTTTTTTTAATTTTTTATCTTCTACGCTGGCTAAGGAATCGCTATGAACTGTAAAAATCATATCTTTACCTGGCAAGTTTTTGTCTGGCATTGTTCTAACGGCCTCATAAATTCGACGTCTGATTCTGTTTCTAACAACCGCCGACTTACTAACCTTTTTGCTTACGACCACCGCTACTCTAAAGGGCCTATTAGTGGCCCTATTCGATACTTTTAGTGTCATTAAGGGGCCGCGGTAGTTGTTTCCGCGCTGATAAACGCCCCTAATACTACCATATCCATGGAAGCGGTGTATTTTAGAAAGCATTCTTTGGCCTTTTCTAAGAAGTTAGTTTTTTGCGGCCTTTGTTGCGGCGACGGTTAAGCAGGTTGCGCCCAGCTTTGGTGGACATACGCTTAAAAAACCCGTGCTCGCGAGCTCTAGAACGCTTTTTTGGTTGATAGGTGCGCTTTGGCATTTAAATCCTCGTTGGTTTTTAGTATTGGATGTTGAACACAATTATAGCTCGGTATCGTAGTTTTGACAATGTTTAGCCCCAAAATTGCCCTACTTGTCCACTTATTTGTCAATATTATCCACAGATTTACAGGTAGGATTTTGGGGTGTGTATAACTCGGCCTCTGTTTTAGTGTTTTTTAATAATTTAAAAACTGTGCGAGCAAAAAACTTTTACATAGGTGTGGAAAACTTCCCTTTTTATATGTATATTAGACTTAACGAAAAGGGGTAAAAGTGCAACAGGACACGTTGTGGCAAGCAGTATTAGGTGAAATTGAACTCTCTGTTTCTAGGGGTAATTTCATTACTTGGTTCAAAAACACTTCGCTTGTGAGCCAGGACGACGGAACTATTGTAATTGGCGTAAATAACATTTTTGTTAAGCAGTCCTTGGAGAAAAAATATAGTGACATGCTGGGTGCAGTATTAAAGAAAAATGGAATCAGTGTAGAAAATATTGAATACAAAATCGTAGCGTCGCAGTCTCCTGCTAGGGTATCTCACCAAGAAAAGCCGGTTTCCGTAGGTGTTAGCGGCATATCTCCATCGGGGTCGGACTTCGACCAAGAAGATTCGCCAGCTGCTGGATCTAGTGTGTTGTCTCATTCTTATGGACAAGGTATTAATAGTCGTTACAGTTTTGATAATTTTGTGGTTGGTGATGGCAATGAATTAGCTTTTGCTGCTTGCCAGTCTATTGCTATTCAGCCAGGCAAAAAATACAATCCCTTGTTTTTGTATGGGGGTGTAGGAATTGGTAAAACTCACCTAATTCAAGCTGTGGGCAATGCTATTAAAACAAACAACCCTAAAAGCAAAGTTTTATACATTTCTACTGAGCAGTTTGTTCGGGAGTTCGTGCAGGCTCTTCGAAACCGCACCACTGCGGCTTTTGCTAGCTATTACCGAGCAGCAGACGTCTTGATTGTGGATGATATTCAGTTCATTGCTGGTAAAGACAAAATGCAAGAAGAGTTCTTTCATACCTTTAATACACTCCATCAGGCCAATAAACAGATTATTATGAGCTCCGATAAGCCTCCCAAGGAAATTCAAACCTTAGAGGCCAGGCTTCAGTCTCGTTTTGCAGGAGGCATGACTATAGACATGCAAATTCCAGACTTTGAGACCCGCTGTGCAATTATTGAAACTAAGGCGCAAGACCACGGCACCAGTATAGAAGCTGATGTTATTGAATATTTGGCTACAAATATTAATACAAATATCCGGGAACTTGAGGGTGCTCTAAACCAGCTTATGGCCTGGTGTGAAATGCGCGGACTGGACCCAACCCTGGATATTGCTTCAAGTCTGCTTAATATCAATAAAAGTCGGCCTAAGCATCTAAGCTCTAAGCAGGTTATAGAAAAAACTGCCCGTCATTTCCAGTTGCCGATTGATGACATAGTTGGACCAAAAAGAGACAAAGACATAGTTGTGCCCCGTCAGGTTGCTATGTACTTATTGAGGAATGAGCTTCACCTAAGCTTCCCTAAAATTGCCAAAGAACTTGGTCGCAAGGATCATACAACTGCTATTCATTCTGTTGAAAAAATTCAAAAGGAAATTCAGTTAGATCCATCACTCAGAACGGCTGTTTCAGACATCAAGGAGTCTCTTTATGCTTAGTGGAAAGTTTGTGGTTAAGACGTGCATAACTACCTTAAAGTTTCGTGGTTTATCCACTGACATTAAATTTTCATTAAACAGGTTGTTTATAAATAGCCTTTTATTAACAGTTTGTACTAGTATTGTACGAGTGCTTATCCACGGCTATTTTAGTAAATTTATGTCTGTTAAAAGTCTTTTTTTACACACTTTACACAGGACCAACAACTACAATAATAATTTAATTAAATATATTGCTATTAATAATGGAGGATGGTTATGAAGTTGCAAGTGACACAGGAAAATTTAAATCGTGCTCTAGGTTCAGTTGCTAGAGTTGCTAATAGTCGTGGCACCCTGCCAATACTCGCTAACGTATTAATTAAAACCAGTAATAACCGTTTAAGTATATCGGCTACTAACTTAGACATCGCTATAACTCATTATATTGGCGCTAAAGTTAGTGAAGAGGGATCGATTACTGTACCTGCTAGGCTTATGCAAGACTTCATAAGCAACCTGCCTAGCGGTATTATTACTCTAGATTTAAGTGATACAAAACTTAATGTAACCACAGATAAATACCAGTCTGTTGTTAACGGAATTATGTCTGATGACTTCCCTGTTATGCCGGCTATCACTAAAGGTAAGAAATGGTCTATAAGCGGAAAAGAATTCAAAAAGAGTTTACAGCAAGTTGTTTTGGCTGCATCTAGTGACGAAACCAGACCAGTGCTTACAGGTGTATTGTTTAATACATTTGAAGATAGTTTGTTTATAGCTGCTACCGATAGTTATCGATTAGCAGAAAAACGCTTAACCAAAACTAAAGAAGAAGTCGATTTACTTATACCAGCATCATCTATGCAAGATTTATTGAGAATTCTCGGTGATAATGAAGAAGAAGTGACCGTAACTCACGACGAACAGCAAGTGTTGTTTCAGGTTGGAGATATTGAACTAGTTACAAGACTAATAGACGGAAAATACCCTGACTACCGCAAACTAATCCCCGAAAAATTTGCAACCGAAGCGGTATTGCAACGTAGTGATTTAGTGAATGTCACAAAAGTTTCAAGCCTGTTCGCTAGAGAGAGTGCCGGTAGTGTAACTATTGATGTTAGTGAAGAAGAACAGAGTTTGAGTATTAGATCTGTGGCTTCTCAACTGGGTGAAAATACCGCCACTGCAACCGCTAAAGTAACTGGCAGTGGAAGCATTACACTAAACTCCAGATACTTGCTAGACGCCCTTGGTGCCCTAAGTGGAGACCAAGTTTCATTTGGTTTTAATGGCAAGCTTGAACCAACTTTATTAAGAGACCTAAAATCCAAAGATTATCGTCACGTGATTATGCCTCTTAAAAGCTAGAGGCTACAATTAAACTATGATTACCGACATTCACCTGCAAAACTTCAGGTCTTATAAAGACTCGTCTTTCGAAGTGAGCCCCGGCGTAAATATAGTTGTTGGACCAAATGCCAGCGGCAAAACCAACCTACTGGAATCTATACTGGTTGTTTGTAAAGGATCTTCTTATAGGGTGAGTGACCAAGATTTAATTTGTTTTAAAAAACCATGGACACGTCTAGATGCCCACCTCAGCGATAACACGCTTCGCACAGTTAAAATTATTAAAGATCCATCACCTTCCAAAACCTATGAAATAAATGAAAAAACCTACAAACGTCTGAGCCTTAATCTGAGCTTGCCGGTTGTACTTTTTGAACCAAACCATCTCCAGCTTATGACAGGCAGTCCAGAACGACGCAGAAGCTACCTAGATGAACTTTTAGAACAGACGTCGGTAGGCTATGGAGGCTTACTTAGGCAATATAAGCGAGTTTTGGCTCAACGCAATAGCCTGCTGAAACAGTCCGCTAGTTTCAAAGATGAAGTCATTTTTCCTTGGAACATAAAACTCAGCCACCTAGCAGGTCAAATTGTGCGAGAAAGAACTAGACTAGTTCAAGAGATCAATAAACTACTCCCCTCTATTTATAGAGAGCTATCTAAGTCTAAAACGTCAGTAAAAATGGAGTATTTAGGAACTTGGCCTGCCGATGTTTACGAAACAAGTTTATTGAAAAAACTAGAATCAAGCATAGAAATGGACAGAATTAAAGGCTTTACGTCTAGTGGTCCACACCGAGAGGATTTTGTAATTATGTTCAATAATCATCCGGCCAGCGAAACCGCTTCGCGTGGCGAAACAAGGACTGCAGTACTAGCCCTAAAAATTATTGAACTGCAAATAATAGAGTCCTCCCGGGAACAAACTCCGATACTTTTACTCGACGACGTATTCAGTGAACTAGACGGCAAAAGACGCCACGCCCTAACCGACTATCTAGATAAATACCAAACTTTCATAACCACCACCGACGCCGATCTAGTCGTCAAAAACTTCGCTAGAAAATGCAACGTAATCGCCTTGGTATAGTTTTATTGAATATTATCAGGACTGTATTTTATATTAGCTTTTGTTGTATCTACTCCACTGTTAGATAAAAACGTAAGAGCTTCTTGTTTATATTGTTTTATTTGTTCAACGTAACTACTATATTGTTCGGGCCTATTTAAAATTCCATAAAGCGTGATTGAGTATTGTATATCTTTATTGTTAAGCAAAACATACTCTATTTTAAAATGACTGTTTTCATAAGGCAGGTCGTATAAAACAGGGTTTTTATTCTTAATTGCGTCTTCTTTTTGCACAGACTGACTGCCCTTCTCGGGCTCCTTGCCGTCGTTTTTACTTTTCCCCGTACTGCCTAAAATAATTAAAACTACCAAAACTATTCCAAACACTATTGATATAAATATTCTTCTGTTGCGATTCATTTCTTAAAGCCCCATAAGTGCATTAAAGCACCTTCTTTTCTTAATGTATCAGCACTGTATGCTGTGTTATTGGTGTCACCTCTTCCCATACTTTTATTACCTTTGTTATTAGGGTCTGCTAAGTAAAATCCACCCTTCCCGTCAAGCGCACGAATGACCATAAAATGTCCTTGAGAGGTAAACTTTCCTGCCCCAAATGAACCAATTACAAGTCCACCGGCCTTGATAACTTCTGAAGCTTTATTCAAATCAGTGCCAAGATCACTGTACTGTAAATCGTAGTCTTTGGCAGCAACAGGCCACAGTGACCAGTCAGTACCGTTATGGTGATATTGGTCCCCATACCTGTCTCCGAGAATATTAGGTTCAATTTTCTTACCTTTTAATGTACTGACTATCATTGCAAAAGACGTAATACCGCAGCCCCCTTCACATATTGAACTTTTACCCTTACCGTATGGCCGACTCGACCAAGGTCCGTCACACTGGTCAAAAAAGGTCATCTTGTGAGCACCTGTAAGGTCCCAGCCGTTTTCTCCAGCAGAACTACCACAGTCGGCCCCGCCGCCTCCAGTTCCGCCACCAAGCAGAGCGTATAAAGTAAAAGCACCCAACCTGGTGTCTGTACCATCAAGTCCACCGAAGTCACGAGTAATCATCTTCATGTTTTTATGTTTGTCGTCAAAATTATTCATAACATAGGGCGACCCTTCATAGGGTTGCTTTTCGGCACTAAAACCAAGCGATGCGGCCTGTGCTGCGTATACATTTGCTCGTCCGTTATATCCAAAAAGAGCATCTTTCATTGCATCGGCTTCGGGGCTAGGAACATTAACTGGTTTTTTAACAACTCCACCAGAAGCTTTGCTTATAAGCTCTTCTGCGGCATATTCAGCCGATTGTTCTATACTTTTCGGTGCTCCATGAGGATAACTTGCAAATTGACTTCCACCTCCTCCAATAGGATTACCAGCCTGTAGGTCTTTACTAGGACTGTTCCCTGCTTCTCTATAATGAATTGCTGCTAAAGCCTGCCAGGGCACCTTTGTTTTATTTGCAGCCGCTATGTAATCCGGCTTTAACTTGTTGATAGCCGCTAAAACGTCACTAGGAATTTTTCCACTAGCTGCAGCTGTTTCGCCGCCGTCATTAGCTCCGCACTGACAACCATCTGTGCTCGTCGCAGTAGCGTCTTCCCCTGCGAGCGCCTTGCCGATTTCGTCTATTTTACTTTGATCAACTGAGCCTTTGAGTTGTTTGTTTGACCCAGGAAAAACAGTGTATTCAACACCCGAAGTTACGCCCCCACTAATACCGCTTGGATTGATGCCTAGTGCCTTTGCTAGTGCCACAGATCCTTCTCCGTGCACCTGGTCTACGGCCTGCCAGTTGTCTCCGTAAACAGCATAAGCAGTTTTGTCTTTGTATTTGACTAGAGCAACATCACCCAGCTTAAGACCCTTATTGCTAGCCCAGGTTGAAGCTAGGGCAATATAATTTGTTTCATCAGCGTTTAGTTTACCATTGGCATACGAAGTTCCATTTTGGTGGTATTTATCTCCGCGACCCGGGCCTATGCCGTCATTATCTATTGCCATGCCCGCGCTGAACTTAACCCCATTAGTGGCTTTTTTGTAATTATTGGTATTGGATTTATTTGTAACGGAATCGAAAACTAAATTAACCAATAGATCAATATCAGATTGCTTTTGAGGATGTACTCCCTCTTCAAAGCTTTTATAGTTGGGGCTTGTTTTTGCCTTGTTGAACCAGTCAATTATCGAACCATTAGCTCCTAGGCCATCTGATATAGCTTTATTTACGCTTCGCATCACACCATCTGATTTATTGGAGTCAGCCACATTTACCCAATAAATAGGCGCACTGCTATTGGTCTTTTTAATAGCTTCTGTGACCTGTTCTACGTTTTTTTTGATTGACTCTTTAGAGTTGTCTTCGTCGTTTGTTCCTAGAGCAATAACTATAGTTTTGGCAGCTTTAATTTTACTAGAATCTTGCTCGACTTTTCTCAGGCCTCCCGGATTAGGGTTGTTTGCAACAATGTGCCGACTGACTAAACCGTCAACACTAGGTGAGTAATCTTTGAACTTAGCCTCATATGTTTTTTTAGCAATGTCTGTTATTGAATCACCCATTATGTAAACAGGTCCAGAAAAAGTTCCCTTACTGGCACTTGTATCTATTGAACACGCGTCGGAAACCCAATTTGGCCAACTAGTAAGGGCTTGGAGTTCAGAGTCTGGAAGCGGTTCGGCAAAGACTGGTATGACCGTGTGACCAAGAATGAAACAAAAAATAACTAAAGCACAGACAAGTCTATTTATGTACTTCATTAACACAGCAATCAGTCCTCTACCTGTATATGTTGATGGTGGCAGGCATCATCAAATACACTAAATCCGCTTAAGAAACTAAAATCAGGGTGACACTGTTTTTGACCAAAGCCAGTAGATTTAGGCATAAATGTTGCAATATCATTATCGAATTTTTTGGCTTTGGAAAGTTTATCACCAGACCAGTTATCGCTAGCCCCTGGACCTATAAAAACACCATCAATATAGTTGAAATCAATTGCTTTGCCCTTATGGTGGTAACTTTGTGGGTTAGAGGCATGGTCGCTACATATGGCCGATATAACATAGGTGTGGTTCATCTGGGATAGTTTTAACATCATTGATAAAAGCTTAGGACTCAAGGCATCAACATTACAGGAGCCTCCCTTGATGCTTTGACCTGATGCTGTTTTTTGGATGTCAGGACAATTAGCCGCCTGATTATTGCAAGATATTTTGCCACTTTGAATATATGTTTTTAGCTGCGTCGCTAGTTGTTTCGAGTCTCCACTAGGTAGCGCCCCGTCGACACTAGTTTGGCTGTTCGAACCGTTCAGGTGTTTTTTGTCGTCATCGCTAAGCAGACTTGAGTCAAGGGCGCCGCCCATGTTAGAAACAGCATTTTTGATTAATAAGCAGGCACTTGGAGCGTTGTGCACGGGCATTCCTGTAGTAGGATTAGAGGTTTCGGCTGACGCATCCTGCCATTTTTTAATTTCCTCTGTGCAATTATGTTGGTCCCAATATGCTTCTGGGTCATCTGGCATTGCGTTTTCGGGATATCCAACGGTCCCTATATTGAAGACATCCACTGTATTCTCTGACGCAGCGGCAGATGTATATTTGTATCCAAAAATATTTCCAAACGCGCTAAACAATCCACCCAGTGGGTTGCTCATAAGATTAGCAAAACTGCTCTGCGCAGAAGACTGATACTCAAAAGGCACTGCCATAGCCACTCGAGATACTAGAGAATAGTCACTTTCAGTGTTGAAAATCCTGGCATAAAACGGTTGCTGTTTGAATTGATCCAGTTCATCTTTTTGTTGGTTATTAATTACGTCTGCAACAAACTTCTTGTCGACTTTGCCGCAACCCATTTGCGTGCAAGCATCATTCCCTGCCACATTCGCTCCAGCCGCCATCATATTAAAGGTTCGTCCTCCACTCATATTTGCAGCAAAGGGATTAGGGATTAACTCGTTTGTGATAGTGTCGGATAAATCTTTTATAGCATTACTGATAGGGTCCTTAAGGTTACAATAGGCTCCCGATATAGGGAGAGCATATTCAACGGGGGTGCCACAAGTAACGTCTAGAGCTTTTACGGCTAAGCCAGCCCCCTCACCAATTAGAGCGTAGCCTTGCCTTAATATCCATCCAGCACTGTTGTACCAAATTTCTGAAGGCCCAACTATAACTTGAGCCCATGGCTTGTTTAGGAAGCCATTCAATGAATCTAAGGGTCCAACCCCTTGTCCAAGCTTTTCTTCTGAACAAATAAGCTGACCTTTAGGCACAGGCTTGCCGTTGTTGCAAACATAGCTTGGATTATTTGCTTGGCCTGTACTGTTTGATGCAGCATAGGCAGCAGGACTTAAAGGATTTAAATATGCATTTTTTGTAGTAATTGCATTTTTTCCGCCCATTATTGCACCATAAAGTGGCGCCTGTTCTGCTCCTGCAACTCCACCTACAACCGTATCTTGACTGTGGGCCTCACCAACACTCAGCTTAGAAGTTTTATTATCAAAATTTGTATTTTTACTATTAGGCCCAAGAGAGCTTACAAAAGAGCCAACTTCTGCAGCGTCTTTGTGTCCAGTATGTATTTCATCTGCATAGGTTCGGTATTGCATATAAAGACTTACAGCAGCAGGAGCATTGCTTAGATAAATCAGTTTCCTGACAGTAGGACCAGCTTCTTTTGCAGTGTGTACAACAGTAGAGAACATGTCTATCCAACCTATTATTGGAATAGCCTTAGAAGAAATTTTAGCTGCCGTTTCTCCTAAAATATCTCCAAGAACTTTTTTGGCTAACCATTTTTTAAAGCCATCTTCTTCGATTCCTTTTTTGATTTCAAGTTGTTTTTTAACATCACCAAACTCACCAGCTCCAGACTGCATTTTAGTTCTTGTTTCTCCTTCGAGTTGCGACTTGGGCTCTCCTTCGGTAGCTGGATCGGTAGCTGGATCGGACGGCTGGTCTTTTAATTTTTCATCACACGTTCCAGAGAGCAGACAGGCCATAACAATACCTAGGTTTGCGTTTCTCGGCGTTATTACTCTCTCAAGCAATGTTAATTTAGCGGCCAATTTGCGCTCTGCTTTAAATTCGGCGAAAGTGTCATGTGCCCCATCAAAAATAATATGCCTAACAATGCCATATTTTGTTTCCAGCAAGCGCCCTATACGGAACCGGTACATGACCTGGTACCACTTAGTGCTATCTCTAATAACCTGTCTAGACGCCAGTTTAAACTCTCTTTTGCTCTTAAACTCTCTTTCTATCTGCTGTCCTCTTGGACCTATGTCGACGCCATTGTTGTGCCATTCTACGTGTTTTATTTTCCAGGTGTTACCCTCTCTTTTAAATTCTATGCCTTTGTCTGCAAGTTTGTTTTCTAGTTTGTTGTTGCTCCAGGCCGTATACATCCTTGTTACGGGATTAGTAGAAGACTTATTGACTACGGCAACGCATTTTCTGCTGATAGTCGAGCCGCATTTGTTGTATCCTGGCAAAACTTTATTTTTTATATAATTTTTCATCATGCGGTCACTCATATTACCCATGGCGTCTTCGCTGGTTGCAAAAAATCTTTTTTCTAAATTTTTAACCACATGCTCAATCTTCAGGGGGATTATTAGCATAAACATGCCGAAGAGCATAGTGAATATCGTGGCAATTATGCCTGCTCCAGCAGCTGACTTTTTCTTGTTGCTTTTAAGCCAATTAATTGAGTTTTTTGCAAGAGAGGTTGCAGCGCCAGCAAGACCGCCTGGTCCAGCCACCGCCGAAGCTACGGCTTTTGCTCCATCGGTCGCAGACTTGGCAGCATCAGCTGTTTTCTTGGCAGCACCTCCGGGGTTATATAAACTGCCTTCTTTTTCTTGATTTTTAACCTTGTCTAAGCCACCCGAATCGCCATAGTCAGAACCTGCCTTATTGTCTTTGTCGTCGTATACTCTTCTGCTAGGATCCATAGTTTTAGCTCGGAGGATTGTTGCCGTATTCCATGGCACTTCCAGGAGCAAGCCTGTTATTTAGATCAATACTGCCCTTGTTATTTTGCAGGTCTACTTCTCCGCTTTCTTCCATTTTATTTATTTCCGCAACATCATCAGGCCTTGTCGTAATAAGCTCAGTTTCGGTCGGACTTGCTACCACCTGAATGTGTACGTGGCTTTGACCAGCAAAGAACAGACCCTGGCCAACCGGGAATTGGCTGAGGCGTTTTCTTTCCTCGTCAGTTAGCTTGAATACTTCACCCAGCACATCAACGGCGCTTGGAGACTGTTTGAGCAAGAACTGCATAGAGGCGTTAGCCACAATAGCACGACCCATCCTAGAACCCATAAAGTCTTCAACGTCTTGAGTGATTGTAGTAATACCAAGATTATATTTCCTAGCCCTCTTAGCAAGACTAAACAAAAAGCTAGCCGAATCTTCGTATTTCATAAGTTGCCATGCCTCGTCTACGATTAGCATTCTGCGTTTTTGGTCGGCTTTGGTTTTGTTCCAGATAAAATTCAAAACAATATACATTGCAACCGGCCGTAATTCGTCTTCTAGGTCTCGTAAATTGAAAACTACAAGCGCGTTGTTAATATCTACATTGCTCTGTTGACTAAAAATACCTGCAAATGTGCCAGTAGTATATTTTCTGAGTCTTTGCGACAGTTGAGGTCCTGTGCCTCCACTATGCAACAGCACATCATATAGGTCACTTATTGTAGGAGGAGTAGAAGTATGAGTTAGTGGGTCGTTGGTTATGCCTGCTTTTGCGTATGTGGCAATAAGGGCGGCGTCCAAATCAGCCTCTTCATTGGGTGAAAGAGCCGGCATTCCTCCGCCTCCTTGTATCTGTGCAGTTGCGCCACCCATCATTAGTCTTAAGAGACCATGAAGTGTTATCAAAACACTGCGAAGTGCGTTGTCAGCCTCTTCATTATCAACAACTTTTGGCAGTTCAAAAGGATTGATCCTGGTAGAAGAGTTCAGGCTAAGCCGCACATAAGCACCGCCGACAGCTTCACTCATTCTTTGATATTCATTTTCAGGGTCAATGATAAATACTTCGGTGCCAAACATCATGCTTCTTAAAGCCTCAAGTTTAACAGTGAAGCTTTTGCCTGCACCAGATTTAGCAAAGACAACAGCATTGCTGTTTTCCAGGCTGAACCTGTCGAATATAACCAAGCCCGAATTGTGCATGTTAATTCCATATAAAATTCCATTTTCTTGAGTAAGATCGGCACTAGTGAACGGAAAACTAGTACTTAGTGCGCCCGTGCTCATGTTTCGGCGAATTTGTAGCTGATCGGATAGTTGAGGAATTGTACTATTAAAGCCCTGCTCTTGTTGAGAAGTAGCAGGTTTGGTGTAGATAAGTTGCTGTCCGAGCATTGATTCTACTTTGTGACTGATAAACTCAAGCTCGTCTTGGCTTTTACCAAAAACCGTAAAATATAATCCAAAACGGAAGAATCTTTCTTCGCCAACCTGCAATTTATCCCGCATTTCTTCGGCATCTGTTACGGCCGCTTCTTTGCCTGGGTCGCGCACTTTGCCCTTTTCGTTGTCCAGCTGAATGCCTGCTTCTAGTTGAGTAACTTTTTTCTTAAGGTTTTCCAACACAACCCTGCTTTCAACAGGGTAAATGTACATGCTAAGATCAACAATTTCATCGAGATTTATTAGTCCCCCTAGCCACCCGGTGTAAACCTCTCTGGGGTAGCCGTATACATAATATGTACGGGCATACATTGTGCCAAGCTGAAAAAAACTTGCAGAATATTCAATGGAACTAGGGGCTATAAAGTCCCGTAGAGCAGTAATTCCACCCTGAAAAGCCGATTGAACTTCTTGCTTTTCAATGGCAGCTTGGGCTTGTTGCAGGGCAACAGGATCTGTGACTACCGCTTTTCTTCCAAACATTACTGCTGACCTCCATTGGGGCCAAGAGTCGGCGCCGGACCACTTGCTCTAGTTATTACGTCAGTTGACACACCGCTCAAGTCTTTTAGTTTTTGCCTGGTTGCCGTATCGGGATTATAGGAATCATAATATAGTTCGATTAGCTCCTGTGTGTCCAAGGGCAAGCCCTTCACGCCACAGGCCAATAAGCCGTTCAAAACTGCCTGTACCCTATTGCGGAGCTCTGTTTTGGCGTTTTCTAAATCAAACTCAGTAATTACTACTTTGTTCTCGGATGGTTTAAAAATGTTTGTAATTCCTGTCAAGAAATTTTTACTCTCCTTGAGCGGTTGCTTGTCATCTTCTTTAGGATAAAAAGGGATTATTACATAGAAATTTTTGTCCATAATATTGGAGTGTTCACTAAGATTTGCCATATAATCCATATAGTCCTCCATCAGGGTTGCAAGTAGCATATTGTCTTGTCGTCTGCGTCTTTCATCAAGTTTTTCAATGTAGGGTTTTATATCTATTTTTTGAGAGCGCATGAATATTTGAATTGGAAAATATAAAGAATTCAAAAATCCTTGATAACTAAACTCAACCGCTTCTTGCTCCTGGGCACTCATTAAGTCAAAATTAATGCTTTTTACCATTACAACTGATCGAAACGATCCGTCCAGCATAATCACCAGTCCGTCTCGAACCTCTGCAATTTGAAGTACATTTTGAGTGCTATTGGTGTTTATTTTTCCACCACCCCCTTGCACGGGGTTAGGATTTGGCATACTGCCTCCAATAGGCACAGGGGGCGCCTTAACAATATTGTCCGAGTTGTTTGAGATTTGCTGATTTTGATTATTTGGATTCATTTTTTGTTCCCACCATTTATTATATTTTAACACTAGCAGAGCTACTGCAGGTCAATGGTGACCTCCTGATTTTGTTTAGAGGCTTGTCGAGCAATCGTAGATATATTAAGATCGTTATTTTTGGCCAGTTCAATTAGTGCTGGGTTGGTGGGCGCAACTTTTTTGACAGGCGCAGGTTGGTTGGAGTCAAGCCGTTGAAGAGTATGCATGTTGCTGGTCGAAGGATCTGCCGGTTTACTAACAGCAGAAGATTGCACAGTACTGGAGCTATCAAACCACTGTTTGTCGGCAGAAGGCTTGTCTGTTGTAGACTGCTCGTCGGGTTGTTGGAGAATTTTCTCTAAATCCTGTCTTTTTGAAACACTCTGAGTGTCTAGCATTTGATCAAAGTGATTTGCTAATGGCCCAGCATCTTCATCGAACATATCCGTCGTGGTATTTTCCACCAAGTCAGCGTAATCAGTTGCAGTTTCAACATCCAACAATCTGCCGTTCTGCAAGTCTTGATTAGGCTCAGCATGTTTAACAGCCCAGCCCCTGCTGTCTAGTGTATTAGCAAGCGCTTTTAGTCGGCTTTGAACATCACCCTGACTCATTTCTTTTGTTAGGTGTTTTTCGACTTTTTGAGGAGCGTTTACGGTAACTAGGTGTTTAATGCCGTTTTGATCCCAAATCCTTTTTCGGGGCTTGAATAAAAAGCGTATTTTAGCCATGGCCCAGACTTCTGTTGGCTGGTCTTTGCCAAAAGGAAATGCAAAAAACCCGGTAACTAGAGCTGGCGGAATAAATACTGGCAATAAAATCCACATTTTTTTACTAACACCAAGAAAAACAAAATACATACAAAACGCAAAAACCAAAAAGAATATAAACTGCTTCAAAGACAACGGACCAAGTATGTGATCTTCTGCTTCTATGTCTTGTATTAATTTATAACTACCCATTATGATGGTCTCCAACCTGCGCCAGCACCACCTTGTTGCAAACTGTCTAGGGCACCCTGAAGATTTTGTTTCGAAAGATCAGTTGCCTTCGTGCTTGCCTCTCTAGAACTGTCTCTAAGAGCTGCAAGTCTATCTACCGCAGCTTGTCTTTCGGGCAGGGGTCTTGTTGTGTCTGATGCTGTCTGATGAAGATCACCTATAATTGCCTTGATTGATGCTGGTCTCGAGCCAAGAATTGCCTGCGCGTCATGATCTTGAAAAATATTTCCCACATTGCCGCCATGGCCCAGGTATAAGTCGCCATTTTGCTTTGCATTGTATTTAAATCCGCCCTTAAGTTTATCAGGATTGGTGCTGACTGCATCAGCGGATGCGCTTATAAGACTATCAAAGTTTGTTGCACTTACGCCTGAATCACTAGCTCCTTGGGCAGCAGCACCTAGCTGCATTGCGGCTCTCGTATTTTCGTCATTAAATCCTAGATTTGCCGCTTCATCTTCTGCAGACTGCCACTGTTCTTGGATATTTCTTACGGTATCAACATCCGCCACCCCTCCATTTGCTTGCACATGCTTATCTATTGCAGCTTGCTGTAGTGTTGCCCTTGCTCGCCTAGCTCCGTCCCTGCTGCCACCAGCAAGGGCTTGAATTGCTGCCGCCTCTGGGTTCATGCTTAAGTTCTTGAAGTCATCCTCTTGGGCTCGTTTCCTGGCTGCTGCCTCTTGCCTGGCTTCTATAGCTCTTTCTCCCCTGCTGCCAAATCCGAATCTGCCCTTGCGTCCGCTAGCCAGTCCTGCTGCCCTCCTGTTGACAGATGCTGGCACCCACGGATGACTGGCACTTGCAAGTTTGCCTATGTTCATGCGACCGCGCTTTCCGGCAGCGCCAGTTGCCATGCCGGTCAATGGCTTGGCCACTCGCTTGTTGAGCAGGCCGGCGGCGCCGGCAATAACGCCACCAGCGAACTGAAAGCTGAAAGGTATTAAATAAAAAGGCGCAAAAATACCAATAACTTTCAGGAATTGGCCAAGTGTTTGGTCGGGAATAGCCCGACCTACTGTGTAGGAAACTATATTACCTAGTGCAAACAAAAGAGCAATTATCGGGAAAATCAGCAATGTTCTAAATAGTAAGCTCCACCATTTTTTGAAATATTGTTCGGTATTTGGCAAGCACCAAAGTGCGAAGGCTACAGGAGCTGTGTAAACCAAGAGCATTATTAATCCCGATCGAATCATTAAGACAACTACGGTTATAAAAAAAACTAGCAATGTTGGAACTAGTATTATAGCAAGTAACACCCATTCAAAGGCTACTACTGCCGCCCCAAGAGCTGCAAATGTACCAACAATTGCGAGAGTTCCTTTTGCGGCATTGCCGGCTGTTCCACCTGAAAGCACAGAATTATTATTGAAATTCAACTGTTTGGCGCTATCAGGAAAGGGTGCCTGTAAAAGATTTCCCAGCCCCGCCCCAACAACGTTTGTAACGTCTATGCCAAAAGCCACAATGTATATTGAAAGGTTGATTAAAATGGCACCAATTAACAGCCTAGGGAGTATTTTTTTGACTGTATATGCATCAATTAATCCACCCCCAATTGATTCACCGAACACCACTACCAGCAAAACAATTATTAGAAGTACGTTACCTATCAGGCGAAAATTGGACCATATTTGGTAGGTTTCTTTATAGGCATTTTTGTCATTATTTCCACCCTGCCCAGGGAGTGGTATTGGTGGCACAACCAGCAAAGGATAGATCAATTCGTTGTAAGTAGTGTCCAAAACAGAACCAAGAATCGAAACCACTGGGCAAACAATCCAAGCAAAGGGGTTAGCGGCCGAACTGGCCGTGCAGTCGGTGTCTGAATTCAGGGTGCCATCATTGTTGGTTATAGCAACAATTTTTATCGGTGCCGCTAGAGTGCCAGTAATATTGGTTTGGGCGCTAGCTTTTTCGGGCATTAAAGTAACAGCCATTGACGCCACAATAACAGATGTCAGCAATAAGAAAACAAAACGCTTCATAACTCAATTTATAATACCATAAGCTTTTACTTATCAACAGATACAAACACCAACATAAGCAACTTGCTATTATGCTTTGATTGTTCGATAATAATTACTAACCATGAAAAATAATAAAAAACCGAGCACCATAAATGTTTGCCAAAAAAACTAAAATAAGGCTACTTCTAGCTTCACTACTTGTTGCCTTTAGTTTTACTACTATTACGGCCTCAACTGTTTCGGCAGCCAGCTACCCCGCACCTTTAGGAAATTTTGCCGCCAATGTTTGCGGCAAAGACGGCATGAAGACCACTATCGACATAGGCTGTAAGGGCAAGGGCAACCCCATCGTCGACCTGCTCTTTGCGATTATAAGATTTTTAGTAGTCGGGGCAACTGTCGTCATAACAGGCTCATTAGTAGTGGCGGGTATTCAATATACTTCTTCTGGCGGAAGCCCAGAAGCCATATCTAAGGCAAAAAAACGCATAACATCAAGCATTACCGCATTATTTATTCTTATATTTGGCTACGCCATACTTAATTATTTAATACCTGTTACGATACTAAAATGATCCACAATATTTTAACTCTATTTGCCTGCACACCAAAAAAATCTAGTATTTTAGGTTTCCCAACCTGGTATGAATATTTAAAGGGAGTGTCTGACGCTAACGGAGTATGCAGCCCCGCCCTAAACAGCCTTAACGATATTTGGCTAGTTGCTTTAGCGATTATTGATATTGCTCTACGAGTGGCCGCAATAGTAGCTGTCGGTTTTATTATCTATGCAGGAATTCAATACACCACTAGCCAGGGGGACTCCAATAAAACAGCTCAAGCCAAGGACACCATCGTGAACGCATTAATCGGCTTAGCAATATCTGTTTCTGCCACTTTAATTGTTACTTTCATCGCAAGGAGCATTAAGTCATGAATTTAGTCTACAAAATATATTTTGCCGCCCAAACAACAGTTCAACAGGATATAAACAGTTTAAATCCCGATACTTTGCCAAAAAATAATCTTGGCAATAGTGACCTTCAGAATGTTCTTTCTATAGTCTTTGGCGTTGCTGCAGTTATAGCAGTTTTGCAAAGCCAAAAGTACCATTTTATATGCCATAATTGGACTTTTTGTTTCTCTTTCTGCAGAGGCTATAGTGGCATTTGTGCTTAAGGCTTAGTAATATTATTTTATGAACTTCTTTACATCCATTAAAATTATTGCTTCAACCGGACTTCTAGTAACCAGTTTTTTCATGCTCCTTTCGTTTCAGAGCGTTTCAGCGGCAAGCACAATTGGAGCATGCAACATTCCGGGGGCTTCAAGTTCGTCTACGTGTCAGGATCAAAACAACGCCCCAACAAGCACCAATCCCATAATTAGTATTCTTAAGTCTGCAATAAATGTTGTTTCTTATATGGCCGGTGTCGCCGCCGTCATAGCGATTTTAATCAGTTCAATAAAATTTATGACCGCCAACGGCGATGCAAACAACATATCTTCTGCCAAGAGAACACTAGTTTTTGCAGCAGTTGGAATAATAGATGACACTATCGATCATGACACTAACTTTTATTGCAGGCATTGCGCCTGCCCTAGCTCTTGGAGGAGCCGCCACAAATCAAGCCTGTCAGGGTCTTTCACAGGTTGGTTCTGATGGCTGTAATACAAACGGTAACCAAGTAAATAACGTGGTCAAGACGGTTGTTTCAATCATTAGCTACGTTGCGGGCGTGGTTGCAATAATCATGGTTATGATCAGCGGATTTAACTTCATGACCGCCAACGGTGATGCTCAAAAAATAACTACTGCCAAGAACAGTCTGATATATGCAATGATTGGCATTGCGGTTGCTGCTTCTGCTCAGGTTATAGTTAATTTTGCGGTTCGGGCCGGCAATAGCACAGGCTAAAGCTTGATTGAGGATAAGCTTCGTAGTATAAAAAGAGTATCACGAAAGGATTTCAAAATGATTAAAAAATTAAAAACTTATATGGCCACACTGTTTTTTGCAGCAACAATGTCGCTATCGGGCTTGGCAGTTCCAATACTTGGCGCTACCACTTCCGCATCAATTACTACCAATGTTTGTAAAAGTAGCTCAACGGCTAGTGGCGACAGCCAAGGAAGCTGTAATAGTTCTACAAACTCAAATCAGGTTTCTAATAGTGTTGCCAAAATCGGCCGCGCTGTAGTAAACGTATTTAGCGCCATTATCGGTGCCATAGCAGTCATCTTCCTGCTCTATGGAGGATTCAGATACATAACGTCTGGTGGTTCTACTGAGAAAGTTGGTGAAGCTAAAAAGACTATTATATGGGCCATCGTAGGTCTTATTGTAGTAGCGCTCGCTCAGGTAATAGTCAACCTTACTCTTAGTACAACTTCAGGTCAAGTAAAAGACGCTAACCTGTAAAAATACAAAGACAATAATTAAAGCCCCTAGCAATTCGCTAGGGGCTTTTTTAATTAACTATTTTTGTTTATTGAACTTGGATTTTCTTGACAGTGTCTTGCTGCAATTTGCCGAAGCTAATTGTTAGAACTCCGTCTTTTAGAACGGCTTCGATTTCTTCTTCTTTGACGGCAACTGGCAATGCAATTGATCTTGAAAATTCACCCCAGTAGCATTCTTGGAGGAAGTAGTTTTCTACGTCTTCTTCTGTCCCGCTACTAAGCGTGCCTTTGATTGTTAGCTGATTGTCTGAAATGCTTACGTCTAGCTCATTGCGGTTTACTCCAGCAGTTCTAGCTTTTACGACTAGCTTGTCTTTGGTTTCGTAAACGTCTACTGCTAGTTGGCCTGGTACGCTGTCGTCTTCGTCCCAATCATCTTCAGCGGCAGGCGCTTCGGCTTGTTCGGCTACTTGTACTGGTGCTCCAGAATCATCGCCTAAAAAGGCCGCAGTTAGTTCGTCTTCTTCTAGTAAAAGATTATCGTCACGATTTTTTCGTGCCATGGTAGTGTTACCCTCCACTTAATGTAAATAATAAAACGTCTCTTTTTATGGAGATTTTTTGGTTTGCTTTTTTGTATTACTTACAGTATAGCCTAGCTTATAGGTGCTATCAACGCCTGTTTTGATTATTTACAACATTTAAAAAACAACATGATTATTTTGGATAAATTTTTGAGTTTAATTGCCCCATTTGAATGCATAATTTGCGGAATAGAGGAAGATTTACTGTGTTCGGTTTGTTTGAGAAATTTTAATACAGAATCAGTATATTGCTTGAACTGCAGACAGCAATTAAATGGTATTGATTGTTGTTCGGTGCAATGTAAAAATCACCCAACTAACAGATTATATTCAGTATCTTCATATACTGGAATAACTAAAGAAATCGTTCTATGCTTAAAGTCTTCTGGCATGGTTGGTATTGCCAGTTTAATGGCAAGAATGATGGCTAAAAATATTCCCAAAAATAGTAATCTAATAATTACTCACATTCCTACTGCTTCACGCCGTATTCGAAGCCGTGGATTCGACCAGTCTGCCCTGCTGGCCCGAGAAATTTCCAAAATCACTAAAATGCCAAACATTAAATTATTATTAAAAAATAACCAATCTCGTCAAGTTGGTTCATCAAAATCACAAAGGCTAAAAAATATTCAGACTGCATTTCGTGTACAAAATACCAAGTTCATAAAAGGCGCCAACATACTTTTGGTAGACGATGTGCTAACCACTGGAGTAACAGTAGAGACAGCTTCGAGAGAATTACTAAGGGCTGGCGCTAAAAGTGTTGATGTAGTAGTTTTTGCAGTTGCCTAAAACTATTGTCTAGCAAAGACTGTAAAATACTGCTATAATCACCTCTGTTACTTTGCTTATTTATGAAATTTAAGTAAATGGAAGGGTGTCCGAGTGGTCGAAGGAAACGGTCTTGAAAACCGTCGTGCCGGCAACGGTACCGTGGGTTCGAATCCCACCCC
>RGVC01000090.1 GCA_010027485.1 bacterium | reverse complement strand
CCTTTATTCCATTCATCAAATATCTGAGCAATACGGTCATTACTCAGACCTGCGTATTTTTTCAATAAATCGTACGCTTCACAGATTAACTGCATATCGCCATATTCAATGCCGTTATGCACCATCTTTACATAGTGGCCGGCACCGCCTTGTCCTACCCAATCGCAGCAGGGAACATCGTTATCTACTTTGGCAGATATTTTTTGGAATATATCTTTCACATACGGCCAAGCTTCGGGTGATCCTCCTGGCATAATTGATGGTCCATGGCGTGCGCCTTCTTCGCCACCAGAAACTCCGGTGCCTACATATAAAAGTCCTTTAGAGTTAACGTACTTCTCCCTACGAATAGTATCTGTATATAACGAGTTGCCGCCATCAATAATTATGTCGCCTTTTTCTAGCAGCGGGATTAATTTGTCGATATCTTGGTCAACTGCATCGCCAGCTTTAATCATCAACATTATCTTGCGGGGCGATTTGAGTGATGACACTAACTCCTCAAGCGAATGTACGCCAACTACATTGGTTTCTTTTGCTTCGTTGGCAATAAATTCATCTACTTTTGAGGTCGTCCGATTATAAGCAGATACTACATAACCGTTGTCATTCATGTTCAATATTAAGTTTTGACCCATGACGGCCAGACCTACTACGCCTATATCTGATTGATTTTTTTGGTTTTCGTTCAAAATTTATCCTCCGTTGTTCATACCATAGTTGTTCGTACTATATTAGTATAAACTTTTTTTGGATAAATCGCACTGTATATAGCGCTTGTTAGCAAGGAATATTTTGGGTTTTAGCAAATTGTATTGCTATTTCGCGCTTAGCGTTATTGGCAGCGGCTAAATCTTGAGCAAGTTGAGTGGGCTTAGCTGAAATATCTTCGATTGGTGTTTTGGCAATAACATCTGAACACTGGTGATTATTGCTCATAGTATTTACATCAAAATGTGGTGTTAGATTACTAAGTTTTGCATTTGCAGGGTAGCAAGATACTTCATTAGCGGCTGCGAGCTTAGAGCTTTTTGCATAAATCTTTGCATTATCGCTCAAATATTTATAATTTTCAGGTAAATTCGGCTCATATATTCCGCCTCCAGGGCCAACTATTTTAGCCGCCTTAGAATAGTAGGTAGATTCAGCCTGTAATTCTGCCGAACAAGCACCATGAGACTTCAAACTATCTACATTTTCTAGCATTTTGTATCTATAAAAATTCTTACTATTAGTCACTGCTATTTCGTGGCTAGCCTTATCATTTCGAACAGCCATTGAACTGCCGCCCTCATAAACACCAAAAGTAGTTGCGGCTA
>RGVC01000089.1 GCA_010027485.1 bacterium | reverse complement strand
AGTTATCGAACATCTCTTGCTTGTATTTTTCACTGACTGGAACTAATACGAGCCTGTTAGTTTCTACTCTTTCTGGTAAATTCATGTATTGATTATACTAAATAATTATTTACTTCATTTAAAAATGGCCTGCACTTTACATTAATTAACTAAGATCATATGCTGTAGTTAAATGGCTGAAAAATACCCCACTTTAAAATACAAAGCACTCAGAGAACAGACTATAGTTGCATTTAGTCGCTGGAAGCGAAGAATATTTTACTACCTAGGCTCATGTTTCGTTCTTGCAAGTTTTGCAACGTTGTTCGTTACGGATACAGTCTGGAGTTCAAATTGGTGGTTTGGTTTCGTCATGACTTTCCTTATTTCATTGATTGTAGTGGGCTATATACCTTTTGTAAGGCGCAGAGTAAGTTTACTAGCCTGTTATGATCGAGTATGTGAAGCATTTGCCAAGGAAAATAGCTTTACGTATATAGTGCAGCGCGCACCCAAGCATCGTAAATTGTTTCGTCCATCTATCGAAGGAACTGGATATTTTCCGAAGGAGCAGCAGGCGATTAGTGGGCAGTATGGTAATTACCCTTTTGAAACTTTCATTTATACAGTTAGGCACCCATTTTCGAGTCGCTTCAGCCGAGTTGCGACAAGGGTTTATAGCGTAACACTACCAAAGCGACTACCGCATATTTATTTAGCAAGTCGTCGTGCTACTGGCACAACCTTTAAAACCAACACCTATAAACATTTTGACGACAATCAAAGAATAATGCTTGAAGGTGAATTTAATAAACACTTTATTTTATATAGCCACAAACGTAATCGAACAGAGGCACTTAGCATATTGGCTCCAAATGTTATGGCCACAATGATAGATACTAATCGAAACTTCAATGTTGAAATAATCGGCGACCAACTATTTTTGTATAGCCCTGACTATTTATTGACCGAGGAAGAAGCTCGAAAAGGCTTCGAAGTTCTTGAAGCCATATTGAAGCACCTGGATCGCTCTCTTAAATCATTTAAGCTAGTTTTACCAAACAACGCTAAGTTCCCTTTTCTTTTGTCTCGACCAGGATTTGGTACTGCTGTCATTGGAGGAAAATACTTCAACGCTTCTTTATTTTTCATCATCTGGATATTCTTAGTGCAAACTTTTCGAATTTCATTTTCTGACGTATCAAAACGAACAAAGACCATCGAGTTTATTGTATTAGCCAGTGGTTCGCTTTTCTTAATTATCTTTTTACTGGTACTAAGACAAAAAAATAAAAGCTCTCTGCGCGCTCAGTAATTTGAATGATAGTTTTAGGCACTGC
>RGVC01000088.1 GCA_010027485.1 bacterium | reverse complement strand
TTTGCTTAACGAACATTTGCTTTTTGGCACTATAGTATTCAGTGTCGTTGGTATGCCAGTCAAGATGCTCAGGCACAACCATTAGGCAGACTCCAATATGCGGAGAATGCTTTAGGTCCATTGTTTGGAAGTTTGCTAATTCCAGTACTACCCAGTCATCACGTTTGATGGCACTTTTTAGCATGTCGAGCGGGGGAATGCCTATGTTGCCACCAAGATGAACTTTTTTACCATCAGCTTCGAGCATTTTTGCAACTAAAGTAGAGGTGGTGCCTTTGCCCTTGGTGCCGGTTATTCCGATGACGTTTTTTGTAGGACAGACTTTTAAAAACTCATCTGTTACGGTTGTGACTTTTTGAAGAATTTCAGGCGAACTATATTTGGTAATTTCGCGTGGATGCACAAAAGGACTACGAATTATTAAATCGTATTGATCTAGATTTTTGTTCCAGTCATCGCCCAGTTGTGATTTAGTGCCTTCTGGCAGTTGAATATCTGGATTTTGATCACAAATAGTAATATCGTGACCTTGTTTGCCCCAATATTCTTGCGCTGAATGACCCTGTTTTCCGTAACCAAGGACTGCTACATTCATTATTTATTGGATAATTGCTTAATGACTACATCAGAGACCTGACGGGGCGTCATGTCGGCTTTAAGAATTACAAGCTTCACGCCTAAATCGTAAACTTTTTTTGGAACTTCGTGCTCACCCATGTTGGTAAGAATTATGACGTTTACATCTTTGCCCCATGGCTGTTTGCGGAGCTCTTCTAGCATTTTGTCGCCAGTCATTTCTGGCATCATGAGGTCAAGTAAAATGATGTCTGGTCGCATTTTTTCAACTAGTTCTAGGCCTAGCTTGCCATTTTCAGCGGTTTCTACTGTATGTCCTTCGGCTTCGAACTTGAAGCGGTACATTTGGCTGATGGCTGTGTCGTCTTCGATTATGGCTATTTTATGATTCATGACTATATTATAAACCGTTATTGTTTTTTATTGTATATTTAGTTTTTCCATGGCTCTGATTCGAATACTGCAATTACTAGAGCGCAGACAGGTTGGTCTTGGCATTTAGTGCCCACGACCTTCATGTTGATTGAACCAAATTTAGTTTTACGGTGTTTGGCAAGGGCAGTTAGGCTGGCATTAATATTGCCAACAACTTCAGCTTTGGTGTGTCCCTCGTGTTCCACGAATAAACCTTTGCCAGTTTTTAGGTCTTGCACCCAGCCTATACCGGCCCAGGCCTCTTCATGTCTTTTACTGGTGCGTTGCTGGGCGGACACAACGTAAAGTTTATCTCCCCATTCTCCTTCGAA
>RGVC01000087.1 GCA_010027485.1 bacterium | reverse complement strand
TGGTGCCGATGTTTGCACAACTGTTGGGTGTATCGTTTTCGACACATGAGTTGGTGCCGATGTTTGCACGATAGTTGGGTGTATCGTTGTCGACACATGAGTAGGTGCCGATGTTTGCACATGAGTTGGTGCCGATGTTTGCACAGGATGTGGTGCCGATGTTTGCGCGACAGTTGTGTGTATTGTTTTCGACACATGAGTAGGTGCATGAGTTTGCACATGAGGTGGTGCCGATGTTTGCACATGAGTTGGTGCTGATGTTTGCACATGAGGTGGTGCTGATGTTTGCACATGAGGTGGTGCCGATGTTTGCACAACTGTTGGGTGTATCGTTTTCGACACATGAGTTGGTGCCGATGTTTGCACGATAGTTGCCGATGTTTGCACATGAGTTGGTGCCGATGTTTGCACATGAGTTGGTGCCGATGTTTGCACATGATGTGGTGCTGATGTTTGCACATGAGTTGGTGCCGATGTTTGCACGATAGTTGGGTGTATCGTTGTCGACACATGAGTAGGTGCAGATGTTTGTACAGGAACTGTAGTCAAAACCACAGGAATAGTTTTAACATTTTCATTTTTTTTCCTACAGTAAATATTACTAATCGCATTATTACTTGTCCACAACCATTCCGCCTCAAGACTTATACCATCACGTTCCCTCTCAAAAAGCTGGAAACTGTTATTTTGATAATTCTTACCATAAGATGCTGACATTGCCCAGTCGTTGTCATCATAGTCATATGTGAACCAGTTACTAGGAGGAACTTTAGTTACTGTACTCGAAAAAGTTGTACACTTCCACTCTTGATATTTTGTATAATCTTCGCCATTATTCATATCCATAACAAATCCATTCAAGAATCCAGGAAATTGACTACCTACACCATTAAAAGCAATTATTTTTGGACTTTTATCATATATAATAGGATAAAACTTCTTTGTAGCATTCCACCCAGGATGACCATATTCTACACTCTCTATTATATTTACTTCTTTATTTGCTTGGTCAATATACTTACCATCTACATATAAAGAATAGTCACACTCACAAGCAATATTTATTGGATACTTTATACCTTCACTTGGCGACGGTAACAAGTTAACAGGAATTGCATACACTTGTGTTTGTGTACACGCGTTAAATAATCCAATACAAAATAACGTACTCAAAAACAAAGAATGTTCCTTTTTAAAGACCATTTATCATACTTATAACATATATTTTAATTCTTTTATATCAATTTATAAATTGGTATAAATTGGTATAAATTAAGTATAAATCTAAATACTAATATTATATATACATATATACATATATATAATGGA
>RGVC01000086.1 GCA_010027485.1 bacterium | reverse complement strand
ATTACTATTTGTGATCAAAATCAAGATTTAGAGTTGCCGGAAGGCACTAAATCACAATTAGGTGAAAACTGGAACAAAAACCTTGATCAGTTCGACCTGCTTATTCGTAGCCCTTTTGTACATCCCCGCGAAATTACAAAATACAGTTCTCCTAATATACTAACCAAAGTGGCCACCGTAACAGATGAGTTTTTGAAAGTTTGTCCCTCGAAAAACGTCATCGGAATAACCGGCACCAAAGGCAAAGGCACCACTTCTACTTTAGTTGCCAAAATGCTGGAGGCCGACGGCAAAAAAGTTCACCTAGGAGGAAATATCGGTATTCCACCTCTTGATATGTTAAAAAGTGGAATAAAGCGAGACGACTGGGTTGTTTTAGAATTAGCCAATTTTCAGTTAATAGACATCAAGCATTCTCCACATATTGGTGTGTGTTTGATGGTTGTGCCTGAACACCTAGACTGGCATACCAACGACACTGAATACTACAATGCTAAAAAGCAAATGTTCGTTAAGCAAAGATCCGAAGATATAGCTATTTATTTTGCTAATAATAAAATCTCTACTGATATTGCTAGTGCTGGTAGCTCTAGGAAAATCCCATACTACCTAGAGCCGGGCGCCATAGTCAAAGACGACAAAATAATGATTGATGGACAAGAAATTATAGACACCAAAGATATAAAACTACTCGGTGCCCATAACTGGCAAAACGCCTGCGCTGCAGTGACGGTGCTGTGGCAAATCTCTAAAAACAGCGAAGCCGCCAGAAAAGTACTGAGCACTTTTGCTGGCAGTGAATTCCGTTTGGAATTTAGGCGCGAAGTAAACAACGTTAAGTACTACAATGACTCATTTGGAACCACGCCCGAAACAGCTATTGTGGCCATGCAGGCATTCAAGGAACCAAAAGTTATAATTTTGGGCGGATCAGATAAAGGCGCTAATTACGATAGTCTTGCCGCCGAAGTATTAAAACAAAACACCAGAACAGTGCTACTCATTGGCGACCAAGCTAAACGAATCGAAGAGTCTCTTAAAAAAGTCGGCTTCAAAGACTACATGCCTGGTGGCGACAACATGAAAGAAATAGTCAAAAACGCTAGCGCACAAGCTATGCCAGGGGATGTGGTTTTGCTATCTACCGCCTGCGCCAGTTTTGGAATGTTTAAAAACTACCAAGACCGCGGCGAACAGTTCAACCAAGCTGTCGCAGAACTTATTTAGTTGATTCTCTAGAAGCGCGGATTACGTTATCGAATAAAGCCGTGACTGTTAGTGGACCGACACCACCCTTGGATGGAGTAATAATTAAATCATCACGCTCATAAACTTCTGG
>RGVC01000085.1 GCA_010027485.1 bacterium | reverse complement strand
ATAGGATTTTCACTACCTATGTACACACTCAACGGTTCATTAGGAGCAGCTTCTCTTAGCCATGGCTCTAAATTATCTAGTAGCTGAGCAACTTGTTGAACATTATTGCGATTTTCAGCACCCATGCGAATGCTATTTGCAAACTCAGGCTGACCAAAAAGATTGCTTAGTCCACTTATGTATAGCTGGTTGCCGATAGTTGCAATCCCTAGGTTATGAGTAAGCTCTACAAGGGTATCAACCGCATTTCTAATCATACGCTCCGGCGCACCAGCATTTTGAACGCGAGCTGTGAGTGCTTTTTGGGCTCTGTTTTCAAGATGTTTTGGCTGAATACCTTCGGTGATGTGATTTACATAAAAACGATAACCTTTGTCTGTCGGAATACGGCCGGCACTTGTATGTGGCTGCATTATAAAACCAAGTCGTTCTAGCTCCGACATTTCAGAGCGAATAGTAGCTGAGCTCACCTTAAAAACCTTAGCCAGTAAATTACTGCCCACAGGACTAGCCACTTCAGCATACTGCTCAACAATGGCACTTAAAATTTTCTGTTGGCGCGGTGTCATATTAGTAGTAATATTACCGTTTTGGCACTCGCTAGTCAAGAGTGCTAATTATTCTAGTGATTCAATGAGCTGTTTAGTTTGAGTATAAAGTTGTTCAGCTAATTTTCTTGCGTGAGTACTATCGGAATCATCTTGCTCGTCCATTTTTGCTAGAGTATTAACCTGTTCAGCTGCATTTTCTACTGAATCATTAATTACAAATTTATAGTAATCACGATCAAGTGCAGTCGCCAGTTCTTTGGCGGCACTAATCATACGATTCTTATACTCGGTAGAGCTCATTTCGCCGCGACTAGTGATTCGTCTCTGCCATTCATCAAAATTAGGAGGCAATAAAAATATAACTAAAGTATCTACTTTGTGTTTTATGGCACTTTCGGCACCTGCTATCTCGGCATCAGTTATAGCAATCTTGCTAGCCTGCTTAGCCTTTTCTAACTCTCGAACACTTATGCCTGAAACCTGTTGATTATGAATAACAGCGGCCTCTAGATACTTCCCCTCTTTTATGTCTGCCAGTACCTCTTCTTCACTTCTAAACCAATACTCCACGCCATCTTTTTCCATCACCCCGTCGTTAGATCTAGGATTGCGAGTGGTATCAGAAACAATGAAATAATAATCGCCTGTCTTCATAAGCTCACGAATCACGGTATTACGACCACTAGAAGTTGGTGCAACCAAAAGCACCAACTCCACCTGCGACAAAGTCAAAAGCGACTGCCTTGAAGGCTGATAATCCATTAACAAAGCATTAAATTCATTAATATT
>RGVC01000084.1 GCA_010027485.1 bacterium | reverse complement strand
TACAAAACAAAACCAGCAACAGCTACGCCACCGATAATTAATCCAGTTTTTACATTTTTGCTGAGTTTCATTAGTCTAGTATTAAAGTTCTAAATATATGACATACGTTAGATCCAGCGCCAGCGCCAAAATATACGCTGTACTGCGTTCTATCTATATCGCCTACATTTTGAGATATAGTTAAAGTCTCACCCTCGGCCAATGGGTAACCAATTACGTTAACCGGATTAGATCCAGTAGGCCTCTTAAAAGCAATCGCTATACAATCGCTAGTAATCATCTGTGCATCGCCTATGGTTTGGCAGTCCGTTGTAGTATTCATATTATTTCGTTTCTTTATATAGTATGTAAGCAACCAGTAAGATAATAGCCCATTTCATCCACTTTACCTCCGCTTGTAGCTTTTTGATATCCTCTAGTGTGGCATCCTCAGGCGCCGCTCCGATATTTTTCTGGTTATTAAATGGGGGTAAATTTCCGATCATCATAGACTATTAATTTTTTGTATTTCTGGTGGGGTAGAAGTGGCAGCCTTGTTATTTTTTACTGTAGTCTTTACGTGGTTATACATTTCGTTAATGATAATACCTACCACAGCGCCAATGACTGAAATCGCTACCCACTGATTTTTATCTATTTTACTTGCCATGGTTAGAATTGATAAGTTATACCATTAGATCTTAAAGGCGCATTTACGTAGGTTTCAATCTCGCTATCCTCCATGTCGTATCTGTTCGATAAGTGTCATTTTGGGTGTCCAGAAATAAGCGCCACCATCCCTAGTGCCATAAACTTCAATAAGCTTTAGTACATCTAAATTATTTTTCATTTGAGAAAAAACGCTTTTTATTCTAGGCTCATCTGTACCCGTACCCTGGAAAGCATCATATAAACTACCGGCAAAAATTTGATATTGGCTTATAGGGTAGCTAAGTTTTTGTGTTTTTTCTAATTCGTTTTTTTCCTTAACGATATCACGTCCGGCTTGCCATTTTCTAAAAGCTTCCGCCACACCCTTACCAGCTTTTACAATAACAAAGCCAACAACGCCAGCAATTAGCAGCCAGGCAATAGGTTTCATCGCTACGCTTTCTTTTAAAGTTGATGGTTTTTCTTTCATAGGTTCGTTAGATTTATTCTTACCGGCAGCAAAAGCGCCAGCGGCTAGTAATGCAGTTTTGCTCATAGTGAGTTTAATTGTTGTATTGCTTGTTTATAAATAAATGGTTTCTCCTCGGCCAATTTGGCTAACTTGGTTAGATTTTCCGCAAGCGCAGCATCTAACTTGGCTAGCTTGTTAATCGCGTTTAGTATTTTCTCTTTGTCGCTCATGATATTAAAAATTATATTATTCACCTACGCCCATTCTATTCATCAACA
>RGVC01000083.1 GCA_010027485.1 bacterium | reverse complement strand
TGCTAAATTATTTGATATTCCGGAATCCGCTCTTTCATTTTCTCCAAGTAAAATTACATCTGGTAGTGTAACTGCATCTGTATCTCCTAACTTTGGATTAAAAGTAGAATCATCTTTAAGTGGTTCTCAATTTACTGGTAGTGTTGATATAAGTGGAAGTCTTAGAGTATTTAAAGTTTTTACTAACGAAGTAAGTGGTTCTGATATTAGTGGTTCGTTTCAAGGAGATGGTAGTAGATTAACAAATATCACCGTATCACCACAAGTAGCAACAAAAATTGTTTCTGGTTCGGTAACTGCATCGGTTTCACCTACTACTGGATTTATTGTTACATCTGCAGAATTTGGTTCTACTTTTAGTGGAAGTATTACTTTAAGTGGAAGTTTATTTGCAAATGGAAATATTTTGCTAAATTATTTGATATTCCGGAATCCGCTCTTTCATTTTCTCCAAGTAAAATTACATCTGGTAGTGTAACTGCATCTGTATCTCCTAACTTTGGATTTAAAATAGAATCTACTGAAAAAGGTACACAATTTAGTGGAAGTTTATTTATAAGTGGGGCTGGTATATTTTTGAATTCTGGTTCATTTAGTGGTAGTGGTAAAAATCTTTTTGATATACCAATTTCAGCACTTTCTAATTTAGATACTTCAAAAATATTTAGTGGTAGTGTAACTGCATCAATTTCTCCAAATAAAGGATTTCAAGTTTTTGCAGCAACTTCTAATTTTTCTGGTTCAATATCAGCATCTGTATTTAGTGGTAGTGGTAGAGGATTATTTGATATTCCACAATCAGCATTATCATCGGAAGTATTTAGAATATCAAGTGGTAGTGTAACTGCATCTGTATCTCCTAACTTTGGATTTAGAGTAACATCATTTGCAAGCGGTTCTGATTTTAGTGGAAGTATTAGAATTGATTCATCTTCATTCATTTATTCAGAAGGTACGTTTTTAAGAAATATTCCTCGTAATGCATTGACAGAAGAGGCTTTAATATCTACTGAAATTAAATCAGGTTCGGTAACCGCATCCGTTTCTCCTAATTTTGGATTCAGAGTAATATCAATAGAAAGTGGTTCTCAATTTAGTGGTAGTTTGTTTGTAAGTGGTGGATATATTAGAGTAGAGACGGGTTCGTTCTTTAGTGGTAGTGGTGCAGGATTATTTGATATTCCTGAATCGGCATTATCATTTAAAATTAATAGAATTGCAAGTGGTTCTGCAACAGCATCAATATCTCCTGATTATGGACTTAGAGTAAATACATTTTCTACAATTAGTGGAAGTTTTATAGCATCATCATCGGCAAGACCAATACCAAACTACGATATAGACAAAGTATTTATTGTGACAAATGATGGTAGTGGCCTATATAATATAAGTAATGGATTAGTAAGTGGCTCAAATCCA
>RGVC01000082.1 GCA_010027485.1 bacterium | reverse complement strand
CCAAATAGAGAAGTGGCTCTAGCTGCTAACTCCGAGTTTGCTAAAGCTCTTGAGTTACCACTAAGGCAAGCTCTATTAAGTGGAGATATTCTAGACGGTATTTTTGAGCCAATTCAATTAGCTCAAAGTGCTACTCCAGAGTTTCCACTAGATTTTCTTGCTCCTGGCACCGAAAAAGATTTCGTTGCCTATACTATACCCAACCATGGTCAGATTCCTGAGCGTCATGTTGAAGGCGATTACGTCATGGTTCCTACTTATGACATCGGCGCTTCAATCGACTATCTCTTGAAGTATGCTCGTGATGCTCGTTGGGACGTAGTTGGTCGTGCAATGGAAGTGCTAGAAGCTTCATTTGTTAAGAAAATGAATGATGATGGCTGGCATACTCTATTGGCTGCTGGTGTAGACCGTAATATCGTTGTTTATGACGCTGATGCTTCTAGTGGACTATTCACCAAGAGACTAGTCAGTCTTATGAAGACAGTTATGCGTAGAAACGGCGGCGGTAACTCTGCTAGCAACAATCGTGGCTTGCTAACCGATTTGTATGTTTCTCCAGAAAGTATGGAAGACATTCGTAATTGGGGTATTGATCAGGTTGATGAAGTAACACGTAGAGAAATCTACACAGCTGCTGATGGTACACTTAATCGTGTATTCGGCGTTAATCTTCATGACCTTGACGAACTAGGTGAAGGCCAAGAATATCAACTATTCTATAGTGATATCCTAAGCGGCTCACTACCAAGTGGCAAGAACGAGATTGTTGTTGGTCTTGACCTACGTAAGAGAGATAGCTTTATAATGCCAATTCGCGAACAAGTTCAAATCTTCGAGGATGATACACTTCATCGCCAGAAGAGAGCTGGATTCTACGGATGGGCTGAGCAAGGATTTGCGGTACTAGATAATCGTAGAGTATTACTCGGTTCTCTATAATCGTAATCTAAAAGTATTCTTTGAAACAAGGGCTGAGAATTTCTCGGCCCTTTTTCTTATGCTTAACTAGATTTTATGCCTTGACTAAACATGGTATCGCTATATTATAAGTAAATAAAGGAGCTTTTATGATAAACGAAGAAAAAACTTTCACAAAGTATGGCTATAGAACTAGCAATCTGTCTATTGGTTCTTCTAAAAGAATTATTGTTATATGTGACTATTGTCAAGAATATCTAGAAAAACCGTATAAAATGAGAATAAACCAAAATAAAGAACTGGACAAAGACTGTTGTCAAAAATGTAAATTCAAAAAACGAGAAGAACTTAGCTTATTAAAGTACGGAGTTAAAAATTCGATCCAAAGAAAAGATGTTAGAGAAAAATTATCCAATTACAATATAGAAAATTATAAAGAACAGATTATCTCTTTATTAGATTCTAATTTTAGCATATCAAATATTAGTGAAAAAATTGATATACCAATTACATCACTTA
>RGVC01000081.1 GCA_010027485.1 bacterium | reverse complement strand
ATCACTGTGACTTAAACACTCTGTTTGAAAAGTACATATTATAACCATTTTATAGAGGTTTAGCTATATAGGCTCAGGCTATTGCAAAGCGATAAAACACATTTTACCTTTTGAGTTGGAATTAAATATTAACAAGAGGGTAATGAATATGTTTTATCAAGAAAAGAATAACACAATGGAAGCCTTATTTGAAGCTATTGGTGAAAAAGGATTTGCAGGAATGGGAGAAGCCATACAAATTCTAATGAACGAAGCGATGAAAATAGAAAGAAATAGATTTTTAGGAGTAGAGCCCTATGAAAGGAGTTCAAATCGTGATGGATATGCTAATGGCTACAAGGATAAAACCGTTAAAACACGTGTAGGCCTAATAAATTTACAAGTACCACAAGTAAGAGATAGCGATTTTTATCCACAGTCTTTAGAAAAAGGAATGAGATCGGAAAAGGCTTTAAGACTAGCTCTTGCTGAAATGTACGTTCAGGGGGTAAGCACAAAACGAGTAAAGGCGGTAACAACAATATTATGTGGTTACGAAGTTTCAAGCGCAGAAGTAAGTAGAGCCTCTAAGCTAATGGATGAAGAGCAAGAAAAATGGAGAAATCGTCCTCTTGGTGCGTATAAATATATGACTGTTGATGCAATTTATGAGAAAGAGCGTAGCGATGGGTGTGTTGTAGATGCTGCAGTGTTGATTGCATATGGTATAAGCTCCATAGGACAAAGAGAAGTGCTTGGGATATCGGTAAGTCTATCAGAACATGAAGTCCACTGGCGCAGTTTTTTTGAGAGCCTAGTCGCAAGGGGTTTGCATGGCCTAGAAATGATTACAAGTGATGCTCACTTGGGACTTAAAGCAGCAAGACAAGCTGTTTTTCCAAGCGTACCTTGGCAAAGATGTCAATTTCATTTGCAGCAAAATGCTTCTGCTCATGTTAGCAAAAAGTCTAAAAAAACAGAAGTAGCTAATGATATTCGTAATATTTTCAATGCTCCTGACCTTAAAGAGGCAGAAAGATTATTGTCTAATACTATTGATAAATACAAAGGTTCGGAAAGTAAGTTAGCTGCTTGGATGGAAAATAATATTCCCGAAACTTTTACCGTATTTAAACTACCGAGCAAGCATCAGAACAAATTACGCACTAGCAATATGGCTGAACGTGTTAACAAGGAAATTCGGCGCAGAACTAAAGTAGTCGGTATTTTTCCTAATAGTCAATCCTGTCTTAGGCTGATTACTGCTATCTTGCTAGAAATTAGCGATGATTGGATTACGGGAGCTGTTTATTTAGATATGAGTGTGTAATATTGAAAAGGTAAAATGTGAATTTACAGAAAAATCGTTGCTTTATCAAATCATGTGACTTGATTAAAATATTTCTTTAGTATATTTTCTGAATACTAGAAAGAATCTTTGGAGAGGTGGCCGAGTGGTTT
>RGVC01000009.1 GCA_010027485.1 bacterium | reverse complement strand
GCTTGTCCGGCCATGAAGTTACCGTCGTTGGTCGGATTATGCGTATTAGAAAATTCGGTCAAATTGCATTCGTGGTTTTGCGCGATCAATCTGGCAGTTTGCAATTATTTTTAGCTAAAGACAATGTTAAAGACTCAGGTAGTGATTCCAAAACTTTAGGTTTTGAAGATCTTCCACTACTAGATTCTGGTGATTTTTTGGAAGCTACAGGCAAAGTAATCAAAACCCAGACAGATGAGATTTCTGTAGAGGTTAGCTCCATGCGTTTACTTACAAAATCGCTTCGCCCAATGCCAACAGCCGAAGACGGTTTTACTAATAAAGAAGAGCGTATGCGCCGGCGCTACGTAGACATGAACGTCAATCTAGGTGTTCGCGAGCGCTTTGTTCGCCGCAGTAAATTCTGGCAAGCTACCCGCGACTTTCTTAATAAAAACGGTTTCACAGAGATCAACGTACCAGTTTTAGAACATACCACTGGTGGTGCCGATGCCAATCCTTTCGAAACCCACATGGATGCACTTGATCATAACTTTTACCTGCGAATTAGCCATGAATTACCACTCAAAAAATTAGTTGGTGCTGGATTTGAAAAAGTTTACGACATTGGCCCAAGATTTAGAAACGAAAACTATTCAGACGAGCATTTACCAGAGCATATTGCCATGGAATGGTACTGGGCATACGCCGATTGGCAAGACGGCATCACATTTATGACCGACATGTATCGCTACGTTTTAAAAGAAACTTTTGGAACACTACAATTTAAACTTGGAAAATTCGAACTAGACTTCGAAAAAGATTGGCAACACCTAGATTACGCTCAGGTCATTAAAGATAAATACGACCTTGATGTATATAGCTGTAGTCTTGATGAAGTCAAAAAAGCTCTAAAAGACAACAACCTAGAAGTTGAAAAAACAGACAACAAGCCTCGTGGCATCGATAAGCTCTGGAAAAATATTCGTAAAGACATCGCCGGCCCTGTATGGCTAGTAAACACACCACTATTTATTAGTCCACTTTCAAAAGCCAACAAAGACAATCCCGATACAGCTCAGCGCTTCCAGGCAGTAATAGCCGGTAGCGAACTAGGCAACGGTTTTTCCGAGCTCAACGACCCGATCGATCAATTGGATCGTTTCGTAGAACAACAAAACATGCGTGATGCCGGCGACTCAGAAGCCATGATGCTCGACATAGATTTTATAGAAATGCTGGAATACGGCATGCCTCCGGCTTGTGGTTGGGGCTATAGTGAACGCGTATTCTGGATACTAGAAGGAGTTAGCGCCCGAGAAGGCGTGCCTTTCCCGCAACTCCGCAGCGAAATCGACGAAGTCACCAAAACCATCTACCCCGACATCAAACTCCAATAATGATTGATATTGATAACGAAGAATTCCAAGAGCTAATTAATCAGGCGCTTTTGAGTTTGCCGGGGGTGCATGCCAAGGGGATAAAAAATGTGGCTATTTTGTATGAAGAAGAGCCTACGCCCGAGCAAAGAGCGAAAACTAATTTGAAAAACCATCAGACACTTCTGGGGCTTTATGAGGGAGTCCCTTTGTCGCAGCGGCAAGGACATCAACCACTTCTACCAGACAAAATTACGCTGTTTAAGGGCCCGCTTACTAGGCAGGCAAATACGCTGGAAGATTTGAAAAAAGAGATTCGCCATACGCTATGGCACGAGATAGCGCATTATTATGGATTAGACCATAAGGCCATTCATGGCTTAGAATAGAGTTATGAAAGCAATTTTTGCAGCCGGATGTTTTTGGGGAGTACAGTATTATTTTGACCAGGTGCCTGGAGTAACTGCCAGGCGGACACACAGCCAACCCAAGCTACGAAGAAGTTTGCACCCACACCACAGGGCACGCCGAAGCCATCGAGATTGAATTTGATGAGCAAAAAATTAGTTACAAAACTCTGTGCATGCAATTTTTTAGAATGCATGACCCAACCCAACTAAATAGGCAAGGACCTGACGTTGGCGATAGCTACCGAACGGCAATTTTCTATTTGGATGATAATCAAAAAAATATTGCCGAAGAGGTTAAGGCTCTTGCTCAAAAAAATCATAAAGATCCAATAGTAACAGAGATAACCAAGGCTTCTGAATTTTATAAGGCCGAAGATTATCATCAAAAATACACCGAAAATACTGGCCGTGGCATGTGCCACATACCTTATCAGGCAATCGATCAGGATACTTATTGATGAAGCACAAACGTCCAGTAGTAATTTTTGATTTTGATGGAACTATTGCCGACAGCTTCGATTACGTAGCAGATTTTTTGATTACTCAGGCAAGTGAAGAAGTCCAAAAAAATATCAAAAAAGAAAGTCTTAGACATTTATCGATGCTAGCCATGGCGCGCAGCCTAGGGTTCAGTAATTGGCAGTTACCACTTGTGTATTTGAGGGGTAGAAGTCGTATGCATAAAGCAATTAAAAACCTGCAACCTTATCAGGGGATTTCCGAATTACTCCACGAACTTCACAGTAATAATTATTTAATTTTTGTGCTGAGCAGTAATAACCGCAAAAATATAAATGCTTTTTTAAGACACAATAATCTACACGGTTTATTTTCCAAAATTTATGGCAGTGTGGGGGTGTTTGGTAAAGCTCCGGCCATGAGAAGATTACTAAAAGCCAATAAAGTGGCTTTCGAAGACGCAGTATATATTGGCGACGAACTGCGAGACGTAGAGGCAGCGCAGTACCTAGGACTGCCGATTATAGCCGTCAATTGGGGTTTTGCTAGGCCAGAAGATTTAATCAATCAAAAACCAACATTTATTGCTAAAAAACCTAGTGAGCTACTTGGTTTTATTAAAAAAATCTAAATTAATACCTGTTTAACAAGCTTGCCTGTTAAAATAAATTAAATGGCCTATAAATATAATAGATCCTTGCCTTATAAACCAGGACAAGACGAACCATTCAAAGTATCTCGCTCTAAAATAGAGCTTTATACGCAGTGCCCACGCTGTTTTTGGCTAGATGTGCGCCTTAAAATTACCAGACCTGGCTCGCCGCCGTTTCAAATCAATAAAGCTATCGATCAACTATATAAAAAAGAGTTTGACGCTTACCGCGAGCAGGGTAAACCTCATCCAATTATGAAACTACATGGGATAAAGGCTGTACCATTCAAACACAAAGACATGGAAGTTTGGCGCGCCAATTTTACAGGGGTATCAACCTTGCATAAGGCCACAAATTTGCATGTTTTTGGTGCCGTTGACGACATTTGGGTCAACGAAGACGACGAACTTATCATCGTAGACTACAAGGCCACCAGCAAAAACGCTGAAGTAAATTTGGATGCGCTTTGGCAAAATATGTACAAGCGCCAAATGGAAATTTATCAATGGCTATTTAGGCAAAATGGTTTCAAGGTGAGCAAAACTGGGTACTTTGTATACACCAATGCCCGTCAAGATTTAGATGTTTTCGAAGATAAATTAGTTTTCAAAACAAAATTAATACCACACGAGGGCGATGATTCTTGGATTGACTGCAGCCATGGGCGGACCATGTGAACACTGCGAATATGCTCGCAGGCGCACCGAACTAACCCTAAAACATCTTAAAGACAAAAAGTCGTAGTAAGTTATAATAGGCTTATGTTAGATATTCAATTCATCAGAGACAACCCAGAAATGGTGGCTCAAAAATCAGCCGAAAAGGGCTACCAAGTAGACATTACTCAATTACTTGGCTTCGATACTGAGCGCCGAGAACTACTTACAGAAGTAGAAAATTTACGACGTGCACGCAATGAGCTAACTGCCCAGTCTAATGGCGGCAAACCAACTGACGAAATCCTCGAAAAAGGCCGCCAACTGCGTGACCAACTCGCCGATTTAGAACACCGCCTGGAAGCAATCAATGAGCAGTACATCAAATTGTTAAATACCGTACCAAATGTACATTTCGACGATGTTCCCGTAGGCAAAGAAGAAGATTCTCAAGAAATTTCTAAAAATGGCGAGCAATCAACAGGCGCCAAAGATCATCTAGATTTTATGACCGCCAAAGACTGGGTAGATTTTGAACGGGGCGCTAAAGTTGCCGGTACAAAATTCTATTTTATAAAGTCAGCGTTCCAAATCTTGTAAATAGTCGTATAGCAACAGGCACTGGTTTTGCACCACGCACCAGTGAGCAAAGCGATGAATACTATATAGAAGGCGATGATTTATCACTAATTGCCACCGCCGAGATGTCGCTGACTGGCATGCACGCCGATGAGATTATAGACGAAGCAAATTTACCGCTAATGTACGCAGCCATTAGCCCTTGCTACCGCAAAGAAGCAGGCACTTATGGAAAACACACTCGGGGTTTATTTAGAGTTCATCAATTCAATAAACTAGAAATGTATGTTTATAGCTTGCCTGAAAATAGTGCCGAAATTCATCAAAAACTATTAGCAATCGAAGAAGAGTTGTGGCAATCTCTGAAAATTCCATACAGAGTAGTCAATATTGCTTCTGGTGATCTTGGTGCGCCAGCCGCCAAAAAATACGATATAGAATATTGGTCCAAGGCCGACGGCAATTACCGCGAGTTAACAAGCTGTTCAAACTGCACAGACTATCAAGCACGAAATCTAAATATTCGCGTTCGTCGTCAGGACGGTTCAATCCAAACTGTCCATACTCTAAATGGTACAGCCGTAGCTTTGGCAAGGTCATTGGTTGCTATCGCCGAACATTACCAAACAGACGACGGCAATTTGATGGTTCCAGAAGTTCTGGTGCCATTCATGGGTGGCAAAACTCAGATTTGATTAAAAAACAGACTGACCACGGCTTGATAGGCGGAGTATAATTAGAAGTGTAAAAATAAAGGAGCAATATGTTCAAAAAATTTGAAATTCAAGGTGTACACACAGTAGTAGACGATAAACTAAGAACATACGTAACTCGAAAACTTGGAAATTTGGACCGTTATGTAGCTCGCAAGTATCGTCCGGCGGCCCACCTGGAAGTTCATTTGAAAGAAAACAAGAAAAAAGGCGACAATCATTGCATTTGCGAAGTTACACTGCATCTTCCAAAGCAAAATATTATCATCAAAGAAAGCTCCATAAATATGTACGCTACAGTCGACATTGTATCTGTAAAGTTAAAAAAACAAATTCAAAAATACAAAGAACTGCACGGCACAGGCAAAACCAGTAGACACTTGTTTGCACGCCTGCGCCGAAAATCAGAAATTTGAAAAGCATAATTAGAACACATTTTTTATAAAATGTTCGCATCTAACTATATAAATCGCTATAATATAAAAAGATAATTTACCAATAAATTCAAAAAACTTGAACATGAGGGATTAATGAATATTGTATTTAAGAAACTGCTAGGTGACCCGCAGGCTCGAACAGTTAAGAGATTACGCAAAAAAGTCACTACTATAAATGCTTTAGCCGATAAATACGAAAAGCTTAGTAATAAAGAATTAAAAGCACAGACGGAAATCTTAAAAAAACAACTGAAGAAAAAGTCGCTAGATGACATTTTGCCAGATGCTTTTGCCGTTGTCAGAGAAGTAGCCACCAGAACTCTCGGCCAACGACATTTCGATGTCCAGCTAATTGGTGGAATAGTTTTGCACGAAGGCAATGTTAGCGAAATGAAAACCGGCGAAGGAAAAACATTGGTGGCCACTGCTCCAGTGTATTTAAATGCCTTGAGCGAAAAGGGTGTGCATGTGGTTACGGTCAACGATTATCTAGCACAGCGCGACTCTGGCTGGATGGCCCAAGTCTATTCATTTTTAGGCCTAAGTACCGCTGTTATAGTTGGTGATCATAGCTATATTTATGACGAAAAATTTACCAACAAAGAACATGAAGATGAGCGTTTTAGGCACCTAAAACCATGCTCCAGGCAAGAAGCTTACGCTGCCGATATTACTTATGGCACCAACAATGAGTTCGGTTTCGATTATCTCCGCGACAACATGGTCCGTGAAGAAGACCAACTGCGCCAGCGTGAGCTAAATTACGCCATAGTCGACGAAGTGGACTCCATCCTAGTCGACGAAGCTCGAACTCCGCTAATTATCAGCGCTCCAAGTGTTACTAGTGGTAGTGCATACATGCAATTCTCGCGTGTAGTTAGGCAATTACAAAAAGAAAAGCACTACGAAACCGACGAAAAGCGCAAAACCGTAATATTGAATGATGCTGGAGTCGAAAAAGTCCAAAAAATTCTTGGTGTCGATAATTTATACGATGCTGGCAATATACGAACTATTTATCACTTACAGCAAGCTTTAAGAGCCCAAGCTTTATTTAAGAGAGACAAAGATTACGTCGTTAGTAAAGACGGCCAAGTGGTGATTGTCGATGAGTTTACAGGACGTATGCTGGCTGGCAGGCGCTACAACGAGGGCTTGCACCAAGCTATTGAAGCCAAAGAGGGCGTAGAAGTTCAAGAAGAAAGCATGACTCTAGCTACAATTTCATTCCAAAATTATTTCCGTCTATATAACAAGCTGGCTGGAATGACAGGTACGGCCATGACCGAAGCCGAGGAGTTCCACCAGATTTATAAACTAGATGTAGTTGAGATACCGCCGAATCGTAATATATCTCGCATCGACCGTGGTGATCGAATTTATCGCACTGAAAAAGCTAAATTCAAAGCCATCGCCAAAGAAGTTAAAATGCTTCACACCAAAGGCCAACCTGTGCTAATTGGTACAGTTTCTATCGAAAAAAACGAAGCACTGAGTAATTTACTTAATAAAGAAAAAGTTCCTCATCAGATTCTTAACGCTAAAAACAACGAACTAGAAGCCCGCATTATCGCTAACGCTGGAGATAAAGGTGCTGTGACACTGGCTACCAACATTGCTGGTCGTGGTACAGATATTACACTCAACGACGACACTAAAAATCTAGGTGGACTATTTGTTCTAGGCAGTGAGCGCCACGAATCACGTCGTATCGACAATCAGTTGCGCGGTCGTTCTGGTCGTCAAGGTGACCCCGGCACAACTCAGTTTTTTGTAAGTACCGAAGATGATTTGATGCGTATTTTTGGCGGCGATCGCATTTCAAAAATTATGACAAACCTCAACGTAAATGATGAAACACCAATCGAAAATCGCATGATTAGTAAATCGTTAGAAGGGGCTCAGAAAAAAGTAGAAGGCTTCCACTTTGATCAGCGTAAAAATGTCGTTCAGTACGATGATGTCATGAATCGACATCGTAAGGCGGTGTATGCGATGCGTCATGAAATCTTGAAATCAGTTGATATTTCTAAGCGAATCAAAATATTTATCGAAGCCGAAGCTCACAATCTTGCCACTTCCACATTGGTTACGAGCGACAATTTTGACGATATAATTCGTGAAGTATTTCCGTTTGATGATGATGCCTTGGATCGAATTTTTGACTCCGATGCTACTAAGTTCGAAAAAGTCCTAGGTACTTCTGCTAAAGAACTTTATAGTGGGCGCGAAGCTGCGTTTACCGCAGAAATCATGCGTAAAGTTGAGCGTGATATTTTCTTACAAATTCTAGATAATCTTTGGATGCAGCACCTCGAAAACATGGATCACCTGCGAGAGGGAATTCACTGGATGAGTGTTGGACAGCAGGACCCTTTGGTGGAATATCGACGACGCGGACAGCTGTTGTTTGATGACATGCAACTAACCTTGCGCCATGAAGTCCTGAGATCTATTTTCTATGCTGAGCCAATAGCTCAAGAAGAACTTGACCGAGTAATCGATACCGACCTGACCCGAGCTGCACGTGGTTCTGTCAGTAATGCCAATCAAATTATGGCTACCGAACGAGAATTTGATGAAGCAGATTTTGTCAGCTCGCAAGCCGAAAGAGAATTAGCACGTAAAAAAGCCCAGACCATCAAAAAACGCCGCAAAACCGAACGCAAACGAAAAACAGTAGCCAAAAGAAGGAAAAAATAATTGAAACATAAAGTCTCTGAAGTAAAGCTCAAGAATGGTGCTCGAGGTTTGCTAGTTAATGTACCCAGCGCCACTGTAATGAATTTTGATATAAATTTCAGAGCTGGCGAATACCTAGTGAAATCTGAAAAATTTGAAGTCCCACATTTGATGGAACATGTACTGCTCGGTGCCAACAAAAAATTTCCTAAGGCTCGTGATTTTCAGGCAGAACTTGAAAAAAATGGCGCATATTCCAATGCCAGCACCGGAATTTACGAAATTACATATGAGGCCGAATGTGCTGATTTTGAATGGGACCGCGTTTTGGACCTCATGATTACCGCTATTTCTAAACCGCTATTTTTGGAGTCTGAATTCCAGGCTGAATACGGCAATGTACAAGAGGAAATGGCCCAAAGAAGCAACAATCACTACCGTCGTCTTAGCCTTGAAATGCGCAAACATTTTGGCCTTATCGCCAAAACCGATAGCGAGAGATTAAAGCTTATGAAAAACGTCAAAGTAGACGATGTCCGCAGGCACTACAAAAAAACTCATAGCACTCCGAACATGCGTTTTATTATTGCTGGCAATATTACTCCTGCAAGACACCAAAAACTTGTCGACATGCTAGAAGCTATTGAGTTGCCTAAAGAAGGTGAGCGCATACTATTACCTGACGAGATGCCTAAAGTAGTTAGTGAACCAGCTTACGTTAGCAATAGTAGCGTTGAAAATATTTATTTCAATATCGATGTTTTCTTACCTCGAAAAATTAAAAATTCCGAGCGTGATGCACTAGATTTACTTAATCTTATGCTCACCGGAACCTTGTCTTCAAAAATACTCGGTGCCGCTAGAGAAAGAGGTCTAGTCTATAGTATGGATTCGGGAAGTTACCTCAGTAAAGTCGCAACCAATTGGTGGTTTGGCGCCCAGGTGTCCGAAAAAAATGCTCCAGCGCTTTACGACATTATTATCAGCGAAATACAAAAAGTCGCTAAGGGCGATATCAGCGACGAGGAGATTCATGACGCCAAACAGTATGCTCTAGGTCGTTTTCAGCGTAGCGCCCAAACAGTGCACGGCGTTGCAGCTGGCTATTATAAATATTTCTTTGATGACAAGGTCGAAGATTATTACCGCGTCCCAGCTCGTATTAAGGCAATTACTAAAGAAGAAATCGTCAAAATTACCAATCAAATGCTCAAATCTGAACTATGGAGCAGTGGCTATCTTGGTAGTCTGGGTGTAAAAAATGCCAGAAACATGCACCAACAAATTGCTACACTATTTACAGACAATAAATAATTCATCATTATGCAAGAACAATCTAAAAAAATAAAACAGCTCCTAAAAAGTGTCTCCGAAGCCACAGATAAGCTTAAAATTGATGCTTTAAATAAACAGCTTCAAGAACTAACAGCCGAAAGTCAGCAATCAGATTTTTGGCAAGACCCAGAACATGCCAAGGGAGTGATGCAACAAATTTCTAAGCTCGAAAATCAAATAAAGCCCTGGCTTGACATTACAAACCAGCTAAACGAAACAAGTGACTTAGTTGAGCTTGGTGACCCCAAACTAGAAAAAGAATTATCTGATCAAATTGCCAATTTAGACAAAAAATTCGAAGAGCTCAAAGACTTATTAAAACTCAGCGGACCTTATGACTCCAACAATGCAATTGTAAGTATTTATGCAGGAGCTGGCGGAACTGATGCTCAAGACTGGGCTCAAATGCTAGAGCGTATGTATCTTAGATTTTTTGAAAAAAATAATTTCAAGGTAAGTATTGTTGATCGGTCTAGTGGGGATGAAGCTGGAATCAAAAGTGTCACCATGGAAGTCCAAGGCAACTATGTTTTTGGTAAGCTCAAATCCGAACACGGCGTGCATAGACTAGTTCGATTGAGTCCATACAATTCCGATAATCTGCGCCAAACTAGTTTTGCCAAAGTTGATGTTTTGCCAGAAATTGATCAGCCAAAAGATTTAGAAATCGATGAAAAAGATCTGAAAATTGATACGTTTAGAAGCGGTGGGCACGGCGGACAGTCAGTCAACACAACCGATTCAGCTGTAAGAATTACGCACTTGCCAACAAAAATTACTGTTTCAATTCAAAATGAACGCTCACAATTACAAAACCGCGAAACAGCTATGACTATTCTACGCTCTAGATTAGTGGCATTGAAAATAGAGCAACATCAAGAAAAGGTTGATCAACTAAAAGGACCTAATCAGTCAGCTGAATGGGGCAATCAAATTCGTAATTACGTGCTGCACCCCTACAAACAGGTTAAGGATTTACGAAGCAAATATGAGTCTAGCGACCCCGATGCGGTGCTTAACGGCGAACTTGACTCGTTCATCGATAGCTATTTAGAATATTCGCTTTCAACAGGTAAATAAAGCATAAGAACTTTTGCCGATATGTTAAAATAGTAGTAATGATTCTTCTTGATAGGGTATCCAAAACATATGAACGAAGCCGTGAAGCATCACTGGATCGTATTTCAGTCAACATTGACGCTAAAGAGTTTGTGATTGTTATTGGTCAGAGTGGTGCAGGCAAGACAACTCTTCTTCGCCTGCTAACTCGTGAAGAGCGTCAAACTAGTGGCAAAATAGTTGTCGGGGGAATTGACTACGACAAGCTAAAAGATCGTGACATTCCTCATTTACGCCGAAAAATTGGCGTAGTTTTTCAAGACTTCAAGCTACTGCCCAATAAAACTGTTTACGAAAATGTAGCTTTCGCTCTAGAAATAGTCGGAGCCAGTAACCGCGAAATTCGTCGCACCGTTCCTAGGGTTCTAGAAATAGTCAATTTGAGCGATAAATCCAAGAACATGCCTAATGAACTTTCTGGTGGCGAAAGACAGCGCGTAGCTATTGCTAGAGCCATAGTCCGCCAACCGCGCATTCTGATTGCCGACGAGCCAACTGGCAACTTAGACCCTAAAAATGCCTGGGACGTTATTAGAATACTTGAAAAGATTAATCGTTACGGTACAACTGTATTACTAACCACTCACAATCAAGCAATTGTCAATAAACTCAAAAAACGAGTGATCACCATAGCTCAGGGCAAAGTTGTTAGCGACCGAAAGAACGCGGAGTATTACAAGGATTAATATGCACCGCAAATACACTACTCTAATTAGAATTATCGAAACCGGCACAGTCAACTTTATGCGCAATGTGACGCTTGCTGTGGCGGCTATGGCAGTTATGGTAGTAACTCTAACCATCGTCCTTTTTTCAATAATCGCTAACGCCACCTTTGTAAATACTATCAACCAAATTACAGATAAAATCAGTGTATCGGCTTATTTAAAAGACAGTGTTAGTGAACAACAAGGCCAAGAACTAGCCGCCAATATTCGTAAGCAACCAGAGGTTGAGAAAGTTATATATCTCAACAAAAAACAGGCCTTAGCTAATTACGTAGAACAAAATAAATCGAATACTAATTTAGTAACTGCCGCTGCGGCAGTCGGCAATCCAATCCCAGCCACTATTCAGGTTTATCCAAAAGACTTAAATGAAATTAACGCCATCAAGGTTTACCTAGTAAAGCCACAAAATAAAAAACTGCAAACCCCTGAATCACCTTCATATAATGGCGACCGCAAGAAGGCCATAGATAACATTACTCATGCTACTAATGTGCTGAGAAAAATAGGTATATTTTCAATTGTAACTTTCTCAATTATTTGCGCACTAATTATCTTCAATACTATCCAGATGGCAATTTTCAATCGCCGTGACGAGATTAAAATCATGCGTTTGCTCGGAGCTAGTACCTCATACATTAGAGGCCCATTCATTGTCGAGAGCGCTATTTACGGCATACTCTCGGCAGTCATTTCGGTGCTTGTCATTAACTCGGCTTTTTTGGCTTCATCTAATGCCTTGCAGGCCAGTAGTCTAGGTCTGTTAGATATCAATTATGCCAGCACTTATTTCGGCGCTCATTTCTGGCAATTTTTGCTTCTGCAAATCGGAATTGGTATAATAATAGGTACGGTATCATCTGCCATCGCGACCCGTAGATATCTAAAGTTTAAAACCAAGTAATCTAAATAAAAGTCGAAAGCTACAAAAATGGAAGAAATTAATCTACCATTTATTTTAGTGCAGACGAAAGGGGAAGGATGACGATATTGACCATTCATGGTAAAATCGTAAGTAGCATAAGAAAAACAAAAAAAATGCAAATCAAAAATATCAACAAAAAATTAGTTTCTAGATTAAAAATTAGCCTCAGTGTTATTTCTCTGGCTTTAATTATTGGTGGCGCAGCTGCAGTGCATGCCGATCAATATGATGCGCAGATCAATGCCCTAAATAACCAAAACTCTGTAGTCCGTAACAAGCTCAACGGTCTTACGACTGTAGCTGGGAGCTATCAAGACGCTATTTCTCAAGTGCAATCACAGATTAACAGTGTTGAGTCTGTATTGGCTCAAAGTGTAGCCAAACAAACTGCCTTAGCGCAACAAATTAATGAAACTAAAGCCAAAATTGATTTACAGAAAAAATATCTCGCTGAGGACATCAAGGCTATGTATGTAGACGGTCATTTGACTACTATTGAAGCGCTCGCAACTAGCAACAATTTAAGTGAATATGTCGATAAAGAAACTTATCGAACTACCGTTCAGAATAAAATTGATGAATCTATTAAATCTATCCAAGTTCAGCAAATCGCTTTGCAGAAGCAAAAATCAGAGCTAGATGGTCTGGTCGCTGCTCAGCAACAGCAACAAAAACAACTAGCCGACAAACGCGGCGAACAGCAGTATCTACTTAACATGAACCAGGCTCAGCAGGCCGGCTTTAGTCGTGAAATATCTTCCAATAATTCTCAAATTGCCAACCTCAGGCGCTTGCAGGTCGCAGCCAACAGTCGCTTCATCGGCAGTTACTCAGCTGGAAGCGGTCCTACTTGTGGTGGTGGCTATCCAGGTTGGTTATGTAACGCTTCTCAGGATTCTATAATTGACCCCTGGGGTATGTACAACCGCGAATGCGTAAGCTATACAGCCTACAAAGTCCACGCTGATTACCTAGCAGGTCGTAACGGCCGGGACATGCCATATTGGGGTGGACGAGGTAATGCAAATCAGTGGGACGACAATGCCAGATCTATGGGCCTAAGAGTCGATCGTAGCCCTGAACCAGGAGCGATTGCTGTCAGCAACAGTGGCTACTACGGTCACGTAATGTACGTCGAAAGTGTTAATGATGACGGCACATTCAATATTAGTCAGTACAACGCTTCATGGGATGGACGATATTCGACTCGCAGCGGCGTGAGTGTCGGCAGTCTAGTATTCATTCATTTTTAATTAGACCAATACTTAGCTTAAGAACTTTGCTATAATTGTAATTAATGGAGAGTAAAAAAGTTTCAAATATTCCGACGCCGAATCCTAGTAAGCACCGGATACTGCCGAAAGTCATTTTGGCCGTGGCATTTTTCGCTGTTTTTATAGTAGGAGTTAATTTCGGTAATGGTCGAATATCACCATTCTCTCGCGCCAAAGGACCGTCTGCAAGCTTGCCATCAAGATTGGACTATAGTAGCGTCAATCAGGTATACCAATCAATCAAAGACAACTATGACGGCAAATTAACCACCCAGCAGCTCGAAGATGGCTTAAAACACGGCTTGGCAGAGGCCACAAAAGATCCTTACACCAATTATTTCAACGGCAAAGAGGCCAAGGAATTCAATGAGCAAATCACTAATTCATTTAGTGGAATTGGAGCTCAGCTGGGCCAAGATAGCAAGGGAAACCTTGAAGTCATCGCCCCTATATCAGGTACGCCAGCCGAAAAAGCCGGTCTAAAGCCCAAAGATATAATCATTGAAATTAACGGTGAAAGCACTACAGGCATGGCAGTTGATGATGCTGTTAGCAAAATTCGTGGCAAAGCCGGAACCAAAGTTAAGCTCTCAGTTGTCAGAAACAAAACACAGCCATTAACTTTTGTAATAACCAGACAAGTGTTAAATCAAAAACACTCGATGGCAATATTGGCTATATTCAAATTTCGAACTTCGCCGATGACACCTATGATCTAACCTCCAAAGCTGTACAAAAATTTAAAGACGATAAAGTTCAAGGTTTGATTATAGATATGCGTAACAACCCGGGTGGATTACTCGAACAAGCCGTAAATGTCAGTAGTTTGTGGCTGCCAACAGGCACCAATGTATTAAAAGAAAAAACCGGCGGAACTGTAGTTAAAAGCTATGAATCAACTGGAAATGACATCGCTAAGGGTATTCCAACAGTAGTTCTGATTAACGAGGGCAGTGCCAGCGCCTCAGAAATTACGGCTGGAGCACTCCGAGACAACAACGCGGTCTATCTAATTGGCCAAAAAAGCTATGGCAAGGGCGTTGTTCAGCAACTAATTAATTTCAATGACGGCTCGCAACTAAAAGTTACCGTAGCCAGCTGGTATCGTCCAAATGGTCAAAACATTCATCACAAGGGCATCAAGCCCGATAAGTCCGTTAAAATGACCGACGAAGACGTTAAGGCCGATAAAGATCCGCAACTACAAGCAGCTCAAGAATACTTAAATAAAAATCGCTAGTCAGCTTGTAACTGGGGCGCAAATAAGGTAGCATAGGACTAAATAAGAGAGGTTAATATTAGAGTGTCTTCTAAGGCTACTAAATATGTATTTGTGACAGGTGGTGTGCTTTCTGGTCTAGGCAAGGGAATAACTGCCGCCTCAATTGGCAAACTTCTAAAAGCTAGAGGCCTAAGTGTTAACCTCCAAAAATGCGACCCATACTTAAATGTTGATGCTGGATTATTAAATCCTCGCGAACACGGCGAATGTTTTGTAACTAAAGACGGCGCCGAAACAGACCTAGACCTAGGACATTACGAAAGGTTCATAGACGAAGAGCTAACTGGCTCTAGTAGTCTCATGAGTGGGCGAGTGCTACTCAAACTCATTCAAGACGAGCGGGCCGGCAAATTCGAGGGCGAAGACGTGCAGATTATTCCTCACCTAACTGGTTCTATTGCTGATTGGATCACCGAAGCAGGCAAAGGTTTTGATGTGCACATTGTTGAAATTGGTGGAACAGTGGGCGATTATGAGTCGCTGTCTTTTGTTGAGGCTATTAGGGAGTTAGGTCTAAGAGTTGGACTAGAAAACTGTGTTTATGTGCATGTTGTTTACTTGCCATATCTTGGCGCCAGTAATGAAACCAAGACTAAGCCAGCTCAAAATTCAGTTCGTGAGTTACGCGGACTAGGTATAGCACCAGACATATTAGTTGGTCGTAGCGAAAACCACGCTAGTCAGGCAGCCAAAGAAAAGCTTAGTTTATTTAGTGGCGTAGCTGAATCGTCCATCGCACTTTTACCAAATGCCAAAAGCATATATGAAGTACCTCTAACTCTTGAAGACACTGGCATCGCCGACGTTATTACCAAAAAATTAAAACTCAAAACATCTAAGCCCCATCTAGATGATTGGCGTCAAGTGGTTGAAAAAGCAACCAGTACATACGGTAAAACCATAAGTGTAGCATTTGTAGCAAAATACATGGATAACAGCGATACCTATATGTCGGTATTAGAGGCCCTAAGGGCAGCCGCTTGGCATAAAAATGTAAATGTCGACATTACCTGGATTGATGCAACTGAATTCGATGAAAACCCTAAAAATACCGCCAAAGAATTAGAAAAATACGAAGGTATTTTAGTGCCAGGTGGCTTCGGCAAAAGGGGACTAGAAGGCAAAATTGCTTCTGCAGCTTATGCCTTAAATTCAAAAAAACCATACTTAGGATTATGTCTTGGCATGCAGGTGGCCGTAGTGGCTGCAGCTCGTAATGCTGGCATAAAATCGGCTACAACATTTGAACTTAATCCTGAATCAAAAGAGTTAGTCATTAACACCATGTCCGACCAATCCGACAAACTTAACACCGGTGGTACTATGCGACTTGGCAACTATGATTGTCAAATCGAAAAAGATACTCTTGCCGCTAAACTTTATAAATCAACAAAAATTGTCGAGCGTCATAGACACCGCGGAGAATGCAACAATAAATACAAAGCTGAATTCAAAAAGTGGGGAATTGTCGCCAGCGGTACTAATCCAGAAAATAATTTAGTGGAAATTATCGAAGCCGAAAATCATCCATTTTTTATTGCTTGTCAATTCCACCCAGAATTTAGAAGCCGTCCAAACAGACCACACCCGCTTTTTAGTGGATTTGTTGAATCACTGCTTTAGCTTATTGCTATAAACGATGACATAATATAACATAAGAAGTATGCCAGAAGAAAAAGAAACTCAAAAAAACAAAATTTTACTCGTTGAAGATGATAACTCGCTAGCAACAGTTTATGTTGATCGTTTAGAAGCAGAAGGCTTTGAAGTGAAGCGTGTTGAAAACGGCGAAGACGCTCTTGCTGCTGCCGAAGGTTTTCAGCCAGACCTAGTACTACTAGACGTAATGATGCCTGAAATCAACGGCTTCGATGTACTTGATATTCTTCGCAATACTCCAAAAACCGCTAACTTAAAAGTAATTATGCTAACGGCTTTGAGTCAGGAAAGCGACAAAGAGAGAGCCATGTCTCTTGGCGTAGATGATTATTTAGTTAAATCTCAAATAGTAATTGCTGATGTCATAGATCGCATCAGACATACAATTAATAGCTAGTTAAACTACAGTAACTTCAACACGAGGCACTGATCGGCCGCTAAAGGTGCGTACTTTACGATTAGTGTATTTAACGACGCCGTCACGAGTTGCATGAATAGTGAAGTTTCGGCTTATTTTAGTTCCAACGCCTGGGCGCTTAGTCATACCAACTTGGCGAACAATAACTTGGCCAGTTTTAATTTGTTGACCGCCATAGACCTTAACACCTAATCTTTGACCAGGACTTTTACGGGTATTTTTGGATGTACCGCCAGCTTTAACTTTAGACATTTATAAATCCTTTATTGCTTGCTAATAATTAGGAGCCGCCTAGCAACAATTTGATCTTTACGATAATAAATCAAATCACTGTCTTTAACGTGCTCAAATCTTAAACTATTGTACCCCATATCGCTTAAGGAGTCAATAAGAGGTAGCTCACTGAATTGATTCGGCCTTGTTTGCCAAGCCGGAACTGCTACGCATAGCCTAGTTCCCGATTTTATCTGAGGTGCGATATTTTTCAAGAATTTTGAAATTATTACATTACATGTTGCTATATTTTGTTTTAGCGTATTGGCATCTGGCAGGCTAGAAAAGGGGCGACCTAAATATGTTTCACAGGCTACAATATCTGCATCATTTGTCCATTGCAGAGAGGTAGCGTCACCAATTTCAAGTTTATATTTTTCCAGACCTAAATTATAAATATTATTCAACCAATCAAGGTTTTTGGAGCTATATTCAATCATTCTTTCCTCGACGTCACTACCACAAACGTCGTAGCCCATTAACAGGGCTTCCTGCAACAAAACGCCTGTTCCACAAAACGGGTCTAGTACGCTTTGGCCTAAACTTGGACGAGGGTGTTCTTGATCTAGCGGAGTGTCGCAAATTGATTTTAATTTGCCCTCTGGCAATTTACCGGCTGCCAAATTTATAATTATCTGGGCTAATTTTGGCGGTAGCATGCCCACTCTGGAATCGCGCATTGGTCTATCATGATCACGCTTGGTATAACTTTCTATATCTTGGACTTTGACTGTTTGAGCGATTATGGTTTTTGGACCATCTTTTATCATAACCAAATCCCAGCCATTTTCAGAGGTTAGCTTATTGTGGATTATTTGAGCGGCATTTAATTCACCGGTTTTATTGGGAACTAACCTAACTGATCGACCGGTACTGCGAACGGCCTTTTTGATAGAAAGTCCGCTTGCCTCAAGTTGCTTAAGAGGCACATTAAAACCAATTTCGCTTAAACCGAGAAGCATTTTACCCTCGGGCATGTCTGCGCTTTGGCGGGGTGCAGCTTTAATAACAAAATCGGCTACTTCGTGCCATCTATTGGTATTGACTGTAGTCAAAATTTTACAAAACTTAACACTGCCTCCAAGCCTGTCGAAAGCTAGCAAGCAGGGGTCTTCATCTACAATTACAACTTTCTCACTAACTACTTGAACTTTGTCGCTACCATAGAGACTTTCCAGTTCGGCAATACCCAGCGCCGGTTGACGGCCCAAAATTAATAAACTCTGCATGTAGCTATTATAGCTTTTTTGTAATTAATCTCTAAACCACCTCATAACGATGCGGTATAATTGTTAGCAATGACTAAAACAACTGGCAAAAAAACATGGTTTCGTAAGAACTGGAAGATAATTGTTAACCTAGTTACTTTAATTGCTTTAGGTGTATTGATCTATGCCATACGAGATCAGCTTGGCGCTACCTTAAGCAATCTTAAGCATGTTAATGCCTGGTTCTTGTTGCTATTAATTCCTATTGAATTTTTGAATTATCACGCTCAAGCCAAAATGTATCAAAAATTATACAAGCTAGTTGGCAACAAGCTATCTTATAAATTTTTGCTTAGAACTTCACTTGAATTAAATTTTGTGAATCACGTTTTTCCAAGCGGGGGAGTTACAGGTTTTTCATATTACAGTCTTAGAATGCGCAGTGGCGATGAGCTTACAGGCACTAAGGCAACGTTGGTTCACACTTTCAAGCTAGCTCTAATGTTTTTGTCATTTGAAATATTGCTGGTTTTTGGATTATTTTCTTTGGCAATCATGGGCAAAGCTAGTAACTTGACCATTCTAGTTGCAGCCGTAGTCTCAACTCTCGTAATAGTCGGCACGATTATCGGAGCCTACATACTCGGCAGTAAACACAGAATCAATAGTTTCTTTACAGCTATAACCAAAGGTCTCAACAGGATAATTCAAATAGTTCGCCCTAAACACCCCGAAACAATTAATATCAACAAAGCCAAAATAGCATTCACAGATTTCCATGAAAATTATCAAATAATTAAACAGAGTCCGGAAAAATTAAAAAGTCCATTACTATACGCTTTATTGGCAAACATAACAGAGGTTCTGGCAATTTATGTAGTATATCTAGCTTTTGGAGAAGCCGTGAATATTGGAGCTGTAATATTAGCCTATGCAGTTGCCAATTTTGCAGGACTTGTTTCGGTGCTTCCTGGCGGAGTAGGTATATACGAAGCTTTAATGACGGCGGTCATGGCAACCGCAGGCGTACCGGCCGCATTGAGCTTGCCAGTAACTGTTATGTATCGAGTTTTAAATACAGCTATTCAATTGCCTCTAGGATATTATTACTATCATCAAAACCTCGTAAGCAATCAAAAAGACTCGGCTTAGTAACATGCACGATGAGCCGCATGTAGAGCTAAGTGTTAGCGAGTTCGTCGGGCTTTTGAACCAGAACCTTGAATACTCATTTAGTGGCGTAACGATAAGTGGCGAGTTAGCAAACTTACGAGTAAGTAAAAATCGTTGGGTATATTTTGACCTGAAAGATGATTATTCGACAGTTAAGTTTTTTGGTACAATTTACAATTTGCCTGGACCACTCGAAGAGGGCATGATGCTTAGAGTCAAAGGACAGCCCAAGCTTCACAATCTTTACGGCTTTAGTGTTAATGTGCAAAAAATTTCTTTAGCCGGCGAAGGCTCGATTAAACGTGCAGCTGAACTTCTAAAAGCACAATTATTAAAAGAGGGATTATTCGATTCTGGTCGTAAAAGAACATTACCTTACCCACCACAAAAAATCGGACTAATTGCGTCAGAACAATCTGCAGCTTACGCTGATTTTATTAAAATTATTAACGCTCGCTTTAGTGGCCTAGAAATATATTTTATTGACGTCCAAGTTCAAGGAGAGCCAGCACCACAACAAATTACAAAGGCTATTGAATCTTTCAATGAGCACTCCGAAATGCCAGAGGTTCTAGTCGTAATTCGTGGTGGCGGTAGCGCTGAAGACCTGGCAGCTTTTAATACAGAATTGGTTACCAGGGCAGTGGCAGCTAGTCGTATACCAACACTGGTGGCAATTGGTCACGAGATTGACATTTCACTAGCTGAGCTTGCCGCTGATTGCCGAGCTAGCACGCCAAGTAACGCCGCTGAACTACTAACTCCTGACAAAAAACACTTAATAAGTAATTTGGCTAATTATCAATCTAGTCTGGAAAGTGGGCTACAAAATACCTTAAATAACGCTCAGCAAAAACTGGCTTCAAAGAGCGATAATCTGCAGTCACTTTTAATCACTAAATTTGATCAGATTAAACAAGTTTATATCTCAAAATCGGACCTGCTCGAAGCGCTTAGTCCTCATAATATTTTGCAAAAAGGCTACGCCATAATTTACAAAGATAACCGACCCGTCAGCTCGGTTAAGAAATTACGAGTTGATGATAAAATTAATATAGTTTTAGGTGACGGAAAAGTATCGACACAAGTTAATGCAATAGAGGAGATTTAACCATGGCCAATAAGGACGAATTTAACTATCAAGAAAAAAGCCAGCAATTAGACAATATTATTGCTAGCTTACAAAACCCCGATGACGACATTGATTCAGCTATCAAAAATTATGAAAATGGCAAAAAAATAATCAAAGAAATTGAAGAATATTTAACTAAAGCCGAAAACAAAATCAAAAAACTAAAAAGTCTTAAATGAGCTGGGCATTAATTCTGGGATTATTTTTTTTCTGCTTTTCTTTTGTGGTTTTTTTGGTGCGCCATATTTGCCAACACTAACTGTCCGGCAAAAAGTAGCATTTGATTTATTAAACCTCAAACAAGGACAAATTCTACTCGAGCTGGGGGTAGGTGATGGCAAGGTTGCTATTGAAGCCGCTAAGCGCGGTTACCGAGTAATTGGCTATGAATTGAATCCACTACTTTTTTTAGTAGCCTACTTTCGGACAGTCAAATATAGAGAACAAGTAAAAATAAGGTGGGGAAATTTTTGGTCAATTCGCTGGCCCGAGGTTGATGCTATCTTTGTATTCTTATTACCTAGATACATGAATAAGCTACACACCAAATGTCTTGCTTACGAAAACAAGCCACTCAAATTGGTCAGTATTGCTTTTGACATTTCAAATGTCAAGCCGGCAAAAACAAAACATAGCGTATTTCTGTACAGCTATAAATAGTTGCTAACAGGGCTGGACTGAGGTAACATATTAGGTATGTTAAAGCATAACCAGAAAGGCGCAGTAGACGGAGTGATGATAGCCCTAGGCTTTTGTATTTTTGTACTACTATTGTCTATCGGTTTTGGTACTTGGGCATTCATGGGCCGACAAGATTATAAAAATAATGTTGATAAAAAAATCTCTGCCGCTGTTAAAATCGGCAAACAACAAGAATCAACCGCCAAA
>RGVC01000080.1 GCA_010027485.1 bacterium | reverse complement strand
AAAATAAAGTAAAACTAGTAATCCTGGCAAAAAAATCAATAAATAGATCCAATTAGCGTGGAATATTGAGTTTTTGGGAATCGAAAAGCCGGTTATCAAAACTACCGCGGTAATTATTAAAGTATTGCCTACAAATCCTATCAGATTGTTGAGACTAACAACAGTAGCGGCTTGCACATTGCTATGTTTCATCTTTTTCAAATAACCAAAAGACACGCCGATAGCACCAATGCCTGCAGGCAGGATTCGGTTGATAAACATAGCAGCAAATTGGATGATAGATGCCTGGAAATATCTAATTTTTTTGATTGCTAAGAAATAATAAGTTGCAGCAGCCATAAAATAGGTACCTAACGAAAATACTAAAGCCAAAATTGCATACTGAAACTTAACATTGTTAAGTTTATCAAGTGAAGAAGTAAATGAATCCAATTGAGGTAGAGTAACCAAACTAACAGCCAATATTACAAATAAAACTATGTTATCTTTCCTGAAAAATAGAGATTTCAGCATTTGCTTGGACATATATTAATTACTTGTTGACGATGGGGGTTTTGGGATCTTGTCAGCTCCTACTACGATTATGAAATCAGCGTCATAAAGTCCCAAGTAGGGGTTGGTAGTGGTGTAATGATATCCATAATCCTTACCAAGTAAACTTCGAGTGGCAGGCATTTTACCTTTTGAAGAGTTGTGCCAGCATCGCCCACTTTAATTACACGAATTTTTTGTTTACTGAGATTATTTTTTTGCAAAGTTCCTAGGCCATCTGTATCCGTACCATTGAGTACTACAACTCTTGCTCCTTCTTGAACGATCGGATTACTTGAACTTTGCTGCAAGATGAATGACTGTATTGCGCTGTAGTCGTCTATACCTGCTGCAGGTATCAAGGTGGACTGTCCACCCGGTGCAGTATAACTCTTCAGTAAATCAACACCGTTGGCATTATTGAGACTTAAAGATTTGATATTATTGGAGTCAATTTTTTTGACAATTGTATATAGTCTTTTCACTTGAGCAGCTTTGAGGTCTGTCTGAACATTTTTGCCTACGACATCTGATAAATCGGCTAATTTAGCTGGATTTGCCAACACACTACTAGAAGTTGCTTTGTTCTTAAGTGCAACGAGCATCATGCGTTGATTAGCAGTACGATCGAAATCACTAGCAGGGAAACCATATGAATTATAGGAGTCACCTCGTGCGCGTGCCAAATTCAAGGCTTGTTGACCAGTCAAATGATGAGGGCCGTTGGTAAGCTTCACCAAAGGTTTACGAGTAGACCAATCAATATTAGGATCATAGAGGCCTCTAGGGTCTTTGCTGTTGATAACAACGTCTATACCACCTACGGAATCGACAGACTCCTTGAGGGCATTGTAGTTAACCAGGGCGTAGTAATTAATATCAATACCTAAGTTTTTTTCTAAAACTTGTTCTAACTGGCCCATTCCACCTCTAGGCAATCCGGGGCTATAAAAATTATTTTGCTCACC
>RGVC01000079.1 GCA_010027485.1 bacterium | reverse complement strand
GTACTATTCAAGACTAAAGCCCTAGACGATTTCGCTGGCTGTAGTGTAAGAGTACGCAACATCGCTAAAGCTAAATCAGCTCAAAACACTACTGAAATTTCTGACTATGCCGACGTAGTAATTACCAAAGAAAATTGTAATCCAGGCCCAGGACCAGGCCCTGGCCCAACACCAACTACGCCAATCACTGGCCCAGGCGCAGGTGTTTCAGGAACTCCAACTAGCCTAGTTAACACCGGCCCAGGTACTACTGCAGTCGCAGTATTCATCGTTACTACAGTTCTTGGTTCTCTAGCTTATCGCTGGAACCTAGCTCGCCGACTAAGCTAAGCTTGTGGATAACCACTAGCATTAACAGGGTAAATGTGCTACAGTAATACTGTTTTCTAAAACGAGCAACGACTGACCGCTCCAAAACAAAAACATTCAATCTCAAATCTGACCCCCCAAGTGTGGGTAAGGGGGGTTTTAATTTTACCCCTGTTATGGTATGATATATTTTGAGGTTTTTAAGAAATATTTGGTCCCATCGTCTAACGGTTAGGACACCAGGTTTTCATCCTGGCAATAGGGGTTCGATTCCCCTTGGGATCACCAAAGAAAGAACGTCACCGCATGGTGGCGTTTTTTCTACTTTATGCCTTACAATTAAAGTATGAAAAATCAGGGGATTACGGCTAGAATTAATCAGACGGCGTTGAGACTTTTGGATGAGCATCCAGAAGGGATTAGGTGGACTGATTTGAATGCTATGATTCAAGCTACTGATAAGAATTTGCATCCCAAGACCATCAATGGGTGTGTGTGGAAACTTTTGGAAAAATACCCCGACCAGGTGTATAAGCCAGAAAAAGGCTTGTTTAAGCTAAAGAAATATTTAGACTAACGGTAGCCCTCGGCTTGTTTTTCGAACATGTCGTGATACAAGCCGTCGGTTTGTTTGATTAATTCATCGTGATTGCCGTCTTGAATAATTTTGCCTTTGGACACTACCAAAATTCGATCGGCCCTTCTAACTGTACTAAAACGGTGGCTAATTATAATCGCACCTTTTTCGGCCTGATGATCAAAAATACTATTGAATATTTTATACTCAGCTTTGGAATCTATGGCTGCCGTTGGTTCATCTAAAATTAGAATATTGGCGTCACGGTAAAAGGCTCTGGCGATTGCCACTCTCTGCCATTGACCCCCACTAGGCTCAACACCTTTCTCAAAACTGGAATCCAGAATCGTATCTAAACCGTGTGGTAGTTTATCGGCAATCTCATCGACTCCAGATTCTTGAATTACACTTTTAAGCTTGTCTATTTTTTTGGTTTCGCCGCCTATTGTGATGTTTTCTTCAATACTGAACGGATATCTGTTGAAATCTTGGAATAGCGTTCCAAGCTGGCTATACCATGTGTCTAGGTCAATTTGCTTAATGTCTACGCCATTTATTTTTATGGCGCCTTCATCGACATCATAAAACCTAAGCAATAGTTTTATGAGGGTAGTTTTGCCAGCACCATTTTCGCCAACCAGGG
>RGVC01000078.1 GCA_010027485.1 bacterium | reverse complement strand
ATATTATAAACCGTTATTGTTTTTTATTGTATATTTAGTTTTTCCATGGCTCTGATTCAAATACTGCAATTACTAAAGCGCAGACAGGCTGATCTTGGCATTTAGTTCCAACAACCTTCATGTTGATTGAGCCAAATTTAGTTTTACGGTGTTTGGCAAGGGCAGACAGGCTGGCATTAATATTACCAACAACTTCAGCTTTGGTATGTCCTTCGTGCTCCACGAATAAACCTTTACCAGTTTTTGGGTCTTGCACCCAGCCTATACCGGCCCAAGCCTCTTCGTGTCTTTTGCTAGTGCGTTGCTGAGCGGACACAACGTAAAGTTTATCTCCCCATTCTCCTTCGAAACTCGGCTTCTTGGTTGTTATAATTTTGCTACTTGGAGGCACTACAGAACTGAGGTAAATTAAGTTAAAATTAGCTACTCCAGCTTCGTTTAGGGCCTTGTCGAAGGCTGCCAGCTGAGTAGGTCCAATACCCACCCCTTGAGTAATTTGTATCTTCATAACTTTATTTTGACCTTGTAAATAAACTTTACCATTATTATGTGAAGTTTTCTAGTGTACTATATAAGGTACATGAGTTGGATTTTTCTAGCACTTCTTGTACCACTTATATACGCAATTATTACCTTAATTGACGATAATTTATTGTCATATGTTTATCGCAGCCCCAGAGTTGCTGCAGCAATCTCTGGCTTGTTTGGAGTTCTGCCAGCCTTGATAGTTGTTGGTATTGCTGATGTTGATAAAGTACCTATAAAATTAATACTTCTGTCTCTGGCAACAGGTGCGCTTACTGTTATATCTTACTATCTATATTTTCAAGGGCTGTCTAGGACTTCGCCATCTGTAGTGGCTGCATTGATGAGCTTATCTCCAGCTATTATTCCTTTTATAGCTTATTTTGCAGTTGGCGAACGCCTAGGATTAAGCGCAATTTTAGGCTTCTCAATTGTAATCGTAGCGGCAGTTTGCTATTCGATGGTTGAGATGGGTGAATTCAGACTTTCTAAGGCCTTGATCCCGGTATTTTTTGCGGGCCTTAGTCTAGATTTTGTGGCCGTAATCAATAAATATGTTTACTCACATACCAATTTTTTGAATGCCTATTTTTACTACTGCATCGGCCTAGTGATTGCAGGCATGGTATTGATGAGCTTTTTCAATCAAATAGACAAAAAAACCCTAGCAACCATTTTTCAACGACGCTACATTTTGTTGGTACTTCTTTTGGTGTTTGCAGAGGTTTTGTCACTTGTTGCTGGCTTTATGTTTTGCAAAGCGCTGAGTTTAGGGCCTGTTTCATTGGTCGCAGCCATAGAAAATATACAACCAATATTTGTTTTACTGATAACTTTGAGCTTCTTTAAACTAGCTCCGCATTTTTTCCTAGAAGCTAAAAGCCCTGGTATAAAAACCAAGGCCTTACTATCGCTAGCGATGATTTTTGGGGTTTATGTGGCTGTTAGAGGCTAAATTTTTTTAGAAATAGTGTATTTTTTGAGCATCTTAGTCGGGCTGTAAG
>RGVC01000077.1 GCA_010027485.1 bacterium | reverse complement strand
CAGTTTAACTCTATCTGCCGCAACAATCTCATAGGAGCGTTCTTTAATAAAGCTAGAAATCTTGCGGTTTACTTGCACCTCAAGATCTTTTAAGTAGGCTTGCCATACAATATCAAATACCTCTTGTGTTATTTCAGTACCAGGTATTAAATCCTCCAAATTATTTTCACTGCCATTGTTCGATTCTTCTTGCTGTTTCTTCTCAGCCATGCGCTGTTTGGCCAGTGCCACCAAATCGTTTGGCTTATTTTTGGTATCAGCAAATAAGGAATTAAGTGGTGTAATTATTTTAGGAGTTTCAGGTTCAGCAACTATGGAAACGTTTTCCTGAGCAGGTTTAATATCAATTATAGTAGTCTCAGCAACTAAAGGCGCTTGCTCTTCTGCCGGACTTACATTAATTTTTTTTTTAGCCCCAACTCGAGATTGGTGCTTTCTAATTGCGTGTAGCCTCTCAAATGACAAAGTTTCATCAAACATAGCTCCACATGCAATCTTTGGCTCTTGCTTGATTTATAATCCAATTCGCATTTGTTTAGCATATTCAACGCATTCAACAAAAAACTAATATTAGCAGTTTGTGATTGTTGTGCATATTTAGCAGCAACTGAAGATGCGACCTCTAGGAGTTTAACCGTGTCAGGGTACTTGCAAACACTTAGGTTTCTTAAATGGTCTGACAAACCTGTTAAGAAATGTAAGCCATCAAATCCATTTGATAAAATATCATTAAACAAAAGCAAAGTAGCTGGAATGTCCTCGCTTAGGATGTATTGAGTTATTTTAAAATAGTAGTCGTAATCAAGGATGTTTAGGTTTTGGATAACATCTTTATAAGTAATGTTATTACCAGTAAAACTTACGATCCTATCAAACATAGAAAGGGCATCACGCATAGCACCTTCGGCCTTTTGACCAATGATGTGCAATGCCTCTTCTTCGGCACTTACCCCTTCCCTTTCGCAGATTAATTTCAATTGCTTCACCGCATCTTCAACCTTGATTCTATAAAAATCAAAAACCTGACAGCGTGATAATATGGTAGGAAGTATCTTGTGTTTTTCTGTGGTGGCTAAAATAAATTTAGCATAAGGAGGTGGCTCTTCTAAAGTTTTAAGAAAAGCATTAAATGCCGCAGCACTTAACATGTGCACCTCATCTATGATATAGATTTTGTATTGCGCACCTTGAGGTGCATATCGAACTTGGTCAACCAAAGCTCTGATATCATCTACGGAATTATTAGAGGCTGCATCCAGTTCGTAGATGTTAAAATTAACGTTATTGTTAAAAGCTTTGCAGCTGTCGCACTCGTTGCAAGCCTCAGTGCTTGCTGACAAATTGCTACAATTAATGGTTTTGGCAAGCAAACGTGCACTGGTGGTTTTACCCACACCACGTGGTCCGCAAAATAAAAATGCGTGAGCCAAATGCTTGTTTTTAATGGCATTTTTTAATGTTTGTACAATGTGCTGCTGACCTATAACCGTGTCAAAACTTGACGGACGATACTTACGAGCAGAAACCACA
>RGVC01000076.1 GCA_010027485.1 bacterium | reverse complement strand
CACACCGGAACACTTGATCCATTTGCTAGCGGGCTAATGATTTTAGTGGTCGGTAAAGAGTGTAAAAGCGCACAGAATTACTCCAAGCTAGATAAAACCTATGAAGCTAATATAGAGCTAGGTAAAATTAGCAGTACCGGCGACGTGGAAGGTGAGTTAAAAGATTTTTCTGATACCAAGCCTTCTTTAGAAGACATAAAGAAAACAATAAGTAAATTTGAGGGCGAAATAGAACAGAAACCTCCAAAATTTAGCGCAATTAAAATAGCTGGCAAAAGAGCATATGATCTAGCCCGAAAAGGCGAGGAGTTTGATTTACCCTCAAGAAAAGTAACAATTAATTCAATTGAAATTATCGACTACAACTATCCATTTTTAAAGCTACGTGTAGATGTTTCAAGTGGTACATACATACGTTCTCTGGCTGAAGATATCGGCAAGGATTTAGGTACAGGTGCTTATTGTAAGGATTTGCGTCGTATCAGTATAGATCGATGGACAATTGACTCTGCTTTAAATCTTGTTCAAAGTGTCGTCTAGTTTTACTTGATCTTCTAGCCTTAACAAGCTTCTATACCTAGGACCTTCAGATTTTAGTAAATCAATAATTTTTGGCTTACTGTCACCAAGTTTGCTGTAGTAGTCTGGGTTTGTAAGCGCCTCAACCATATCATTAACAAATCTAACCATTGAATCATCACTGATTGTTGCCATGCTTCTAGAACTAGTATCAGCTAAGGCATTTTGTAGCTGAGATAAGAAATCTGTACCCATGCTTGCAAGTTCGTCTGTATCAATTTTTTGCTTATGGATAGCTTGATAAATCTGCTCGTAAACACCAGTATCTCCGTAGGCACCTGCAAATGCTGTCGTGCCAGTGTAGTCTAAGCCACGTTTAAGATTTGCTATGGTGCCACCACCAACCCATGCTGGTCTGGCACCAGACATCATGGCTTCGGCTGTTATGATTTGTAGTCTCTCTCTTTCATCATCATTAAGGTCAGCGAAGGAGAAGTCGACTTCTCTGTATGCCTGTGCGATAGCGCCTTTATCTTTACTGCCAAAAATGATTTCTATAGCAGCAGCTCTTGTTTCTGGCGTATTTACTGGTATGATTGTACTTCTTCCGTTTGCGGAGTCAATTGTAGCGGCACGATCTAGATTTTCCTCTTTAAAGATTATCTTGGTATTATTAATAGCATCTCTACGTATTTTGTCTATAGCTGCAATAGCATTAGCGTGGGCACGGATTTGACCATTATCACCGTCTATGCCGCCAGCCCTAATTCGAAGTTCACCGCTAGCACGTAATTGGTTTGCATACTCTTCGATTTGTATAGTTTCTGCAGAGGTTTTTGCGCTACTGGTAATTCGACTTTCAATATCTAAATGCACCGATTCTCCTAGAGCTCTGTTTGTTATGCTCTCGATAGTATTGCGTCTGAGTCTGGCGTTGATATTTTCTCTGAAATTGTCAACTCTAGATAATTGGGTTTCTTGGCGTAGAGCCATAATTGTGTCAGTTCTACC
>RGVC01000075.1 GCA_010027485.1 bacterium | reverse complement strand
CAAAATTTGTACTCAACTCCCCTGTTACAGAGCTCCTTACTAGGCCTGTTCCGAGCGCTGAAAATTGAATTGCGCCGCTGCTCGTTAGGCTTCCAGTAGTCACTTGGCCAGTAAATGATGGGTTGCTAACTATGCCTAGCGAATTACATGTTCCGCCAGCACCAACAGCTACTGAATTACCACCTCCGGTTAGATTTCCACTACCTGTTGGGCAAGTAATTAGCTTATTGCCTTCAGCAGCAGTGCCGGCTTGAGAACCATAATTGGCGCTTATAGTCTGATCATTTCCATTGGTAGTAACGCTTATGCCTGTTCCGGCCGAAACCGTATCTCCAACACTGTTATTCGTTGTGTTGTATACATTACTAGTGTTGTATGTGTTATAACTATTTTGATTATTGAAGACATTGGTTATGCGGTTATTTTTGAGTACCTGCTGAACGTCTGAGCTTAATTTATCTAGATCTACACTGCCTGCTGCTAACTTAGCCCCTGTTACGGTGCGGTCTATTATGTTTTTACCGTCGATTTTTTCGGCCGGCTTAGCAACACTGGTAGTTGCAGTGCTTGATACCGGACCGGTGTTGGTGTTAGCGGTATTAGTCATGGTTTTCCAAGGTGTTATTAGCAGTGCTATGGTGGCTACTGCTGCCACAATGCCAGATAAGAATGGGTGCGGTATTTCTGCAGGGCTGATGTATCCATCATTATCGTGTTCTAGGAAGTCCTCAGCCTCTTCTAAGCGTTTTTCGGCTTCTTGCTCTACCATTTCAGCTAGTGACGGTTCAGGCGCTTTATAAGCCTTCTTTGTGGCTTTTACTTGCTTGTAGGAATCTATGGATTCTTGGCTGAATAGATATTTGCCATTATCACCTCTTTTACCAACTAATTCACCGCTCTGTTGCAATCGCCTAACAGATGATTCAGATACCTTTAGTAGCTTGGCCGTCTCAGCTGTAGACAGTGGTTTTGAGCTAGTTATCTTCTCTAGATCAGCTACTTTGAAGCTACGATTTTTGCCATCTAGCCTGTCTGCCTTAATCTTGCCAGCCTTCTCCCAGCGCCTAAGGGTTGCAATAGATACGCCCAGCATTTTAGAAGCCTGCCCTATAGAGCAGTACTGCTGTTTTTTACCTTTTTTTGGCTTTTGTTTTGACTGTACAGCCACTTTTTACCTTTTTGTTATGTATACATTTGCTGTCAGCGTATCTGTTTTTGATAGCTAATGCGTAGTATAAACGTAAGCGTGTATTAGTGCAAGAAAAATCTTAATTTTGTGTTCAAAATTTGACTCTAAAAATTGCCAATTACTGCTTATATCATTTTTGGTATAAATTTTTTAACCATCAATATGCCGGTTTTCCTTTAACGCCATATTTGGTATAAATTATTGGTTTTAGTTTTTTAATAAAAATAAATATTTCACGCTAAAAATAAAACTCTGTCAAAAGATAAAAGCCATCCTTTCGGATGGCTCTCATATAATTTGGCACCTTGCTATCTTCCCAGGGGTGGACCCCAAGTATTGTA
>RGVC01000074.1 GCA_010027485.1 bacterium | reverse complement strand
GAATGGCTGACTAAAAACATTATTCAACTTCCAGCAGGTTACTTGTAACAATTCGCCCTGTGTTACAAAAATTCCACTGCAGCCCCAACGTTCTTTAATAATCTTGAGAGTACAGGTGAAACCCCTATAGACAAAGCCCAACCCCGTTGTTACTATTCGCTTTCTTAATCGAGAACTTGTATATTGAAATGAAGCTCTTGAGTTTCTTAGAAGAGTTTGATCAACTCTCTAAGGAAGGATGGAGTCATCGGTTCAGGACATGGTGAAGAACGCACCGAGCGTAAGACAAGATGCTCCATCCAATTTTTTAAGTTAGTTAGTTCCGAACAGATGTTAGAGGATAAAGCCTCGAATTAAACGCAAGTATGGAAAATACTAACGAATTGATTTTAACAGGAGTGTATCCCGTAATGAACTATTATGTTGGAATAGATGTGAGTAAGCCATTATTAGATGTGTATTGGAATAATGAGTATCACCAAATTAGTAATGATGCAGAGGGGTTAAAATCCTTATTGACACTATTAGCGCATAGTGAATCGACAGGTAATAAGATAGCTTTAGTCACTTGTGAGGCAAGTGGCGGTTATGAGCGACTATTAGTTAAGACATTACGTAATGCAGCTTATCCGGTTCATGTTGCTCACGCGAATAAAGTACGCGCTTTTGCTAAGGCTAAGGGGTGGCTTGCAAAAACAGATAAAATCGATGCTAAAGTCATTAGCCTGTATGCTCAAGTAATGGAAGTCCTCCCAGCTAAGTACCCACTTACAGAATGCCAAGAGTTGATAAAAGAAGTAGTCAAGCGCCGAGAAGAACTCTGTGATACTCGAGCACAAGAAAAAAACCGCCTAGATAAAGTGAGTAACCCTAAAATTAAAAAATCAATTAAGGCACACATCAAATGGCTCGATAAATCAATTGATGAACTAAGCAGTGAGCTCGAGCGCTTATCTGAAGATACTGAAGTCAAAAATAAGATTGAGCTATTAACTTCAGTGCCTAGTATCGGAGTTATTACAGCCAGCTACATCGTGGCTTATCTTCCAGAATTAGGGAGCTTATCTAATAAAGAAATTGCCGCATTAGTTGGTGTCGCCCCATATGCGCATGATAGTGGACTAGCGAAAGGAAAACGCTTTATACAAGGAGGAAGGCAGCGGGTCCGTAATTGTATCTTTATGTCTGCTCTTTCCAGTTTAAGATGGAACCCTCAATTACGTGCAGTTTATGACCGCTTAGTGGCTCGAGGTAAGCCAGCTAAGCTAGCTCTCACAGCCATCATGAGGAAATTAATTATTATGTTAAATAGCATTATGAAAAGAAATACACCTTGGCTGAAACAAGAAGCTACCGGATAATTTAATTTTTTTAGCTTGATTTTAAATACAGATGCTTACGAAAAACCCCGAGGTCGAGGCAAAAGAATTTTTTAATGAAGAGATCGGGGGGGGGCGTAAGTCCTGACCATTTAATTTTACAGGATTTTGGGTATACAATAACAGCAAAATCAATCCCCAGGAGCTGGTCTTGTCAGACAACAAGCAGCATCATGACGATGTAAGCCTCTTGCACAGTATGGGCTATTCACAAGAACTAGCTCGGCATATGAATGCGTT
>RGVC01000073.1 GCA_010027485.1 bacterium | reverse complement strand
CCAACCGCAAAGAAATTACGCAACCACATGCCATAACCCCAACGAGTAGAATAAGCAATCGGACTGGTGTCTACGCCAGGGATTTTATCTTTAGAGAAATTATAATCTCTTATCCAAGGTCCGTAATACTTGCAATTATCATAAGACAACACCTGAGCACAATCTGGGACAGGCGTATGATATTTTGCTACATTAACGCCGTAGCGTTCCACCATCAAGACTGAAAATACTATAATCAACATTAACAATGTCCATTTGTATATTGTTTTTGCACTTCGCCAACCCTTTTTAAAAGAATTGCTAAAAACTTTAACAGATGAATAATTAGATTTTAATTTAAATAAACAATAAATCACAACTGCCACAAATACGGGCAGGAATGCATACTTCACAAGGCTAGCAATCATACAAACAACTAGCAGCATCTGACCCCTGGTAACATTCATTGAACTTTCTTTCATGGACCTGACAAATGAGATAGTGAGCAACAGCGTTAGCGCTGTAAGTGGGAATATTAAATTATCGTAGTTAATTTGGGCTCCCAGAAGGGGAACAACCGGTATCAGCACAAATATTAACAACGTGTAGTGGACAATTGCTTTGGACGCACGGGTTTGAAGCAAAAGTTTTCTGAACAAATATAGTCCCGAAGCAAAAAGCGCAACATTGATAAACCGCAGTATCAAAATTTGGGCCGTTAAGTTATGAACCAGCTCTTTGATAATTAAATACAAAAAACCAAAGCCGTAATGATACAGATAGGATGGATCACGAGTTAAAGCCCCGTAAGCATTGCCAGTAGCAGGGTGCGACGACCAGAATGGTACTAGATGCTGGGAGTACAAATTGATCAAGCCCAAATGAAAATCTTCATCAAACGCCATAGGGTAATTACTGCTGAGGGCTATCCAACCGGCCTGGATAATGAATAGAATAATTATTCCCACAAAAAATTTATCGGATGAAACTAGTTTATTGATTGAACTTATAATTCTTTGTTTTCTGCTCATTTGTTCTATACCTTAGTATAATAGATTTTATGTACAAACGCATTCCATGGCGATCAATTGCTGTAATAACCATACTGCTCGTAACTATTTCGGCGATAACAATTTATCTCATAAGAAGTCCAAAGTTATTTGAGCTACTAAAAAATACATCGCCAGTAGTAGTTACCCTTATTTTTATCTTATATCTGCTTTTTATCCTATCCCTGGCATTTATAAACGATGCAACGCTTAAACTCTGTAAGCAACCAATTAAAGCGTCAGAAAGTTTGCTAGTCACAATGTATTCATCTGTAGTTAATTTTTTTGGACCTTTGCAAAGCGGCCCAGCTTTTAGAGCATTATATTTCAAGAAACTACACAACGTAGATCTCAAGAAATTTACCTTAGCAACTTTCGCCTACTATATCTTTTATGCGTTATTCAGTGGCATTTTTTTACTGGCGAGTAGTATAACTTGGTGGCTATTAACACTTTTTGCAGCTGGATTTAGCCTAGTATTCATCTACGCCAAAGCTCGGCCATATACGCTTAATAAAATTAAAATACTGAACCTGAGATTTATTGGCTACCTAGGTATAGCTACTCTCGTACAGATCCTCATCCAAGCGGT
>RGVC01000072.1 GCA_010027485.1 bacterium | reverse complement strand
CAGGCTTGGAGCTTTTTAAGTATCTAAAGGGTATGGAAATGTATATTAAAATTGCAGAAGCAGATCGATTAAAAATGCTTCAGAGCCCAGAGGGTGCATTACGTATACAAAATCCGATAGATGTTAATGATAAAAGCCAAGTTATCAAGCTTTACGAAAGAATGCTGCCATATGCTATTTTATTCGGGCAAGAAAAAAGCTGGAATAAACAGCTTGGTGTGTACTATCAGCAAGAAAGCCAAGCGCCGTATTGGTATGCTGGAAGCTATGCCGTGTTTGACGCAACATCTTTCAGTGATTCCATGAACAATTTTAGCTCAGTAGCTTCTCCGAGCGACTCCAGCGACGGGGGCAGTTACGGTGGAGGATCTAGTGGTGGCGGCGGTGGCGGTGGAGGAGGTGGTGGCTGGTAAAGCTACCTAATATACAGGCACCCAAAGAGGGGGCTTGCCATAAACCTGATTACTTTGTAGTTGAACTACACCACCGTCTTGAAGGTCTTTGGCGATGCTACGTTGTTGCTGATTTGGTATGTAGGGATTTTTAGGTTCACTTGGATCTACAATTACAACTGCAGCAAAATTACTTTTTTCAGGCGGTCCAGCTTGGATTGTATCCACTAAGCTCATAATTGCATGCATGTGATTGTCGTTAAATGGCATGATTTTCCTTATGCCATTTCCTAATGAGGCGTTGGTGCCTCTTTCGACGAGCTCATCCCTAAGGGCTATTGCTGTTTTGCTAAAAGAAGCATCATGCTTGCAGAGATTCTCCCTAGAACCAGCGTTATAGACCACATAGCTCCCAATGTTATCATTGCGATTGCCTATAATGACATCCGCTATGGGAGTAGCTTTACTGTTAGTGATGGCCAGCATTTCATCATAAATACTATTCGCATACTCCATAGACTCATCATAAGATCTATTTTCAGATTGTTTATCATGCAATTCAGCTTGTGTAATCGCACGATTAAATTCTACATTCTCAAAATCTACATCAACATAACCAACTAAAAATAATCTACCCACGAATCGACGCCGTTGCTCAGTATATTCGTCTTTTAGAACACCTTTTTTGGAAACTAAATCAGCTAGTTGATTATTCTCAATTGCAAGATTTTTCTTATGTTCCTTGTTGTATTCACGTTCATCTAGGTAACCTTCGATTACTTCTCTGGTCCTAGTGGCAATTTTATTGATTCTTTGTGGCATTTATAGCTTGTACTCCCTAGAAATTAAAAAAGGCATGTTACGCCCTTTTGCTGTTTTTTAACTATTAATTATTATACACTAAACAAAGCTTAGCGTCAAAGCATGAGCTTTTTGAAATTTTTATATTATTTGATTTTCAGGCTTGTAGATATTAGTCCAGCTGGTATTGCCTTGTCCAGACTCGGGCTTATCAAGCATAAGTACTCCACCGTCAACTAGCTGGTCGTAGCTTAATCTCAAGTCATGCTGATCATTTATAGGGTGCCGACTGGCTTCCATAGCGCTCACTACAGTTACTATTGCAGTGCGCCCTAGGTCTCTTATTTGTTTGCTTGACTCTGCTGCCTTGATTGTTTTTTGTATGTCACGCTCACTAAAACCGATATGACTAGTTAGTGTCGGACCAT
>RGVC01000071.1 GCA_010027485.1 bacterium | reverse complement strand
CCTACGGATTAACAGAAAAGATTTGATAAAAAAACCATTATGAATCAATGACTTATAAATGGTGTGTACAAAAGTGTGTAGTAATTTAGGGGGTCTATTTCATAAATTTATGTATCCCGTTCAATTTGAGATCAACATAAAAACCATTATTGCTATACCTTTCATCCGTTCGGTCTGGAGGTAAGAAAAAGTCAATTATCTTGAATGAAACCCCTGATATTTGCTGGTTTTGAACATTTTTTAACCTTTTAAGTAATCTTAACGCTTCAACTTGAACCTAAATGGGTTCAAGATAAAAAGCATTAGGAGCCAAAAGAGAGATCCTAAAACCAAGTAACACTGGCTTTAAAACTATTGAGGGTGTTAGATTAAAACTGGTGGGAATGGCTATCTTGAAAACGCTTTGAAATTGCGCAGTAAATTTTCAGTTGGCAAGATGAATTTTTCAATGTAAATTCTTTAACCACTCAATGATTTGGGTAGATGCAATTTCAGGAGTTGTTACGTGATTTGCTGAAACTTCTAAGTAAGTGCTTTTTGGATTTTTAGGAAGTTTTTCAAAGACATACTCTCGTCCTGTCCTAATTAAGGAGTCACCATCTCCAATGACCCAAAGTACCGGAATAGTTGGTGCTAATTTAACAGCGGTAGTTAACATTTCAGCATCAGATAAAGGGTCGTAGTAAGACAAGTAATCTCTAGGTGTCATCCAAACAACATTAGTTCGACCTTGATTTAAATCGGGTAGCGGTTGTTTTTTATCTGCGTTACCAGATGCAACTTCATTCTTTGCTTTTTCGACACCATCTTTGACTGCACAAAATTTAATTCTTGTGTAAGGGATGCATAAATTGAAGAAGTATGGAACGTGACCAGGTGCTAACAGCACAACTGCCCTAATTTGACTTGGGAACCGTGACGCATAACTTAAAGCAGCAGGACTTCCAATGCTGTGACCTACAAGGACAATATTATTCACGCCACTATCCTGTAACGACTTAACATTTATCTCTATCTCGCTCATCGCTTTATCCCAGCCACCATCAATAAACCTATTCCTAGACCAAGGCATTTCAGGCTTTAAAACTGTCATTTCAGCATCAGTCATCTTTTTGTAGAGAACACCGTAGAAGTTCTGATTTGGCTCCGCCTGCTTGCCGTGTAGGAAAACAATGCCCATCTTTTCTTCAGAGTGCGCACTTGTTGATAGAAACCAAATTAGTGTCACGACAAGTAATTTTTTAATAGTCATAGTGGTATGCACGTGTGATTTAGATTAAGAAGAAAGCAAGGTAAAACTCATGAAGTTTGTTGTGTTTATAAATTTAATCACAACGTAGGAATTCGCTGCTTCAGTGCAATCCATTAATACGAATTAGTCAGCCTGTAAAAATTCAGAGGATCGGCTTGTTTTGTTTTAGTTGTAGTCGTCTTTCACGTTGCTGGCGTTGTCTCTCTCGTTCTGCTTTGAGTTGTTCTGAGCAAAATCTGGGCAACTAGTGTGTAGTCGGTGTGTAGTAAAAAAAGTGCCCACTAGTTAGTGTGCACTTTCCTTGTAAGCCGCTCATTGCTTATGTTTTTTGGCTCCTCGACCTGGGCTCGAACCAGGGACCTACGGATTAACAGAAAA
>RGVC01000008.1 GCA_010027485.1 bacterium | reverse complement strand
TATTGGGCTGGCATCACAGAAGTCGATAATTACGTATGCTATGTTGGCAGATGAACTGGTGAATTGCACATTATATGACACATTGGTTCCAGTACCTGGAGTAGATGTCAGACCTGCTCCACTTCTTGATGAGTCAGACATTTGGATAGATCGACTAGAAAGCTGGGCAGCGGAGGTGTTCATCATGTTGGCGAAGGGGATGGTTACAGCCAGTAGAAATGCAACAAGCATCGCGCAGAACAGGCGATGCAACGCTTTTTTACTAAACTTAAATTCAGGGTACATTATTTGGTTTTATTTTTTATGTGTACTTTCCCTGTTATTAACATTATATCTCTAATGGTTAAGAGTCAAGTATTATTAGAAGGTAGATGTGGCTACTAAAACGTGATTCATGGTGTAAGTTCCACCAGGGCTAACGTTGCTTACATTGAAAATATAGGAAATTGTGTAGTTAGTGGTACTACTACTCGAGTTAGAAAAGGCGATTGTGTCGCCTTTGGTATATTTGTATTGGTTAGGGATATTGTAGTCGTTGGAAACCTGACCGAAACTGTAGCTATTGTTTGGAACTTGAACCGGGTTGGCACCATAACTTGCTGGGAAAGTATTGGCTACAAGATTCATGGCAAACTGCTCAGTGCCAACATTTGAACTAGTGGGTATGCTGGGCGAACTCAAGGCATGCGAACCATTAGTTGGGGGGTCTGATTCGGTGGTCACTACATAACCGCTAGCTAAATAAGTTTTAACAGAGAAGTTGGCGTTAGCCGTTTTGGTTTGATTTGGTTCAATTTCGCCTACATTTTGTACGTTATTACTTACTATGAATTCTAGGTATGGTTCACGATTGGTGTTAAAACCACCTTGGGCCTGATAGCCATTACTAGATGTTCTGCCTGTTACTAGTTCGCCAGCGGACTGTTTTGAGCAATAATTTCCCGAACAAGCATTGAGCTCTCCACCAGAGCCAAAAAATACTTCATTTACTTGATAATTTGTTGAGGATGATTGGACGGCGTAAACAGCCGCTGGCATTAGAAGCAGGACCGCCAATGAACACAGGCTAATTTTTAGTGTTTGTTTCCACATCATAACTACTATTATAGTGCGGTAAAATGCAGTAAAAATCAATCTGTTTAAGCTTTTTGGTGGTTATCTTGTATTATAGTAATGTACTTACGCTTAGAAGTAAGGGATATTTTTTATGGAGAATCAAGAAGCAACAACACAAGCTCCGCCAGCTGCCGCTACGGCAGCGCCTGGCGATGATGCCGTTGACGCCCTAGAACAAAGAGATGCTCCACCTCCAGCTGGACAATCCGAGGGAGGTTCTTCGGGTGCACCCAAAAAACCTAAATCTAGAAAACCTGGAGATAGATTTAAGGGTCTCAATATTTATTTAATAATGTTTATTTTTATAATGGTAGTAGCTCTTATAATCGTTGCTGCCTCTTATTTGCAAAGCCAAAAAAGCAATACCGCCAAAATTAAAACCCAAACTCTGACACAAGAAGATCTGAAAAAAGTGGCCGCCAGCGATGCTACAATTGGCAACAACCAACAGGTTCTAACCATACAATCTAGTGCGGTATTTGCCGGAAAAGTATTAATCAAAGATGGTCTCGAAGTGGCAGGTAATTTGCAGATCGGTGGTACGGTGGGACTCAATAATTTAACTATTTCTGGAACAACTCAAATGGGTCAAGCTCAAGTTAACAAGAATTTAGCTGTTGCTGGCGATACTTCCTTACAGGGTGGCGTAACAATTTCCAAAAGCTTGCAAGTAAACGGTGGTGCAACAATAACAGGCGGCTTATCGGCGGCTCAAATAACAACTTCTAGTTTACAGTTGAACAGCGATTTAACACTTACCCGGCATATTGTAGTAGGCGGTGGAACCCCTGGTCGGTCGAACGGTTCGGCACTTGGTAGCGGCGGAACATCTAGTGTTTCTGGGTCGGATACTGCTGGAACTCTGCAGGTGAACACAGGAAGCGGTACAGGTGCGGGCTGCTTTGCTACCATCAACTTCACTACTCGCTATAATGGCACACCGCGAGTCCAAATAACTCCTGTCGGTTCGGCAGCTGGAGCAATTGATTATTATGTAAATCGTAGCGCCACAAACTTTAGTATATGCACAGCCAACGCCGCACCAACCGGTAGCTCATTTGCATTTGATTATTTCGTAGTTAATTAAATATCTAAAAAAACAATTACGCTATCGGCTTTTACGTGCATCACACCGCCACCAATATCAATCTGCTGAGTTCCATCGCTAACAGTTCGTATAATAAGTTTGCATGGCTGAAGCAGACAAATAAAGTTAAAATGCTGAGGCAAAATATCGAAGGGGCCTGTGTCGTTGACTGCCGAAATACTAAAAGCCCTCCCCTCGTAATATAATCTGTAAGGAGAATGTACTTTAACGTTAATAGCTTCGTCTTTACCGACTAGCTTACTTAGCTCTCCAACAGCCTCTTGATTTTCTTCCTCGCGCTTTATGTTCTTAACAGGTGCAGCCTGATTGATAGCTTGCTTCTTATTAACATCTTCGTTTTCGCTCATACGATAATTTCTTCAATGCTTTTAAGGGTGTCCTCGCGCGAGAAGAAGTCGCCTTTGATGCCAGTATGCTTGGTCATAACATTCATATTTTGAGTAAAATTAGTTATGAGTTTTTTGGCCTTGGCATAGTCTGAGCGATCGGCAGGAGAAAGCTCATTTTCTCCGATAATTGCAATAATGCCCTTCAAAGATTCATATTTTTGTAGCAATGATTGCACCTGTACACTCAATGAATAATGTCGGTCTCCAACTACCTCGGGCGTTAGGAGCGACGAAGTAGTCAGGTTCAAATCAACCGCCGGTCTTATGCCTTGTTCGGCTACTTTACGAGAAAGAACTATAATTGAATCCATTTCATGCTGAATAAATTGCACAGCCGGATCAGAGATATCATCGGCTGGCACGTAAATAGTTTGTACGGCCGTAATAGAACCTTTCTCATTAGAGCTAAGTCGATCTTGCAATAGTTTTACGTCTGAGAAAATTGACGGCTCATAACCGCCTTCGTTTGGGATTTGATCCAAGATTGTAGAAAGCTCATTGCGAGCCTGGATGTGGCGAAACATATTATCAGCGAAAAATAGAATATCTTTTTTTAGCTCATCACGAAAATATTCGGCCGAAGCGGTAGCCGAAATTCCAATGAGAGCACGCTGGACAGGATTCTCATTCATCTGCGCAAAAAACATGCAGGTATTTTTAAGTAGGTCATTTTCTTTGAGAGTTTCATAAAGTTCATGGCCTTCTCGAATACGCTCGCCAATACCCGCAAAGAATGACAAGCCACTGCCTGATCTAGCAATATTATTAATCATTTCCATAGTAAGCACTGTCTTGCCAACACCCGCACCGCCAATTACGCCAATTTTTCGACCCTTAACAAACGGTGTGAAGAAGTCAATTACTTTAATGCCAGTCTCTAGTATTTCTGGTTTGGCTATCTTAAACTCTGTTGATTTTGGAGGTAGTTTAAAGATGTCTTTTCTGACATACTTGTCGCCTACCATTGGATCCATGCCGTCCAGTGGATCACCTAAAGCATTGAGGATTCTACCAATTGTGTTATCGCCAGTAGGAATTTCAATGGACTTATTGGTGCGACTAGCCTTCATGCCTTTCATGATCCTTAAATCACTACGAATATTTAAGCAAAAAGCGACACCACCTGGCTCGAGGTGATCGACTAGCAGTAAGGTGTCATGGCCATTTTCGATAAGTATAAGTTCATTAATATTTGGAGAATCTTCGTCGAACTGCACGCGTATGATGAGATCTTTAACTGTAGTTACAAACCCGGCCATCAAAAACTCTCCATGCTCAATTGGTTCATTGCTTAGCCTTACTTTTCTTGATACCGTTAATAACTTCTTTTAGACGCTCGTCTTTGATACCGCGCTTTGCTCTGTTGTATTCGATGTGTACATCAAGTCTATTTTCATCGGCTCTTTGATGAGCTCCTGTCATGGCCTTAAATCTAGAAGCGTACTGTGCCAATTTAGAGTTAAGTATCAGTTGTCCTACAGCAATCTGCATCATGGAACGCTCCAAGTGTGATGCCACATCGTAACTGCTGGGTTCAAAAATATATGTTACCTCGCTAATCACATCTTCAGACGCGTCTTTATTGGCCGCCTCATCCTTTACCGCATTACTAAGTTCAATGCTCTTAACTTCTTGATCCATCAGCGACTTATACTGTTGATAAAACATGGTGGTTTTTTTGTAATTACGCACTTCACGAATAATTGGACCGACATTTATATCAGTGTCTTTAGTCGGAAGCTTATAGTATTTTTTATAGGCAATTCCGCGCTGTGATAGCTGAACGGCGCCATGATGACCAATTACTATGATGTCGTTTTTGTCTTTGTCGAAAACTTCAAGCATAGATTGAACTAACTTTTGATCTATATCCCCACTAAAACCTCCTTCAGCGGTGATGATTATAAACAATTCTTTGTCGATAACTTTGACGTTGTCGCTTTCACGTCCAAAATTAAACATACTATCGACTCTCAGCTGAGAATATATGCCCCACAGTTCATCGAAGAATTTAGTCGATTGCAACACTGAGTTCTTGATTTGAGCAATACGCATACTGGCTATGCCCTCAAAAGCACTGGTTAGCTCTACCAAGGTCTGCATAGACTGTTCGTCTTTTGCTAAATCATTGGGGTGTTTCATTTTTTAGCCTCGGCTTTCTCGGCTGGTTGTGCTGGAGCCGGAGCTGGTTTAGTTGCTGCTGGTTTAGGCGGAGCCTTGAGAACTAATTTTTTGAGTTCATCGCGAACGGCGTCAAATTGTTCATCTTTAGTAATCTTCTTAGCATATTCAGCTACGTGCAGTTTTAGAGCATTAGTATCTAGTTGTTCTCCGTCTGCTAGATTTAAAACTATATCGAACATCAACTGTTGGTCCATCAGGCTGAAGGTCTCGGCTGGGCCCTGAGTAGATATTATAAAAACGTTTTTACCAATTGTTAGAGAACGTTTTGCCTCCGCCGAAAGCTCTGAACCAAAGTGAGAGAACTCTTCGGCTTCTTTATAGGCGGCTAGAGTTTTTAATGTTCTAGCAGCAATATCTTTTTGGCGCTTGTTATGACCCGCTCCACCAGCACGTGTCACACTAAGTCCTGTGTTAATAGCAGGACGAATTCCTGATCTAAAAATTCCCATGTCTAATATCCATTGCCCGTCAGTTATCGACATAATATTTGTTGGCAAATAAGCAGTAATGTCGCCATTGTCGGCATGAACAATTGGAATTGAAGTCAAACATTTTCCACTCCGATTTAACCTGCCGGCGCGTTCCAGTAAACTTGAGTGAGCATAGAACATGTCGCCTGGGTATGAATCACGGCCCGGGCTAACGCCAGACATCAAAGCTACCTCTCTGTAGGTATGAGCGTGTGATGTCAAATCGTCATAAATAATTACTGTATCTTGATTACATTCCTGCCATAAATATTCGGCCAAAGAGCAAGCAATATAAGGAGCTATATAGCTCATAATTAACGACTCGAACATTGTAGACACCACTACTATGGCTGATTCTAAACCACCGTTTTCTTGCAAGCGAGAAAGTAGGGTGTCCACATCACTACGGCGTTTGGCGATCAAACAATACACCACTATTTGATCGGTGTTTTTTTGGTTGATAGTAAACTGGGTTGCAAGTGTACTTTTTCCTGATTTACTGTCCCCAACCAAGGCCATTCTCTGTCCACGTACTATTGGAAAGAGTCTTCGACAACTTTTCTTTCATAAAGCGCTGGAGCGGTGTTAAAGACTGGCCATACTCCAGAAGGTGCAATTGGACCCTTGCCGTCAATAGGATCTCCAGTTGCTGATACCACCCGACCAATAAAATCTTTGCCGACTTTACAAACAAATTCCTGATGTTGCATGACAGCCATGGTACCTATTCGTAATTGATTGGCGCCAAGATGTAAAACAAGAACTGAATCAGCATCAACCTGCTTCACAAAACCCTTACTGCCATCGTCAAACATTATCAGAGCGTTTACAGCCACGGGCTGTAAACCGAGAACCTTGATTAAAAATCGATCAACAGCAATTACCTCTCCAACGGGGTTGCCTTTGTCTACCAATTGATCAAAGTTTTTATTGCCACTCGCCATTTAAGACTGCCCTTCTGGTGCGCTTTTAACAGGCATGAATCTACCCGAAGCAGTTTCTTGTTCTTTAAGTGAAAATTTACTTATTAGCAAATCGCTCTTTTTTAACAAATCTTTTCCGAGCGATAAATCGAATTGTTTGTTGGTCGTACGCACAACACAACCAACAGCGATGCTGGGCTGAAGCCCAACTGTCAATAATACATAAGGATTTGTTTGCTGACGAAACCAAGTAGCAATCTTTTCCATAAAGCCAGCCGACGGTTCACTACTAAAACTTATGTGTACTACTGGAGCTTTTTGCTTTACGGCAGCTAAGGCGGTCTGCAAGGTCTGTCGATGGGTGCGTTGGCTTAAATCAACCTTGTTAACGTCTGCTAATGTATTTAATTGTTGGCTTACTTTAGGTAAAACTAGTTTAGATTCCTTGGAACGTATCTGTTCTTGCATGATTTGGTTTTCTAGATTATCTAACTCTCTAATTAAACGACTGATGTCACTAGGGCTGTAAATAGACATAGGCAAAACCATTTTTTGATCTTGTGATGCTCGGCTTTTACTAGGCTCCATGGCCAATGTCCTCTCTAATTGCCTCTTTGTTGGCTTCAAGATCGCCCAATATGTGCTCGAGTTGATCATTTAAATCAATCTGATTGCCAATTGCTTCAACAACATAATGGTTGATAATGTCGGCCATATTTTTTTCAAACTTATCTATAATCTGTTTCTTTTCAACAAGTATTTGTTTTTGCACTTCTTGGCTCACAACCGCACGCTCTTCTTCTATAGCGTCGTTGGTCTTTTTGATGGAATCCATGGCCATTGTCTTGGCGTCCATGATTGATTTTTCATACTTCGCAAATTCGTCTTTTAGTTTTACTGTGATTTCATTTTTCATATAGTCGTTTAACTGAGAAGTAGTCAAGCGCAGATCTTGCTGTAAAAACATGGCGTTTTCGCCAATTATTTTTTCGAAGTGTAGTCGTCCGCGATTACGCATTTCTTCCCTAAAAGCATTATCAAAAACATGCTCTACTTCCTGTTTTGTCTGGTCTTCGTAGCTAACAACTTTCTTTTGACCTTTGTTTACTTGATCTAATTTGGCAAAAATCACAGCAAAAGCAACACCCATCAAAATGAATGCCACTAAAATCAATATCAGCCACCAAAACGACATTTTGTTTTTAACCCACCATAGCTATAATTTGGATATAATTGTTATCTGTTAAAAGCGCTAAAGCTTCAGTATTAAGTATACTTGATTAAACCGACCATGGTAGTCTGAATTAAACTTCTTACAACCGACTTTTTAGAAAGCGGATTTCGACCAACTGCAATCATGCCCGTGCGAACGCCTGCATATAGTAGGTTTCCCACAATAACTACTACTGATAATAGAACTGCTACGCTCAAATATATACGTACAACACTCACCGGTTTACCAGCAACTGTTGTTGCAACAGAGGATAAAAGTCCTGGAACATAGTCAGATTGTTTTTTAAAAGCTGGGTTTTTAGAAACATTGATGTCTATAACAATTCTACCGACGCTAACAGATTGTTGCTTACCTTTTTGGTCTTTTAGGTTAACCTTGCTAATAGTGTTGGCGGTACCGTTATATCCTGAGATTGCTTTGCCTACAATATTCTCTTCTCCATTGCCTGCCGACATAGTCACGCCGTCTATAGCCGACAAGGAAACATCATCTCCTGGTTTGATAATGCCATTTTGACTACTTGCCAAGACTGCAACACGTCCAGACGTAGCAACTAGAACCTGTTGTTGATTAATTTTGTCTGGCGTAATCATAATGCTGGCACTGGATGCTGGCACTACAACTCCCAGCAATTTACTAAACTGCTCGCTTGCAACGGGTACAACCGTGCTCGGCGTTTTGTCTTTAATGCGCACAAACATGCCGACCTGAACTGTGCTATCAGCGCTGTAACTTCTAGTAACGCTTTGCGAAACATTTGGAGGTGCAGGTGCACTGGTGTTTTTTGTTGTTGTTTTGGTGGCTGCCAATACTTGAGCACCAGAAACCAAGACAATAAATGCCGTTATCAAAGCTAGTGATTTTATAAAACGCATAATATCAAGCTTTATTATAACGCTTTTGGTTATAGATTATATATTTAGTATTATCAGCTGACTAAGCCGAGCAAAATTTGTAAGGTTTTTTTAATTTCTAATTCAGTGGTCCGACGACCCATTGTAAAGCGAATACTCGATTGAATTTCGGCTTTATCAAGTCCAATTGCCCTTAGAACTTTAGACGGTTCTTCACTACTGGCGCTGCAAGCCGATCCTGCTGCCGCCATGACTCCTGCTTCATCAAGCTGAATCAAAAGCGTTTCATTGTCAATTCCTGGCAAAGTTAGGTGAACATTATTAGGTAAGCGTGTTTTTAGTGAGCCATTGATTATTGCACCAGGAATTTTTAATAATCCATCGATAAATAATTTCTGAATTTTTTGTAATCTTTTAGCCTCATAATTGCGCTTGTTTTGGGCAATGTCCAGTGCAGTAGCTAGGCCAATCGCGGCCGGTACATTTTGGGTGCCGCTTCTTATTCCTTGCTCTTGATTTCCGCCAAGAATAGTAGATTTAAGGCTGATTCCGCCCTTCAAATACAAAACACCACTCTGCTTTGGTCCATATATTTTACCGCCATTAATGCTGAGCAGGTCTACGCCGAGTCGTGCCACATGCAAGTCTAAATAATTAGCTGCTTGCGTCGAATCGCTATGTAATAGTAGCGGCAACTCATTGCCTTTTTTTAATCTTTCGTTTCTGATTTTGTGAATAAGTTCACTGATTTCTTTTATTGGCTGGATTGTTCCGATTTCGTTATTGGCTTGCATTACACATACCAAGACTGTTTGATCATCAATTTTACTGGCTAAATCGCTTAAGTCTATTCGACCCTGCTTGCTAACTTTGGCTATTTGGAATTCGTATTCGCTAGCTGGCTCAAGCACAGAATCGTGTTCTACGGCACTGATTACCAGGTTCGCCTTTGGGTGATTTTGCATCACGCCGTGAACTGCAATATTATTGGCTTCTGTACCGCCAGCTGTAAAGATTATTTCACTTGGCCTGGCACCTAACCAGTGCGCAATTTTTGACCTAGCTTCATCTAGATCTTGTTTAACATTTCTACCTGCCATGTAAGTAGACGATGGATTATAAAATTTATCTGTAAAATAGAGTTTCATGGCATCCAAAACATGCCTATCCATTGGAGTGGCCGCAGCATAATCTAAATATATTGTCTGGCTAGTTTTTTTGGGCATTTTAGAGTCCTAAATATTAAAAATAGTGTGAGCGTTTTTGGTGGTTTGTTTAGCTAGTTCTGCTCTGTCTTCATTTCTAAGATCACTTAAAAAATCAGCCACCACGCTAACCATTTTTGGTTGGTTTATTGTGCCACGAAATGGCTTTGGTGTCAAGAACGGAGAGTCTGTTTCAAGAAGTAAATTACTAAGTGGAATGGCCTTGTAAGCATCAATCTGATCAGCTTCTTTAGTAAAAGTAGAGATGCCATTTACACCGATAAAAAACCCATGTTCTACGGCTTTATTAACGTTTTGAACATTGTCCGTAAAACTATGCACCACTCCCCTGATTTCTGGATAGTCGGCTATGATTGGCCAGAAATCATCATATGCTTCACGTACATGAAAAATTACTGGCAGGCTATATTTGACAGCCATGTCTAGTTGAAATCTAAGCAATGTCTCTTGAGATTTTTTATCGGAGTGTTCATAAAAATAATCTAGCCCACATTCTCCAATCGCCACAACTTTTTCATGACTTAAAAGCTTTTCGAATTTTTCTTTGGCATCAATATTTTCGATATAGCGCTTAGCCTCATGCGGGTGAATGCCAACGCTGGCATAACAGCCTTCTTTGTCGGCTACGAAACTGACAGCCACTTGGCTATCATCAACATCTGTGCCAACACAAATCATCTTGGTTACTTTTGCGCTAACAGCATCTTTGATAACCGATTCGGAAGAAATCTCAGGGTCTTTGTTCCAAATTTTAGAGATAGAATCATCGGTGTTATCGATTGACTGAATATGACAATGTGTATCGACTAAATCCATCTAGTCTTCCTTTTTAGGGAACAGAGTGCCGTCAATGGCTTGAATTTTTCCACTCTTGAATACTTGATTTATTTTAGCTGAAGTATCAGGTAAAATCGGCTCGAGCAATATTGCAATTTCCAGTAAAACAGCAACTTGGTGAGCTAAAATTTGTTGAAGTTTTTCTTTATCATCAGTTTTGGCAACCGACCAAGGCTGCTGCTGTTCGATGTACTGATTAAGGCCCCGAACATGTTGCCAAATTTCTTCTAAGGCGCGATCAAAGCGACAATTTTCTAAAGCCTGATTATAATCCTGTGAATTAAAATTTAATTCGGGTAAATCACCAATTTCGCCGTCTTGATACCGACTAACCATCGCTGCCGTTCTAGACACTGCATTACCGAGCTCATTAGCTAGCTCGCTATTATATGCTGCTTCCATGGCCTCCCAGCTGAAGTCGCCGTCGTTATAACTTGGTATGTGTTTTAGGAAAAAATACCTAAATCCATCGGTGCCATATTTTTCAATAACCTCAAAAGGATCTACTCGGTTACCAAGACTCTTGCTCATTTTTTGGCCATCAACATTGATAAATCCGTGCACATAAAGTTTTTTAGGTAATGGCAAATTAAGGCCCATGAGCATTGCGGGCCAAACAGCTGCATGAAAACGAATAATGTCTTTGCCAATAACCTGAATATTAGCGGGCCAAAAATCTTTAAAATTTTGGGCGTCTGGGTAACCCAGTCCTGTTAAGTAATTAATGAGTGCTTCAAACCAAACATACATTACCTGGCTATCGTCACCAGGAACAGTAATACCCCACTCGATTTTATTTTTAGGACGACTTATACTAATGTCTTCTAAGCCCTCTTTTATGACATTAAGTATTTCATTGCGCTTAGTACTAGGAATAACTTCAAACTGAGACTTTTCAATTGCCTCTTTGATGGGCTGGTTGTATTTACTAAGTTTCAAAAAATAATTTTCTTCTTTTAGCTTTTCGTATTTACGATTATGATCCGGGCAAATTCCATTATTGGCTTTGACCTCATCGTCATTAACAAATGTTTCACAGCCTGTGCAGTACCAACCTTCGTATTCAGACTTGTAGATATCGTTTTTTAGGTTATTCCATATTTCTACTGCAGCTTTTTCGTGAGCATCATCTGTTGTGCGAACAAAAACATCATTTGAAATATTAAGCTGTTTAGCTAAATCTTGAAACTTAGCGCTCATGTTGTCGGCAAGTTGTTTAGAGCTAATTCCCATTTCGCTAGCTTTTTCGGCGATCTTACCGCCATGCTCATCGGTACCGGTGCTAAAGAATACATTCTGCCCCGCTAGTCTAGCTCTTCGCGCCAAAACATCAGCCATCACAAATTCCATGGCGTGCCCTAAATGCGGCTCTCCATTTACATATGGTATTGCTGTGCTGACATAGAAGTTTTTCATCTGTTTAATTGTACCTTTTTAGTGAGTTTAAATAAATATGAGCGGTAAAATCCGCTCATAAATGCACATAATTAACGAGTTAACTAAGTGCGTATTTTAGTCATCATCCTTAGATTAGAAATGTGTTGTTCTGGATTAACTTTCGGATGACTCATGAGATAAGCTAAGTGCTTTTCTACAAAAGGTATCAAATGATCTGTGTATATATCGGCACTTGCGATGTATGAAGGCTCGGTATTATAACCCGAGTCATCTACAAGTTCTTGTAACGCCTGTCTTACTGCGGTAACTTGTTCTGGTGTTGCTAAAAATTTTCTGGTTATAGTAGGCATAGAATTCAACCTTTCAATTTAAGTTATGTCGGCCACCCTGAAATGCTAACTAATTTCTACTTAACTATTAGTATACTCTGTTAGGGCTATAATTACCAGCTACAACAAGTGTTTGATGAATCTAACAATAATTTCACCTAAGCCAACGCTCAATACTACTCCTAGAGTCCCAATGATTGTTCCCGCCACTAAAACTACTGCGTCATCTAAAATAATCGCCAGAGCAATGACTACTACTCCTAGTGACGGCAATGTGTCTAGTCCAGAAAAAGGTGGAGAGAAAAATGCTGTGACTATAAACACTAGGCAAATTAGCCCAACTGCTTGATTAAATAGTGGTAAATTAAAAATCCACTTAGACCTCGGACTACTGCGTTGCTCTAGCCATTGAATGCGCTTCATCATGGACGGTATAACCTTGCCCTGGAAAGTTTTACCAAGCTTAATAGAACTGACAGATTTTGGTAACCAAATAGTTTTAAGTCCAATAATCATCTCAACAGCCACTAGTGCCGCAATTACTTCAAAAACGTGTGTAATTCCTCCTGTTGGTAAAGGCAATGCTGGCAGGAACATTAAAATCAGCAGTGTCACTGCGAAACTTTTATCTTCTGAGAATTCTACAAGGCTAGCTAGTGTTTTTGATTTTCTGCTATGCAACCAAGTTTCCAGCTCTGTGCTAAATTTTTCGGGGCTTTTAGGGTGTTTCATATTATTGAACGCTAAGTAGTTTTATTTCGAAAACAAGTAACGAATTGGGTGGAATACTGTCTTTAGCTTCTGAACCGTAACCAACAGCAGGTGGAACTATTACAAGACGCGAACCGCCTACTTTCATGCCAGCGACGCCCTGCTCAAAGCCAGGAATCACTTGTTTAGCGCCTAGAGTAAAAACAAAAGGTTGCAATGATCCGTCACTATTTTGCCTGGAGGCATCAAACATCTTGCCATTAGTTAGCCATCCCTTGTAGGTAACAACTGCCGTTTTATTAGCCGTAAGTTCCGCCCCATCACCTTTTGCTATATCGCCAAACAATGAATTTTGGGCGTCTTTATATTTATCATACTGAGCAAAAGTATCAGGACTTGGAGATTGCGAACCACCACTTTTTGAGTTGCCACCACTACTTCCACCTCCGCTTTGAGAGCTATTATTGCCAGCACCGAGCTGGCCGAGATTTGTTGGACTACCTCCGCTGACTGAAAGTACGCTACTAGATGGGCTGAGCCCAACACCAGCTGAACCAGAACCCGAGCTAGAATTATCAGAATTATTCAGTAGTGTTAATCCAGTACCAGAATTATTGTTTTTGTTATGCCAATACAAAAAACCACCTACGCCTGCCCCAATCAATATGAGCACTGTTATCATCCAAAAATATTTATTTCTTAACATTTAGTAACATTATAGCAGTCAGTTCACTCTAAACTTGAATTACTGCGGCGGTCATATCGTCGGCTTTTGCTCTGATGTGTTCATTGTTTTTGCTACGCTTGGTGGCGGCCCCGATTAACTCACCTGGGAGTGATGTAATATTCAAATTATCCTTAATAGTCTCTGCTATTTCACTATTAGTTAAATTATCATGTATGCCATCTGTAGCAATAATTATCTTGTCGTTATTTTGAAGTTCTACATCCATAAGACTAATTCTGGGATGGTAATCATATTTACCACCTAATACTTCGTATATATAGCCCTTTTTTTGGAAAGCCTCTTGTTCATCTTTAGACAGTTGATCAAGGCTTGTTATTTCAGAAAATTTTTCTTGCAGTTGCTTATTTTTAGTTTGATTTTTATCATTAAAAATAATCGAATGATCAAGGGTTAGATGCGTTAAATTATTTTCCCTAAAAAGGTAGGCTCTGCTATCGCCAACATTTGCGATAACAGCAAATAAAATTGTACTCTTTTGGTCTTTACATATCTTAGCTACAGTGGCTGAAGTAGCAACAACTTTCCCCGCGGCAGATTTAAGAATTTCTTTATGAGCCTTCATTAATGCATCCTTTAGTAACGAATGGCTATCTGCTTTTGACAATCTATTAGGAAAGGAAGCTACCTTCTTTAATATTACTGTTGCAGCTATTTCTGATGCTAATTCCGAGCCCTGGCAACCACTTACTCCGTCGAAAACACCTGCTGAATTGGATTTTTCGTCAACGAAAAAAGCATCCTCATTTCGTTCTGGATGTTTAGCGGAAGCAACACTGCCTCCAGAGATGATTAACGGAAGTTTTTCGTGTGATTTATTCATTTGAATGATATATGAATTATGCGAATAATTTTGAAGCTTTTATTCTCTATAAATTGTAGTTTATTAATTAATAAAAACAAAAAAGCACCAGAACTTCTGATGCGTTTTTGGAGGAGCTGGCGGGTACTGCCCCCGCGTCCGCTAGTTTATCTTTGGTTAAATCTTCTACAGGCATAGTCTGTTTTAAAATCTTTTGAAACGATTATCTATACAGACAAACATTTCGTTTCAGCAATCCTAAAGTCTTAGTAGCTGACTAGAATATGGTCAACTAAGCAACCCTGGAAATATGACGCGCCTTTGTAATACCAAGGTGTCTCACGCGGCACGGCTTACGAAATTAAACGTAAGCTGGTGCGAGCTGCAAACGAGTCGCAAGGACTTTGTTTACTGCATCGCTAATAGAAGTTTTTGCATCTATTTGAATTTGCCTTATAACGCTAAGCAAGCGACCTGCTGATTTAACCGATAAAGTCCAACGTCGAGCTTAAAATTCAGCCCCGTGTTTTAGTCATTTCTGACCTAAATATATTATATCATATATTGTCAAATAGTCTATACCCCAAGCGGATGATCGCAGGAACCCTTGCGTGAAGCCCTGCAGACCGAAGCGTGTAAAGCCTGTAAACCTTTTATAAGTTGGGCTTGTTGGTCTTCGCCCATTTTTGCAAATTCAGGACCAAGGCTGCGCCTGAGTATTGAAGCGGCGGCTTCGGTTATTTGCATGCCTAGTATAGTTGGCGTGGAAATACGGACGCGCTTGTTGTTGGCATCTATTTTGGTGCTAATTAATCCTTTTTTTTCTAGTAGTTTAATCTGTCTACTAATACTAGCTTCGGTTTGGCCTAGGCTCTTGGCAATTGATTTTTGCTGAACTCTCGGATTCCATTCTAAAACCATCAGAATTTTATATTGACTAAATCCAATACCCAGCTGCTCCTGAAGAGCTTGATCTACGTCCTTGCTAATAACTGACGCTAGATGCTGAATTAGATATGAAATTGTATTTGTAGGACCCATAATAACAGTTTAAAAGACTATACTTAACACATCAAGTATTTAGTGCAGTATAAATGTTTCTCCAATCGTCTAGACTCAGGGTTTGTGGTCGTCTACTGGTAGCAATTCCAGCGTCTTCTAGTACCTGGGTGGCTATTGTTTTATCTATTTGAAGCCCAGCACTCAAACTATTTAGCAATGTTTTTCGGCGCTGCGAAAACCCGGCTTTGACAACTCTAAATAAGTCCTTTGGCTCAACATCATCAAATAATTTATTGGTGCGCTTTTTGAGGATTAATATTTGAGAATCTACTTTCGGTGCAGGATCAAATAGTTCAGCCGGAACTTCTCGCCCCAAACTAGTTTGCCAGTAGTACTGAGCCGTAACACTAAGTAGAGACATATCACCTGGCTTTGCCACCACTCTTTGGGCAACTTCTTTCTGAATCAGCAATACTGCAATAATCGGCGGGTTTGAAGATTCACTAATTCTTCTGATTAAATTGCTAGTTAAATAATATGGGATGTTGGCCACTAACTTGTAGTCTGTTGGCATTGTGCTGAGATCGAAGTGTAAAATGTCTTGGTTAATTACTTCAAGGTTTGAAGCTTTCACTTTATCTTTAAGAGTGTTAGCTAAAATTTTGTCGAACTCAACTGCAGTAACTCTACTAGACTGTTCAACTAATAATTTTGTAAGTGTTCCTAGTCCAGGGCCAATTTCTAAGATGTTATCTTTTGAGTCAATCTCGGCAGAGTCACACATGGCTTGCAAACTATCTGCGTCTCTTAACCAATGCTGTCCTAAAGATTTATTAGTGGCAAAATTATCGTCCATAAATTACCAGTTACGGGTTGCCATCCAGTGGTTATAAGCAGCTTGCCAGCCACCATAACGGCTGCTGGCATAGCCGTTACACCATTTAAGCTGAGTAACTGGGTTAGTTGCCCAGTCAGCGCCAGCACTAGCCATTTTTGCTCCTGGTAATGCTTGGCACAACCCGTATGCACCACTGGCATTGCCAGCATAAGGTCGCCAGCCGGATTCATGACTGATAATATAGTCTGCAGCAGCGTAATCACCAGGAGAAATACCAGCTAGGGCCATGTCGCCCTTAATGCCACTGATGCTTGTGCCAACTACCTTAATAGTTTTTACAGCCTGTTTATTGATGATTTTTTGTATGACTTTTCGATCAACTTCTTTGTTATTGTTGAGAGTTATCTGATATGTAACTGTTTGTTGGCCAGATGAACCATTCTGTCTGATTGCGGTTGTGCCGTAAGCTAGGTTTGGATCATTGATTGTCTGCACAGGAGAAGGAATTTCTTCTGCTAAAGTTACCACTTTCACGCCTGTCCGAAGAACACCAAGTTGCATATTAGGAGTAATTGGCGTATTGGCAGGCAGACTCAGTTTGTCGTCTTTGGTTAAAACAATGTTTTTCTCTTTTACTAGCTCTCCAACAGTCTTTGACTGTGTGCGCATAGTTACAGGAGTGCCGTATAAATCTACATTAACTGGAATAGATCTTGTAATAATTATCTGCTCACCGATTGCTCCAGACCTTACAAAATCCTGGACTGGTTCGGCAGTAATTTTATCTTCAGGATAAACATTTTGACCAACTTGCTGTGCAATTGCCCTTGGTGTAGTTGCGGCACTAAATGTAGAAACTTTATTTTCACCGTCTACAATTTGCACCGGCACGGCACGATAAACATTGATCCTAAATTGATCCTGATTAATCTTAGTAGCAACTGCAGGCTCAACCACATCTCCTTCATTAATTTTAATATTTAACTTGTTAAGTAAATCTCCGACCGTAGACTGTTTAACTGGAACAACCCTTTGATTTTTGTCATAAGAAACAATTACGATCTTGTTATCTACTTGTTTTGGCAACTGATTGGTTTGCCTGGCAACAAGATATACAAGTCCAATAATCAGCGTTAGTCCGACAAAAGTAATTACAGGCACGGCATAAGGGTGCTTACCTCTGGTTTTAATAGTTTCTTTATCGATATTTTTGACACGCCTAACGGCACTCCTAACATTAAACTTCTTAAGCTTACCGGGAAGCTGCTTAATTTTAGTGGCTGGTAATTTGAATTTAATTTTCATACTATAATGTAAGTTTTAGCTTGGCAGATACAGTCATTAGCTCATAAACTTGAAACTATATTTTAGCAAATTTCAGCGATAATATCCACCTCTGCAAGGTGTTTTAGTGGCTACAATTTTTCTAGTGGAGCAAAACTAATATTCAATTTTTTTGATCCACGACCCTTAAAATATACAACCACATTATCGCCATCAATTTCCATAATTGTTCCCTGGCCAAAAACTTGGTGGCGCACGGCATCCCCCTCGCTTAAATCTGGCACATAATGAGGTTCATCTATATTTGTAGTCGGAGCACCTAGCATGCCAGGTGCAGGTTCTGAATAAATTGAATTTGTTTGAAAATTCGAATCAATTTCAGATAAAAATCTACTAGGTGGATTATGGTTAATTCCACCATAAAGTAAACGGCTTGAAGCATATATCATATACAATTCTTGCTTGGCTCTAGTCATGCCAACATAGCAAAGTCGGCGCTCTTCTTCCATTTCGGATTGATCATAAAGAGCTCTGGAATGCGGAAAAATAGTTTCTTCCATGCCAACCATAAATACAACCGGGAACTCCAGGCCTTTGGCGGCGTGCAAAGTCATAAGGGTTACAGCGTTGTTACCAAAATTAGCATTATCTATGTCGCTAATTAGAGTTACTTCTTCAAGAAAACCTTCAAGGCCTAAGTCTTGATATTCTTGTGCAACACTTAAAAGTTCCTGTACGTTTTCTTTGCGAGCCTCACCCTGTGGACCGCCGTCGTCTAAATAGTTTAAGTAATCTATGCGTCTGATCAATGAGTCGATTAAACCTGCTAGTGTTGCGGAGTCGATGTTGTTTCTGAGTGATTGCAGTATATCCCCTAGTTCGGTTAGACTGGCTCGGGCTCGTGGTGTTAAACCAAGACACTCTTCGGCCTTGTTTAAAGCTTGAATTAAATTAACCTTGGAATCTAAATTTAATTCGAGCCACCAAGAGATAAAGTTTTGCACACTCTTTGCGCCTACGGCCCTTGTTGGTGTATTTACTATTCGCTCAAAACTAACGCGGTCATCTGGCTGATAAATGAGTCTCAGATAAGCTATTAAATCTTTAATTTCTTTTCGATCATAGAATTTAACTCCACCTACAATCTGATAAGGAATTCCATAGTGGATAAAAGCTTCTTCTACGGAGCGGCTCTGTGCGTTAGTCCTGTATAAAACTGCATAATCATTGAATTTCCTTTGGCCTGTATCGACACCCATTTTTATTCGTCTGATTAGGGCTTCGCCCTCTTTTCTTTCGTTGCCTACTGGCAACACTTGCACCGGAAGACCTGTGTTTGACGCAGTCCAAAGCTGTTTTTCGGAGCGCTGAGCATTTTTGGTTATGACTGCATGAGCCGCATCAAGAATATGTTTGGTACTGCGATAATTTTGCTCTAGTTTTATGACAGTACATTCTTTATAATCTTTTTCGAATTTTAAGATATTTTTAAAATCAGCACCTCGCCATGAATATATACTCTGCCAATCATCACCAACTACTGCAATGTTCTTTTGGGGATTAGTTAGCAAGTTAACTAATTGGTACTGGGCAGCGTTTGTATCTTGATATTCATCAATCATGATGTACTTAAACTGGTTTTGCCATTTTTCTCTTATGTCGTTATTACCCTTTAGAAGTTTTACGGTTTTGTTGATAAGATCGTCGAAATCTAGTGCTGAGGCATCGCGTAGAACCTTTTCATAGAGCGGAAAAACTTTGGCGGCAGCTTCTTGGGTAGGGCTTTTCGCCACAGATTTATAGGCTTTAGCATCAATCATCTCGTTTTTTGCACTACTTATAATTGAAGACAGCTTTCTAGCTGGAAAAGCTTTTTCGTCTAAACCGATTTGTTTGGAAACCTGCTTTACTGCAGCTTGGCGATCAGATTCATCAAAAATTACGAAACTTCTAGCTATATTTATATATTCACCATCCTGTCTAAGAAGTCGCACACAAATACCGTGGAAGGTTCCCATAAATGGCATGAAACTACGGTTATCGGCATTTTGGCCAAGTAGTTTGGCAACACGGGCCCGCATTTCTTTAGCAGCTTTATTGGTAAATGTAACTGCCAAGATATTAGATTCATGGGCTTTTTTATTGGCTAATATATAGGCTATTCGATGCGTAAGAGTTTTGGTTTTTCCAGAACCAGCCCCAGCTTGAATCAGCAAAGGCCCTTCCGTAGTTTCTACGGCACGCCGTTGCTCGTCATTTAATCCTGTTAAAAGATCCTCAGCCATCAATTAATTTTAACAAAACAGTTGAAATAAAACTGTTGTAACATCTATTTTTAATAATTATTTAAGCTTTGTTCTTGAGGGCGTAAGCTTGTTCAACAATTCCACTAAATTCTTTGTAATTTATACTAGCGCCACCAACCAAAGCTCCATTACAGCCACGTATTTTCAAATACCCCGAAACTGTATCAGACGTAACGCTACCGCCATATAGCAATCTCAGGTTCTCTGCCACTTGGTGGCCATACAAATCCGATACAATGCTTCGAATCAGCTCGAAAATTGGCTCTATGTCGCTAGGCTTGGCCTGCTCACCCTGAAAAGTACTAATTGCCCAAACTGGTTCATAGGCAATCACGACCTTATCTATTTCTTCACTGGTTAAGTTTGCTAGAGCGGTTGTTACTTGGTCATGAATTACTCTGCGAGTTTCATGCTGTAATTTTTCTTGTTTGGTTTCGCCAACACACAAAATTGGTGATATTTCATTTCGGACTGATGCCTGAATTTTGTCGCGGATAACATCGTTAGATTCATTAAAATAAATTCTTCTTTCCGAGTGACCTACTATTACATAGTCGACTAGATCTCTTAGCATAGTAAAGCTGACTTCGCCGGTATAGGCGCCTTCGTCTACAGAGTAGGCATTCTGTGCCGCTAAACCAAATTTACGCCTATCGATTTCTAGGCTAATTGGTTGAAGTACCAACATATTGGGCGCTAAAACTACATCTACGGAACGCTGGGTTTTGATTTGATCATTAAGTCTTTTAACTAGCAAGCTAGCATCATGAGTGTTCAGATGCATTTTCCAGTTGCCTACAATTAAAGTCTTCATAATACTATTGCTTATATTGTACTCTATTTATCCAATAACACTTCTACGCCTGGTAATTTTCGTCCGGCCATTAGCTCCAGACTCGCTCCACCACCGGTTGAAACATGATTAAAACAATCCAGTAGTTTATGTGCCTGAATATAACCAACTGTATCGCCACCACCTACAACGGTAAATGGTTTATTGCCAAATTCACCAATCATAGCTTCAACGATTATATTGGTACCCTGCGAGTATGGTCCGATAGGGCCCTGGGTGCCGTCTATTTCGGTAACACCCATGGAGCCATTCCAAATAACAGTGTTAGCCAGCTGCACTCCGCCAGCTATGAACGATCCAGAGAACGGTCCAATATCTAAAATTCTTTCATCGTCTAGTAGTCTAGTGGCAGTCTTTGGAACGCGCCTTGGATAATGCTCAATATCGGCAATTACATGGGCGCCCCAGTCTACGATTCGCGTTTTAGAAAATTTATCGACTTTTTTAGATACAACACCATCTACTGGAATGCTGAAAATAAACGGCCTTTTACGAGCTTCGCGAGCAGCTTTTCGCATTATGTCTCTAGCCACTGGAACATCAGCTCTATCATATAAACTCTCTTCAACGTTTAAGCCTTTGCCGGCTAAAAAGGTGTTGGCCATGCCACCACCAACGGCTACAAAATCAGCAATTTCAATAAATTTATGTAGCACATCAATCTTATCGGCTATTTTTGCCCCGCCAATAATTGCCATTAGCGGGCGCTTAGGCTGATGCATGACATTGGTTATAGTATCGACTTCTTTTTCTAACAAAAATCCAGACACGCTTGGCAAGTAATGAGCAATTGCATCAGTGCTGGCGTGTGCTCTATGCACCACACCAAATCCGTCTTGCACAAAAACATCGGCATAACTAGCTAGTTTTTTAGCAAACTCATGGTCGTTATTTTCTTCTTCAGAATAAAATCTGAGGTTTTCTAGTAGTAGCACATGACCTTTTTGCAAGTCTTTGACGGCTTTATCGGCCGACTCACCAACACTATCAGTTGCAAAACCAACCGGTCGATCAATTAATTGCTGTAATCTTTTGGCTACTGGAAACAAACTGGCACTACTATCGTCAGGACCTTTCGGACGACCAAGGTGCGAACAAATAATCAGTCTTTTGGAATGAGCTAATAAAAAGTTGATGGTCGGTAAAGCTTGTTTTATGCGATAATCATCTGTTATTTTACCGTCTTTAACTGGCACATTAAAATCGGCTCTTAAGAGAACTGTTTTACGCTTTAGGTCTATGTCCCGAATAGTTTTTTTACTAAACATCCCACCCCTTTAGTTGCTATAAATTATAGCAGGTCTA
>RGVC01000070.1 GCA_010027485.1 bacterium | reverse complement strand
CTTGGATTTCAGTAAAGCCCCAGAAAATACCTCTGAATGACTCACCGGCTTTTACTAGCTCGATGTACTCAGGGCTTAAATTGATTGCAGCTTTTAGCTTGGTTAGGTTGGCGCTAGCTTCTAGCATTTCGGGCGTGATAGCGGCGTTAACATCATTAACGCGGGCTAATTGTTGGTTGTTTTGTTCCATTATTTTAGTTTATTATGGTTTTAATTTTATCTCTACCGTCTACGTTGTAGCTGTCCTCAATCCCTTGTATTACTTGCATCCATCCTGATAGGAACTGGAGCTGTAATTTAGGATCCGGTAAGTTGTGAGGGTTTCCTTTTTGGATAATACCTACTAGATCCTCGTAGGTATTCATCATGGCTTTTTTTGTGGCATGATAACACAGTGCATATTTTTCGTCTTGACTACTCATGGTTTTTTATAAAATATCGTCCAATACTCTACGCCGTTAAATACGCGCTCTAGATCCATCTCTGCATCCTCAATCGCTGCGTCATAGGTTTCTATGATCAGTTGGCGCTCGGCGTCTTTTAGTGCGATTCTGTTTAGTGAATACCAGTTACAAAAGTCTACAGCGTTTGGCGAGTCTTTATAAGCCTGGTGTAATAATTCTAGTGGGGTTTGCTTTTTTTTAGGATTCATGGGTTTATCGCATAAATAATGAAAGTGGCAAGGCGTTGTATTACCGTTTGCTTAGCGCACTGCGAGGTACTAAATTGTACCAGTACGTTTGGGCTGTCCGGGTTTACGTCCTGAATAATTTTGCAACTGGACTCTAAAAGTCCGCCGTCATAGGCTTCTAGCTTTTTGGCTACAGCCCTGGGGCATGCGAAGCGGTGACGATGATAAATCGGGTTATTGGTGGTTTCTGAGGTCATAGTATTGAATTGAAAAGTATAAGTCTCTGGCGAGTTTTTTACGTGCGCGAATTTCGTGATCTGTTAGATTGCTATCCGGATCTTTTATCGTCTCTAGAATTTTATCTATCTGATCCTCTATAATGGTGATCATGTCTTGTATCATAGTGGATAGGAAATTTCTAGTTTAGAGATTTCGGCTACGATGGCCATGTATTCTACGATTACCTCAGGCTCCAGCTTAGGAGACATAATCTCGGTAATGTGCTGAATGGCTGCGAACTTGGCAAAGGCTACCATTTGCTCGGAGCTTTTTTCATCTGTCATAAATCCATTTAATGTAAAATGGTTTACCAAACGGATTGCTTCGTTTCTAGTCTTAGTCATTGTTAAAATCTTTTAATTTGTTTTCTACGAGCCAGGCGATGGCTGTTACTGGGATCATTGCTACTAAAAAGTAGCTTAGGATAATTAGTTCGTTCATTTTGTGTCGCGGTTTAGTGATGCAATACTAAAACGGATTTTTCAATTATGCAACACAAATGCAAAAAAAATGCAAAAAAAATGCAATAAAGATTTTTTTACTATATTTGCCGTATGAGAAAATTAACACATGGTAGCCTATTTAGTGGTATAGGTGGTTTTGATCTAGCGGCAGATTGGATGGGTTGGGAGAATAAATTTCACTGTGAATGGAATGAGTTTGGCCAAAAGGTACTACACCACTATTGGCCTGAGGCTGAATGTTTTACTGATATAACTAAATCTGATTTTACAAAATAT
>RGVC01000069.1 GCA_010027485.1 bacterium | reverse complement strand
CAATAATAAATGTTCCCGCAATAAATAAAAATAGCAGAATTAGAAAATATTTATTATTAAGACCAAAATAGCCAAAAATTAGCGCAATACCTGTCAAAAATAAACTATAGGCTGACCATACCAATGCTCCTGAACCCCCTACTCCACCATTAACCAATATAGTTTCGCCCCAGACTTTCTTAACTAATTTTACTGAATCTTTTGTTGCATCGATAGGTCCAATGGGTTTTTCGCTCGCCATTATAGATGGTACGGCAAACAGACTTCCAAGTGACCAGGCGGCGCCGATAATGCCTACCGCAATATCAACTGCCCAATTGTTTCTGTCTTCAAAAAACTGCAGTATTGTTCCGATAGTTGCAGAAAAAAGACTAAATAAGAATAAAGGTCTTTTCTTCTTGTAAGCGGCAGCGAAACAGCTTTTAAGAGTTGGGTCATTACCCTTAAATCTTTCAGAGGCTCCATGAACAATAGAGCCATAGACTAAGCTGTAAACAAAAAATGTTATGAGAAGTAATACAAAAAATATTAGATAGCCTATTATTTGCCACGCTACCTTTGCTTGTTCTTGGTTATGGGGATCAATCAAAAATTTAGTATTATGACCGTTTAGTGCAAGAATTCCGAAAGCTATGCCAGCTAAAATAAGAGCCGCAAGTGCTAACAATAAAACTTCTAGCAGAATACCTACTAATGGAATTGATAAAAAGTTTTTCTCTAGCCTGAGTACTTGCCAAGAACTTTTTGTAAGCTCCAGGCTACGCTTAAAGCTTCCCATTTTCTTCGGTTGGATGTCTGCTTGATTTGTCATTCTTTGAAATTTAAATAATTATATGTGTATTTTCATCAATTTAGCCGGTAAAGTCAATTAAGTTATTATCTCAATCTATATTAGAGGATGCTTTTTCTATTTTTTATTTTTTAGTTTCGAGTAAACGGAAGGTGGCTATAACTACGGGCATACCAAGTCCGAATAGAGCGACGATAGCCATGGACTGCTGAACCATGGTGGGGTGACGAAACTCGTGCGATATGGTACCAAAAGCGTTGGCAGCTACCAAGAAAATAACTTCTGCTAGAAATAATCTGCTTGGTTTTGCTAGATAGTCTTTGGCTTTTGCAAAGATTTTTAGATATAGTCCGATAATCAAAAAGAATATTAAAGTTTCAAGGAACCAACCCGTAAAATTACGGAAAGGTACACCAAAATATGCTCCACCTTCGTACCATGTGTAGATTTTATTTACATAGGAAGCAATTGGATCAAAACTCATATCCCACATTGTCATTATCATAGCGGCAACAATCGGCACTCCAGCAATAGCAGCACCGGTAAGCTTACCGAGTTTGCCGAAAATGATCCTAGATAATACATAGGAGCAGTACCCCATTGATATGTAACTAAAGGTTACCAGCGGCGGTACGCCACCCCACAAAAAACCGTTAACTTTTGAACTTGGGTTGTAGTAGTAAGGCCCAAAAACGCGGCCGGTATGCACACCGAGATACTCAGAAATGAACGAGACTACTATAATTATGCCAAATATAACAAATGTGTGCTTTTTTCCAAATAGTTTAAAACTATGCAGCAATACGAATATAAGTGGCGCAAGAAAAATAATAAAACTAAATCCTGGATTTTTTACGGCC
>RGVC01000068.1 GCA_010027485.1 bacterium | reverse complement strand
AAGAAGAAGTTGCAGGACATGTATGCCAATGTATCCCAGCAAATGTATGCCCGAAATCGCGAGTTAGCTGAAACCAATAAAACCCTTTCGCTACTAAAAACAATCGATGCCTTGGTGCTAGAATCCCACGCTTCCTTGAAAGTGGTTTGTCAGCATATTACAGATGCGATTGCCCAGGCAACAGACTATCCGTTTGTGGGGTTGCTAACCCGTGCTAGCAACTCAGAAGACGAAATGAGGCTTTTCGGCTGGAGCGGCAAGGACTGGATCGGTGGCAATAAACCTGATGTCTTAAATTTACCAATTCATTTGAAAACATATCAGGATTGGCTTGAAAATCCAGCAGTTACAAGCACAATTTCCATGAAAGATGTTAAGCCATCACAGATTTCAGAAAATTTACACCTCAAAACAACAGATGTAGAGCGTATTTTTCAGTCTGTACCGATTAAGTCTGCTTTAATCGTAAAATTGAGAGTTAGACGTCGGATAGTCGGACTTTTAGTAGTTGGCTTTTTAGTTGATAAAGAGGAGATTAGTGAATCAGATACTGTTTTACTAGACAGTTTAGGTGACAGTATCGGCGTTGCACTAGACAACAAACTGCTTTTTGAACAAAACCAAAATGTATTAAAACAGCTTAAGGAGTCGAACAATAAACTAGTAGCCTTGGACGAAGCAAAAGATGACTTTGTGAGTATGGCTAGCCACCAATTACGCACTCCACTGACCGCTATAAAGGGTAATATTTCGATGGTACTAGATGGTGATGCCGGAGATGTCACAGATGTTCAGCGTAAACTTCTCACTCAGTCGTCATACAGCACACAACACATGATTTATATAATCGCTGACTTACTGAATGTTTCTAGGCTAAGAACAGGCAAATTTGTGATAGATGCCGAACCGGTAGATCTAGTTAAGTTAATCGCCGAAGAAATGGAGCAACTAGAATTTGCAGCTGCCTCTAAATCGTTGAAGTTAAGTTTTAAAAAACCAGATAAAATTACTTCCATAATGCTAGATAACGCCAAGACTAGGCAAATCATAATGAACTTCGTAGATAACGCCATTTACTACACTCCTGCCGGCAAAAATATATCAATTGAACTTACTGAAAATAAAAGTACCATCGAATTCAGGGTAATAGATGAAGGCATCGGTGTGCCAAAGAGCGAACAGCATCATCTGTTCACTAAATTTTACCGTGCCGTAAACGCCAGAAAGGCTCGACCTGATGGCACTGGACTAGGTCTATTCATGGCCAAAAAAGTAATCATAGCTCAAGGCGGGGCGGTAATCTTTGACAGCAAAGAGAACAAAGGATCGACTTTTGGGTTTATGTTCAGCAAAAATAAGCTAGCCGTACCCCCTAATTTTGAAAAGAAGAAACCCCAAATAGAGTATTTATCCTAATTTTTGATAATTACGTACAAAATCTTACAGCATAGAGCTCAAAAAGACCATATTTGACACATTTTTTGTATCTTTTAACAGAGTACATAATGCTCATGTATGTTACTAGCACACATTATTGACTTTTACGAATTCTTGTGTTATATTTAAAACAATAAAAAATAACAAATTCCTTTAGGGTGAAGTTATATTTTTAAATTGTGTTTTATTGAAGAGGAGACATATGAGCGAAAATCGTAGAGAGCAAGGACCAGCACCAGAAAG
>RGVC01000067.1 GCA_010027485.1 bacterium | reverse complement strand
GTTGTCGATGTTAGTAACGATCACTATGTGGCCTATTATTACTAGCAAGCCTTGCCACACATGACCAGTTGCAATCATGATTACGCCTATTGGAATCGCTACTATTCCTCCACCGAGTGGAATGATTGATATTGCGGTCAAGAATATCAAGAAGAAAAAGAATAGGTGAGGTAGTCCAGCAATAGCAAGTAGGCTGGCGTCTGTTAAACCTTGAAGAAAGGCTATTATAAATTGTCCTTTTACCATGCCTTTAGTCATGGATTCTGCCTTTTTGATATATGTCTCAGTTATAGTTGAGCCAACTGGACTTATTTCGCGCAGAGTATGTCCTAGTTTTTTACGATTTTGCAGCAAGGCTATCAAAACATAGAGGAATATGATTACTTTCGTAAATACTTCAGCAAAACTGCTAAATAGACCCGGTATTGATGAAACTATTTTACTGCCGTAGTTGCGGATGCCCTTTTCGGCTGCCGCTTGGATATGCTCAGAGTCTATTCGGAAGTCTACTTTTAGTTTTACTAGGGTGTCATTAGTTTTCCCAACTAATTGCGAGGTAGTATCGCTGAGGTTAGAGAAATTTGTTTGATGTGCTATTTGATTTGCCTGTAAGTAGCAAACATAAATTATGATGGAAATCGGGATAATCAAGCTTATTGCGATATAAACTAAGGTTCTTCGGGTGGCTTTGCCTTTGCTACTAGTTCGATTGAGCTGCTTATCATAAAAAGGTCCGTACAAGAAAGCAATGATACCAGCGAAAATAATAATCGTGAAATAAGGTTTCAGGAAGAAAAATCCTATCACGAGCATTATTGCTAGAGTTACGCCTAGAGCTTTTTTCTGCGCATTGTTTATATCTAAATTATGCATATTAATACTATAGCAAAATATGTCATTGACGCGTAAAATTAACAATTATGCATCGTAGAATAAAAAATTCTGAATTAATACAGGCCCAGGCAACCCTATTTATTGCAATAGCTCTTCAGGTAGTTGCTGCAAGAATAAGTAATTCTTTGTTACCTCAGGCACATTACACGATAATTGCAGTCGAAGTATTTTTGGCAGCCGTTTTGGGCTTGTTGGCCACTTCTCGTAAGAGCCAAGCTCGAGCATTAGATCATAATGTGTCAGTGGTGTTTTTGGCTATTCTGACTGTAGCTAATATTATTGCTCTGTCTGCTGTCTTGAAGGCATTAATTGTGGAAAACAAGATAACTGACGGTAAACAGTTACTCGCTTCAGCCGTTGTTATTTTCTTTACTAATATAATCGTCTTCTGCTTGTGGTACTGGGAAATTGATAGCCCAGGACTAAGCGGTAAAAGATGGTCAAAACATGATAAAGATTTTCAATTTACGCAACAAGACATGAAATCTGAATTCCCTAACTGGTCGCCTGAGTTTGGTGATTATTTGTATTTATCAGTTACGAATGCATTAAATTTTGCGCCTGCAGATACAAGACCGATAACAAGGCAGGCTAAATACTTGATGGCTGGGCAATCTGTAGTATCGGTTTTTACCCTCGCGTTGGTTATCGCTAGGTCAGTAAGCATTTTAGGGTCTTAACCGGTATGGACAATATTGATATTCCTAAAAAATACATTTCTAATATACATATTGATGGAATGAGCGGTAGAGTGTTGGATCTGCCAGCAAAGAATGCTTCTAAAAATAAACTTCTTTTTGTGTATGGTCATCATT
>RGVC01000066.1 GCA_010027485.1 bacterium | reverse complement strand
AAAAAGGAAATTTATGACAAAGATTTTATTAGTAGAAGATGATAAAAATCTAAGAGAAATCTACGGAGTCAGACTTGGCGCTGAAGGCTATCAGATAGTAACCGCAGGTGATGGCGAAGAAGCACTCGCAGTAGCAATTAAAGAAAGACCCGACTTGATAATTAGTGATGTTATGATGCCCAAAATAAGCGGATTTGATATGCTAGACATCTTAAAAAGCACCACGGAAACAAAAAACATCAAGGTTATAATGATGACTGCACTATCCAGCGACGAGCAAAGAGCAAGAGGTGAGGCCTTAGGAGCAAATAAATATTTAGTTAAATCTCAGGTTGGTATCGAGGATGTCGTAAGATGTGTACATGAAGTACTTGCAGATAATACTTTGTCCAAAAATTCAACGCTACCAAATAGTTCAGGCTCTTTAGCAACTAACACAAATTCTCAAGATTCATCAACAACTCGTAGCTCTGTAGAAAATAGTGAATCCAACATTCAAACCGTGGCATCAAACAGCTTAAATCCTCAGAGTGCTTATGCTATGAATTCGTTAAGTACAAGCTCTCAATTTCAAGATACTTCAATACTAGACATACCTCAAAGCACCGAATCCACTAATTTAAATGACATGGATCAAAAAACACCTGCTACAACATCTACGCCATTATTGGGAGATAAAGTCATAGAACCAATGCCAAGTCAAGTACCTTCTGTTAATATAGCCGATTTAATGAACCAAGAGCTTAAACAGACATCCGAATTAAATGTTCCTCAGCAAACACCTCCTTCGGCTTCACCTGAATCAAGTAGCTCACCTCAATCTAGTCCGACATCAATCTAAGATGCGATTTGTATCGGAGAGGTTAAATAAATTTCTAGCAGCCAGGCTAGGAATTTCACGTCGCGATGCCGATGAAATGATTAGAAATAGTTCAGTCAAAGTAAACGACCGCCAAGCCGAATTAGGTCAAAAAATTATCGATTCTGACATAGTTACTGTTTCTGGACAGCAAATCACAAAAAATGCAATTTATAGATATTTTTTATTACATAAACCCGTGGGCTATGTTTGCTCGAGGAAATCTCAGGGACAAAACCCAACGATTTACAGTTTGCTACCAACGGACTTTCAACAATACAAAACAGTTGGTCGGCTAGATAAGGATAGTAGTGGACTGTTAATTTTGACCAATGATGGTAATTTTGCGCACTCCATGACTCATCCTAAATTTCTTAAAAACAAAACCTATGTGGTGAATCTAGATAAACCACTAGAACCACTTCATCATCAGATGATCGTAGATTACGGTATAAGCTTAACTGATGGTTTGAGCAAATTTCAGCTCGAAAAGATTAAGGACTCTCCTAAAACTTGGAAGGTTAGCATGAGTGAGGGTAGAAACCGTCAAATCAGACGAACATTTCAGGCTTTAGGTTATAAAGTTACTAAACTACACAGAACTGGATTTGGACCCTACTTACTAAATGACTTAAAATCAGGTACCTACGAGGAATTTAAACTTACAAATAATGATTAATATGATATAATTATACAAATATGTCAAGTAAACTACCTACTGTTGCAATAATTGGCCGAGCTAATGCAGGAAAAAGCTCGCTTTTTAATCGTATGGTAAGAGCCAAGCAAGCGATTGTTGCAAAAGAAGCCGGCACTACAAGAAATAAAGTAGTCGGAAAGGTCGAATATCAAGGATCGCAATTCTGGCTGGTAGACACAGCA
>RGVC01000065.1 GCA_010027485.1 bacterium | reverse complement strand
CCACTATAGTCGGTTTAGCATGAGTAATTCCCATGGTAATAATTTGGCGTTGCACAATTGGCACGCTTTCTGGAGGTGTTTCGAGTGCTAAATCGCCACGAGCAATCATCATACCATCACTCGCTTCGATAATGTCTTCTAAATGCTCCACTGCCGCTTTAGTTTCTATTTTGGCAATCACCCGAGCCTGAGAATTCATGTTCTTAAGTAGTTTTTTGAGCTCCAAAATATCACCTCCAGTTTGCACAAAACTCAGTGCCACGTAATCAATGTCCTGACTTGCACCGTAGATTAAATCGGCTCGATCTTTGGCAGTTATAATATCGCCATGAAAATCTGTATCTGGCAAATTCATGCCCTTACGCTTTAGTAAAATGCCATCGTTTTTAATTTCGACATGAACAACTCCTTTGCCAACGCTTACAACTGTTGCCGAAACTTTGCCGTCATACAAATAAATTCGCTCACCACGCTTAACCTTGTCGGCCAGCTCATATTGAGTTGGGATATGCCCAGTTTTTTCATAATCAGCATTCAAGGCAAAACTCACAGTTTGTCCCTTAGATACATTTATAATTCCTTCAAAATCACCTAATCGTATTTTAGGCCCTTGTAAATCTTGAATAATAGCCACTGGTTTTGCGCAGCTTTCACTAGCTTCACGGATCCACTTAATCTGCTGAGTTCGCTCATCGTGAGTACCATGACTAAAATTCAGTCTAATGCCGTTAGCACCAGCCTTGATTAAACCAAGAATGGCTTTATAGCTATTTGTAGACGGGCCAACAGTAGCAATGATTTTTGTCCGCTTGAAATTGTCCAGCGACACTATTGGCGCTTTGGTTGTTTTGTTCATCATTGTTGTGCCCACTTTTTAATGTTTATGCTTTAACTAAATTATATAGTTAATTCAACTGTTTTAAAAGAGGGAAATACAACTAAATAGCTTTTTTAATAAGTTGGCGGCGATAAGCCACAAAACCTATTGTGCTACTTGCTGCAAATACAGCCAAAGTTTCACTTGGTCCGGTATTGGCTAAGCTGGTTGGAGCAGTCTTGCCAGCAGGTTTATTGCTGGTAGTGTTTGGAATTGTCGTGCTGGTACTTGAAGTTCCTGTGGAACCGCTGGGTGCTGACACGTTATTTGGATTAGCAGTGGTGCCAAGACGACCACTTGAACCTTCGGTCACACTCAAGCCACCCTTGGCTTTGTCTTTGGCGGGCTCACCAATACCTTGAGCAGGAGTAGCTACTCCAGGCGCTTTTTTGTTGGGTTTAAAGGCTACAAACAGAGCCGATGCAATTAATAATACTAATATCACATATAGTGCATAAAGGAAGGCTTTTCTTGGTAATCTCATAATATTCTCCAGACTGACTAATTAGTAATATCATAATATATTTTTGATTTTTTTACAATATCAAACACCCTAAATATCTTACAGACAAAAAACGGCCTTTAATCTGTTAAAATAAAATGATTATGGATAAAACAACCAAAAAAGCTGACTTAAGTTTTATTGAAGCTATCAAAACAATGGGTCAATCAATTAAATTGTCTTGGCATATTTCAAAAAAATCAGTGATTATCTACCATATTGGTACCGTATTGAATGTTGCTGGAATTATTTTAAGCACTTATGCTGCTGCAAGAGTAATAGGCTTTTTATTCTCAGCACTTCAAAATTCTAATCTCAAAACTAGTGTCTGGCTCTGGCTAGGCGTAACGCTATTTGGTCAG
>RGVC01000064.1 GCA_010027485.1 bacterium | reverse complement strand
CCTGTTCTCAGGCTTTTTACTTCGGCACCAGATAATTCTAAGCCCACTATTAATGAATCACCGAGTTCATAATCGAAGCGTGCTCGGCGGTTTTGAATAGATTTAGGCTGGTTTGGTGGTTTTTTATTGCCCATAACTTCTTATTATAGAGAAAATTACAATAAGTGACAAATAGTTATTATTATTTTATTGTATGTTTTTATATTCTTCTGTGGCTACATTCCAAAGAGTCGGGTCTTTTAGAATTTCTTTGCGGTAGTACCAGTATTCTCCGCCCCATAAATATATCTCTCGCATGCCAGTAGCCCTGCCATAGTCAAAGCGGTCTTTAAGACGGTTTGGGCTGAGGGATTTGTTTTGTTCGGCTACAGAAGTTTGTTGCATAGATTGACCATTTGGTGGCCAGGCTTCGGCTTGCAGTTCATGTATTTGAGATTCTTTGCCAGTTAGGATTTTTTGTAGTCCGGCTTGATAGCCAAAATACCAGGCTGGCATAGGATATGTGAAATAGCGTTTAGTGATTGTGCCGTCCCAAACCCTTCGATACACAGAAAAACCTACTATGTCAGGGCGAGGCTGGCCAGTCATTGGCATTGGGAAGTTATCGCTACGAGTAATTATTATGGGATGGTCTGGATCGGTCTGTTTGACTAATTTATATTCATTTTTTAGGCGTTGAATATCAAAGTTTTTGCATTCACCGAAGTTTTTGAGCATAAATTCATTCTCTAATTGGTAGCTTTCTAAGGCCGGAGAATCTTGATAGCGCTCCACAACGGCCTTAATATAGTCTTCTAGCTGTGGTTGCCAGCGATCTGCCGGCTGATTAGTTGCCCACTGGGGCATATGACATTCCGGCCACCGAGGTTGGCGAAGGCCAAGACTAAGCATAACTTTGGCATTATGTTTTTCAGCTTTTTCAAATTGCCAATCTAACTGTGAAAAATCGTAATGGCCTTCTTTGGGTTCGCCCTCGTTCCAATAGCTGGTAAGTCTAAAGTGTTTAATATTAATGTCCAGCAAGGAGTCCATGGTTTGCTTAGGGTCTAGACCAAGACTGGTGGCGTAGCTAGGAATAAAACTAACGCCCAGTTTGAGAGGTTTTGACGCCTGACTTGTTTTGTACCAAATTGAAATACCAAACATTACAAGCATTATTACTGCCAATATTAGGGCTATTTTAACTAGCAGGCTTCGCTAATGTTTAGGCATATGAAAAAGCAAAAATTAAATATTTCGGTTGTAATTCCAGTATACAACGAAGCCGAAACTATTAACGCTTGTATTGAAGCTTTGGCACTTCAAAAAGAACCACTCTACGAAGTAATAGTGGTCGATAATAACTCTTTAGACAATAGTCTCGAGCTGGCCCGCTCTTTTAATTTTGTAACTGTTATTTCTGAAAAAAATCAGGGTGTTAGTCACGCTAGAGACAAGGGCTTCAATGTGGCGAGTGGCGATATAATAGCTAGGATTGATGCCGATACTATTGTGCCGAGAGATTGGTCTATAAAACTTCAAAAAATATTCGAAAATGACGAGATTGGTGCTGTTTCAGGTTCGATGCAGTACCGCGACTGGTGTTATAGGGACTTTGGGGATAAGGTAGATTTGTTAATTAGATTGACTCTAAATCGTAGCATGGGCAACCAAACATTTTTACAGGGTTGTAATATGGCTGTCAGGAAATCTGCCTGGCAAGAAGTACGTGGTGAATTGTGTCACCACTGCGGAATTCATGAAGACATCGATCTTGCAATTCACTTGCAA
>RGVC01000063.1 GCA_010027485.1 bacterium | reverse complement strand
GGGAGTCGCCACTTCAAATCGTTGATTCTAATGTTTGGTTTGGCATAGCGTTATTGAATGCCATCAAGGGGCTTGAGAAAAGAGTTTCCTTTATCAATACTGGGACTGTTTTATCTAAGGATGTGAGTTTGTATGCGCTGACAAAGATTCAATTTGAGGAATTGGGCTCTCATATCGCGAATGGGTCAAATCAGAATATACAATTTATTAATATCAAACTTCAGCATATGTATGGTCCCGGGGATGATACTTCTAAATTCACTTCCTACGTGATAAATGCCTGCAAGAATAATGTGCCAGCATTACCTTTAACTTTGGGTGAGCAGAAAAGAGACTTTATTTATATAGACGATGTAGTAGATGCCTATGTAAAGATCCTAGAAAATCTGGCTAAATTGGATGGAATACATCAATTTGAATTGGGCTCAGGGACCGCTCCGCGTTTAAGAGATTTTGTGGAAGCTGCGCACAAATTAACAGACTCAAAAACAGAGCTTTTATTTGGCCAAATACCTTATCGAGAACATGATTCGATGTGCATCATTGCTAATGTAGAGGCTTTAAAAAGATTAGGGTGGATTCCAAAGTTTGATATTAAAGCTGGAATAGAGAAAATAATTGAAATGGATGCAATAAGATGAAATTATTAATTACTGGTGGCTGCGGCTTTCTTGGTAGCAACCTCGCTTCTGATGCTCTTGCTCGTGGTGATGAGTTGGTTGTCTTTGATAGTTTGTATAGAAATGGATCAAGAGAGAATCTGACGTGGCTTCAATCTCAGGGAAATTTTCAATTTGTACATGGCGATATTCGTAATCAGAATGACATCACGAGAATAATTCAGACCTTAAAGCCGGATGCTATCTTTCATTTGGCTGGTCAAGTGGCCATGACAACTTCAATAGCCAATCCAAGAATGGATTTTGAGGTTAATGTACTTGGTACTTTAAATTTACTTGAGGCAGTGCGTCAATATTGTCCAAATGCATCTATTGTGTACTCATCAACAAACAAGGTCTATGGCGATTTAGAACAGTACTCATATGCAGAAACGGAAACTCGTTATCAATGTGTTGAAAAACCAAATGGATTTGATGAGCAAACTCAATTAGAGTTCCACTCGCCTTATGGTTGCTCCAAGGGGGCGGCAGATCAATATATGCTTGACTATGCGCGCATCTTTGGATTGAGGACTGTAGTGTTTCGACATTCTTCAATGTATGGAGGGCGACAATTTGCTACTTATGATCAAGGTTGGGTAGGTTGGTTTTGTCAAAAAGCTGTCGAGTCTCAGGCTGGAATTTTGTTAACTGAGTTCACAATCTCTGGTAATGGAAAGCAGGTGCGGGACGTTTTGCATGCAGATGATATGAAGCGCCTCTATTTTTTGGCTATTGAAAATATAGATACTGCAAAAGGTCACGCATTTAATATTGGGGGTGGGTTAACAAATAGTTTGTCTCTGCTGGAATTATTCGATTTACTAAATGCCCAACTAAAAACAGTTCTTCAGTATAAGAAAATTCCTGTGCGTGAAAGCGATCAAAAAGTATTTATTGCAAATATCGAAAAAGCTTCAAAATACTTAGGGTGGCAGCCAAAAGTAAGTGCAAAAATTGGAGTAGAAAAAACAGTTAATTGGGTCAAGTCAAATTTTTAATGCATTAGTAAAAATCCCAGCAACATATTATGTTATGGGTTCTGCATGGGGTTCAAGGGTGATTACTGCTTTGGTGCAGATTTTGTCAATCCCCCTTTTATTGGAATATTTGGGGCCACTCAAATATTCATGGGTAGTTGT
>RGVC01000062.1 GCA_010027485.1 bacterium | reverse complement strand
AAAATTAAAATGGCAATGCGCTGATGGACATACTTGGAGCGGACTCCCGAATAATATTCGTAAAGGTAACTGGTGTCCATATTGTACTAATCGTATGCCACAAACGCTTGAAGAGATGTGCCAAATTGCTACTAAAAAAGGTGGCAAGTGCTTATCCGCTGTATATTTGGGAGCAAATGAAAAATTAAAATGGCAATGCGCTGATGGGCATGCTTGGGATGCAACTCCAGGTAGTGTAAAAAACGCAACATGGTGTCCTGTGTGCGCTAACTATCTTCCATTAACTATTCAAGAAATGAAACAAATAGCATCAGAACGTGGCGGTAAATGTTTATCAGAGGAATATATTTCAAATAATAAAAAATTAAAATGGCAATGCGCTGATGGGCATATTTGGTGGGCAGTTCCAAACAGCATAAAACAACAACAAAGCTGGTGCCCTAAGTGTAAAGAAAGTATTGGCGAAAATATCTGCAGAGCCTTTTTTGAAATCATGTTTGAAGATAAATTTACGAAAATAAGGCCGATTTGGTTAGCTGGTGAAGGACAAGCTAGGCTTGAACTTGATGGATATAATGAAACACTTAAAATAGCTTTTGAGCATCAGGGCGTTCATCATTATGATGGAGATATATATCATAAAACAAAAAACTATCTAGATAAAATTAGAGCTAGAGATAATCTTAAGTTAAAAAGGTGTAAACAATTAGGAATAAAACTTTTTATCATACCTGAGGTTCCGAGACTTTTGCCTATTGAAAATTTAGAATTGTTTATTAGAAATGAAGCTGCAAAATTAAATATTACAATCCCTAGAGACAGTAACGTAGACATAAAAAATATAGATTTATATAGTCTACGATCGGTCATGGCAAAATTACGCGAATTAGCAAACAGTCGTGGCGGAACGTTACTATCAGTGGCATACGTAGGCAGCAAAAACAAACTATTATGGCAGTGTGCAAAGGGACACAGCTGGGAAGCAACACCTTACAGCGTAAAAAAAGGCACATGGTGCCCTTCTTGTAGAAAAAACGATAGAGCATTAAAGAAAATACGTTTTTGAACTGTTAAATTAATTGTAGTGATTAACTGTTTTAGTTTGAGAAGAAACCTTTAATGGTTACCGAGTATGGTTGCGCCCATGTAGGTGTAGGAGTTTCGCAATATCCAGAAACGCAAGACCCACTAGTCAAGAAAACTCTTACATATGGGGCATATAATATTAAATCAGCTGAACCACTATTTTGTCCTTGTTTAAATGTAGTCCATGTCGCTTGGTTATTGCTTACCTGTACCGAGAAACTAGCTGATGGTGTTGAAAAAAACCAAGTTAGACGAAGTTTCTGGTAACTAGATGCATTGAACACTGGCGAGTATGCACCCCAAGTAGTTATGTTTGGCCCACTAAATATATCGTTCACAATCTGTGGAGTTACTGTTCTGACAGGCATAGGAGACTTTTTAACGGGTCTCACCGAAACACGGACAGGAGAGACAGAAGGAGCATCCATAGTGCTGGCTTCTTCTATCTTTCTTTGCAAAATTGCTGAATCAGGCTCATAAATCGCACTGATCTCTTCTATCTTCTTTTGTAAAACGGCGGAATCAGCTTCATACGGAGAAGAAGAAGCAAGATAGATCTCCTGATCCTTTTGTTTTCCTGTCGTTTTTAATTGTGGGGTAGAAAAGGAAGTAACAGGTGGCAGAATAAAAGCAGCAGCTTCCCCTGTTGAAACTTCTGCCAACTGCATGGCTTCATCATCCAAATGCCCTCGCGCCAACATGATTGTATCAGGCATAACTGTTTTCACATGAACTTTCGCGGTTCCCTTATGATAAAAACCAAGTAATTGAGCAACTTTGCGCGATACATCAATCACACGTCCCTCA
>RGVC01000061.1 GCA_010027485.1 bacterium | reverse complement strand
TCCAGAATTTTTCTGATTTACCTTCGGTAGGTGTTTCTTCAAAACCATTGATTTCATAACGGGCTCGGTATTTCTTCAGTTCTGTGTGGAGGCTGGCTACTTTATCTCTTACATCTTTCTCGGTTTGACCGTTAAATTCAACCATCAAAACAAGCTTAGGGGTGCCTCTCAAAAATTGCACACCATCGGGAAGTAAAGAAAACAATAGATGAATGAATCGTTTCCAACCTAAGAATTTCAAAAAACTAGGCATGAACCTAATTGCAAGCCAAAGTGTTTTATCGTCAAATGATTCAAAGGTTGCTGGCTTGTATTCCAAAACTTTAGGAATAATTTCACCGAGATCTTTGGTGTTTTTGAGGAAAAGAATCAATAAACCAGAATGTGCCTTGGTTGGAACGACCTTGAATTTTATATCTGTAACTAAGCCTAAAGTTCCTTGGGCGCCAACTATCAGTTTAGTAAGGTCAAATATTTCTGTGTCACGGTCCCATAAATCCCAAAGATTTAAACCTGTTGAGTTTTTAGTAACGTGAGGTTTAGCAGCCTTAATCGTTTCATAATTCTTGTCTACCAATTCATAAAGCTGCTTATACACCTGGCCTTCAAAATCTTTTTGGGAAATCTTTTTGTGTAGTTCGTTTTTATTCAAGGGCTTGACCTTGCGAGCAATACCATCGGCGAATACAAATTCTAATTCTTCTACGAAATTTTCGGTTTTACCGTATTCTAATGACTTCTCTCCACCGGCATTGTTGTTAACCATGCCACCAACGCTTGCTAGGTCTCTAGAAGCAGGGTAGGACGGCATCATTAATTTATGTTTTAAAGTTTCTTTATCAAAATCTCTATAAAAAACGCCTGGTTGTACCTGAGCAGAAGTAGAAGTTATCGGCCCAATGCTTTTAAAATGCTCCAAAAAATCAATAATGACCGAATCATTGATTGCGCCACCTGACATGCAGGTACCTGCAGAGCGGGCAGTTAAGCTCAATTTCTTGTTATTATTTTTTTGTTGATCAATAAGCTTAACAGCGATTTCAACATCACTGGTGTTTTTCGGCTTAATGACTAGCGTCGGCCTAATCTCGAACATAGAGGCATCATGACTATAAAAATCAAGAGCCGTAGCGCTGTTGTCTATTTCTCCGCTGAATTTTGCTTTGGTCAGCAGATTTTTAATATCTTCCATTAGTTATAAGCTTAAGGCTTTTGGAGTGTTTTATGCAAGTACCTGGAGCAATCTGACATAAAAATGTATAATCATAAGCAAGATGTCAGTAAAACATAAAGTATTAGTTGTAGGTGGTGGGTTTGGTGGCGTAAAAGCCGCTCAAGATCTGTCTAAAGACCATCAAGTAAGTGTAACTCTACTATCAGATGGCAGCGAGCTGAGATACTATCCAACTCTATTTCACACCGCTACAGGAGGCAGCCGAGTCAATTCTAGCATACCGTTTTCAGTTATTTTTGAAAAATATAATCTCAGTATCAAAAAAGGCCTGGCAGTTAAGCTTGATAGAACAAATAGAACAATAACTACCAAAGACGGGCAAGTTCTAGAATACGACACACTAGTACTATCACTAGGTGTTGTAGCAAATTATTTTAATATCGATGGCATGGAAGAATACTCATATTCCATAAAAAGCCAGTCCGAAGCCGCTAGACTCAAAAAACATATTCATGATCAACTCTCTCAAACACATAAACCTGATCCAAATTACGTTGTAATTGGCGCTGGTCCTTCAGGTATTGAACTAGCCGGTACATTGCCCGACTACATAAGACATGTTATGAAACGTCACGGATTACCTGCCAGAAATGTACATGTTGATTTAGTTGAAGCTGCGCCTCGGCTATTACCTAGCTTTACTCCAGCAGTTTCTAGAAAAATAACCAGAAGAATGAAAAAACTCGGAGTGAAAGTATATACAA
>RGVC01000007.1 GCA_010027485.1 bacterium | reverse complement strand
AATCGATGATGCCGATTTAATAATTCGTAAAAGCCTACACCGCGTTATGGGTAACCAAACATTTTTACAAGGTTGCAATATGGCTGTTCGTAAATCTGCTTGGCAGGAAGTTGCTAGCGAAATTTGCCACCAGGCTGGTATTCATGAGGACATTGATTTAGCCCTTCATTTGCAGAATCACAACTTTAAGGTAGATTTTAGCCCCTCATTAGTGGTGTGCGTGTCCTCTAGGCGTTTTCAAACCGATTTTAGTTCTTTTAAAAATTATATAATCGCCCTACCAAATACATATCAAATACATGGAAAATATCGTTATCTGCCCATTTATGCCCTAGTTGCTCTAGGTTTAATCAGTTTTTTGCCAATGAGAGCTGTTAATCGGCTGTTTAACCCTGATAGCTACACGGCCCAGCGCATTGACCCTACTTCCAATATTTTGTAGTTACATGGGGTTCGAGGTGTAGCCACCTCGGCTATTTTGGGTTGGAGCGCAATTGCCCCACAGGCCTTTGTTGCCTGATTTGGCTTGGTTTTGTAATTTGGCAAATTCTTCTTTCTTTTCGAATTGGAAATACGGATAGTAAAAGCCATTGCCAGTTTGGATGAGTTTGGCGTTTAAGTTGGTGCCGTCTGATAAGTACACATACCTAAGTAGTCGGCCATACTTGTCGCGGTTGGTGCTCAGGGAGTCGGCTTCCAGTCTGACCTTTTGTTTACCAATTGTATTTTTAGTGAAAGCTGCGGCCGCTGGACCATAGCATTGAACAGGAGTATTGGGTTTGTGAGTTTCGGGGGTGTCAACACCTATAAATCGTATTTTTTCACTTTTGCCATTCATGTTCACTGAAATAGTGTCGCCGTCAACGAATCGGTCGACTGTATAGTAGCCAGGGTTGATGGAGCTAGTTTTTTGGCCAATGTCGTTAAACTGATTCGATACTGCTGACAACACAAAGATAATGATTATTAATGTAATTAGTGAGATTAATTTAGGCGGCTTTTTTGAAATGCTCATTATATATTTAAAAGCACTGATACTTGCTTTTCGTCAATTTTGGTTCCGTCTATTTTAATATATTTTTCATTTTTAGAGGGTGGTTGCAGTTTAGCTGCAATATGATCGAATTGTTTTGAGGTCATATGAAAATCATAACCATTTCTTGTTTTGGATGGATGGACAGCTCTTTTTTTTGATTCACCAATTGGTGTAGTAACCCAGATTAAAACCTCTTCGGCTCCATGCCTAGCAGCCATATCGCGTTTTGCTTGCCTGTCGGCCAGGAAGTTGAAGTTGGTATCGTATATTACACTCTTACCGTTTTGTAGTAGATATTCGGCAGCTCGATCAAGCTGACTATATAACTGCTGACTTTCTTCTTCACTGTGATCAGGATTTTTGAATAAGCGATTGCGTTCGAAATCTGCCCAGATGTGCTTGGCGCCAGTTTTTTTATGAATTATTTCAGAAATTGTCGTCTTGCCCGCTCCTGGGTAGCCAATAAAAAAGTATAGCTTGGGTCTATTCATAGCTTCATTTTAGCAAATCTTATTAGGTAGCGTAGCTAATTTCTGATACTGCCTGTTGAACACTCATGCAGGCTAAAATCTCAGCTGGCCCTGGCAATAGATTGTTGATGTTTTCTATTTTTGCTTGACACTCGAAATCACTAAGCCGATTGCCTCTTTGGTTATAATTACCAAAAGTTTCATAGCGATCTTTATCATTTAGCGCAAAGCTTGATAATCTGAGAGGATAAGCTGCTGTTAAATTGCGATCTTTTATGTCTTTAACAACCATCACTCCACTATTTGGTAGACTTTTTGAACCTCTATATTCTTTGAGATCAACAATGGTGCCGGGTGGTAGTTCTATTCCTCCAAAGTTAACTGGTTGCATGGCAAGCGCGCTATCGACTCCCCTAGGGAAAAATTTTCTAAAGAAAACAGAGTTGCCGTTGTCGTCGACATATATTTTATTGCGTGATCCATTTTGATTGAGGACGCTATTTATAAATCCAATTTCTGCTTCGTGGCAGTAATGACGAGCCTCGTCGTTGAATAGAGGTCTTGGTTGCTTTGAGGTATATACATATTCATCTGATGGCTGACGTTTTATGGTGTCGTTAAGTATATTAACCAATATGTCTTCCAGGGAACCGGATTCATATTCTTCAACAATAGGCTTTTTGATCAATTCACGATCAGGTTTGAACCTAATGAGCTGCATCGCAGTAGTTACAGCATTGAACTTATCATTAGGAGTGACGCATTTGTTGTTGAGCATCGGAGTTACTATTTTAGCGCCTTTTGGGTCGCCATTAATTGCAGCAAGAATGCACGGATGAGCTTGAGCATGTTTAATCTCACCTCTGAAAGCATGAATATTCATCCGAATATTTAATACGAAAAGTTTTTAAAAATCAATACCTTTGTTGGCTAAGAATTTGTCATCAAAATGATGCTTAATTTTTTTCATTTCAGTTGCGATGTCGACTTCTTTGAGTAAAGATTTCGGAAAATTGCGACCGGTAAAACATAAACTTGTCTTTGGCGAACGCTTAGCAATTAATTCTTTTAAATGGTCTTTAGTTAGTAGGCCATCGTTTACGGCATTGTTGATTTCATCACAGATAACTAAATCGTATTTGCCACTAGATGCTACTTTGAGTGCTTTTTCGAAAGTATCCAAAGCAGCATCAAGATGTTGTTTTTCGGATACATGCTGTTCGCTTAGTTCACCGGCTTTATAAAAGCCTTTTCCGCCTTTGTAAAAATAAATCTGGTCTTTATAAATTGGCTTGATGTCTCTAATAAATACATGTTCGCTAACGCCCCAATATTTTATGAATTGTATGAAGGCTACATTCCAGCGATTACCGAGCGCTCTGACCATCAGGCCAAGAGACGCTGTTGTTTTGCCTTTGTTGTCTCCGGTGTAGACAATAACTACAGATTCTTTAGTCTGATAATCTTCAAAAGCCATATTAAGATTTTATTAGTCCATGTTCTTTTAAAGACGCATCAATTTTAGGACGATCAAATCCAACAATTATGTCGCCGTCAATATCAATAACAGGAATTCCGCGCTGGCCAGATTTTTCTACACATTCGTTGGCTGATTTGGGGTCGGCTTCTACGTCTTTGTCGGTATACTTTACGCCTATTTTATCAAAGTAGTCTTTGGCAGCATGACAAAAAGCACACCAAGTTGCTGAATAAACGATTACTTTTGCTTTAGACATATCTCTAGTTTAGCTTTTTATGGTCACACAGGCAAACTTAGCTTTTTTAAGGCCATATATTTTTTGCAACATAGCGTTTATATCTGTTATTATTATAAATAATGAGCAAAACCAACAAAGTAGCGGCTTCGAGCGCTAACTCTAAAAGTCAAATGTCTGATTTTGAGTTAAGCATGCAAGCAAAAAACCAATTTATTGTGACTACCATGAACATGAGTTGGCAGTTAGCTGTTGTAGTGCTAGTTCCGCTGTTAGGCGGTCATTATATCGACCAAAAATTCAGCACTGGTTATTTGTTTTTTGGAATAGGGTTTGTTTTGGCGCTAATCGGCATGAGTTTTATTGTTTGGCGACAAATTAAGCTCATAAAGCCCTTAACCCAAGAATCCAAAAAAGGAAAAAATAAATGATAAGCAATTTAGTGACTAGCTTTGCAGAAGGACCAAGCGTACATGTTGCGCCGGCTAGAGGCATCGAAATTGCAGGACTGCAAATAACCAATTCCATACTTTATGGTTGGGCAGTCACTGTTATTTTAATTTTGTTTTTCACATGGGTAGCCCGCAAAGTAACTATTCATCCAAAAGCTGGAGCTGTGCAATACATTGAGGCTGGAGTAGATTTTATATCAAATCTCGTGACTAGCGCATTTGATGATAAGAAAATTGGACGAAAATATGTGCCTTTTTTTGTGACTCTATTTTTCTTTATTTTGTTTAACAACTGGATGGGGCTTTTGCCGATTGTGGGTGAAGGCTTTAAGTCTGGCGAGAACCCCTTGCTCAGACCCTTCACGGGTGATCTAAACGGTACTTTCGCCATCGGCGTGGTTACTATGATTGTGGTTTACGTGGCTTCAGTTAGAGAATCTGGTGGTTTTATAAAATATCTGCAACATTTCTTTGTTGGTAGTCCTAAAAACCCACTATTTCTAGTAATTGGCCTTTTGGAAATGTTTACAGACCTGACTAGAGTATTCAGCCTGTCGCTTCGACTTTTTCTAAATATTACTATTGGTGAAATTGTAATCGGTGTATTTGCTTATCTTGGTGGTTTTTTGGCTCCGGTGACTGCTCTGCCGTTTTACATGATGGAGCTTTTGGTGGCTGCCTTGCAGGCCTATATATTTACCGTACTTAGTGTCATGTATTTGGCGATTGCTGTAAATCATTCCCAAGACCATAGCCATGATCATGACTTGACCGAAGATAACTCATCTGAAACAATGAAGCTAGCAAGCAACAAGGCTTCGAGTTAGTCAGGGTGGTTATGTTAAATTTGAAATTAATTAATAATAAAAGGAGCAAATAACAAATGTATTTTGCAGAAGCAGTAAACACAGCAATCATCGCTAAGGGTCTTATGATCGGCGGTGGTTTTATTGGACCAGCTATCGGTATTGGCATGATCGGCGGTAGCTATTTGCAAGCCGTTGGTCGTAACCCAGAAGCAGCTAAATTCCTTGGACAAGCCCTAATTTTTGTGGCTATTGTCGAGCTATTTGGTCTATTAGCCTTCGCTTCAATATTTATCGTTAAATAGGAAACTAAAACATTACATGATTCAACCATTATTTAATTTTGGAGAAACATCTTCATCCGGACTTGGTGCGCTAGGCGTTGATCCTAAAGCTTTCATTGTTCAGCTGATTACATTCGTACTAGCCTTTTTGGTGCTAAGACGTTTTGCTTTTAAGCCGATTACAAAAATGATGGACGACAGACGTAAACTCATTGAGAGTGGCGTGACAATTGGCGAACAAATGCAAAAAGATCAAGCCAAGCTTGAAGCCAAGATTGCTGAAGAACTATCAAAAGCGCGAGAACAGGCCGATTCTATATTGTCTGCAGCTCAAGATGAAGCTAAAGAAGCTATTAAGGATGCGGAGACCAAAGCTCGAGAAAAAGCTGATGCTATTTTGGTTGATGCTAAAGAGAAAACCAAGCAAGACATCGCTAGGGCTCGCAAGCAACTCGAGGCTGAAGTCATTAATCTGATCTCAGATGCCACAGAAGTAATTATTGGTGAAAAAGTTGATGCTAAAAAAGACGCCCAACTGATCGACAAGGCTTTAAAAGGCGGTGCTAACTAATGAAAGCCCCAAGAAGCGCCATTGCAAAAGTAATCAATCAAAAGCTAGACAAAGCTGATGCTAAAAAAGCTGCAGAAGATATTGCTGGTTACTTGTTGGCTGAAAAGCGAGTCGGTGAACTAGATTCATTAATGCGCGATTTACAGCAGATCAGATCAGATCAAGGGGCTGTCGAGGTTAATGCTCTCTCAGCGCATGAACTAGACCAAAATTCAATCAATGAGATTAAAACCTTAATTAAGACAAAATTTCCAGGTACAAATCAAATTATTATCAACAAAATTATCGATAATGATGTAGTTGGTGGCGTTAGACTAGTTATGGCTAATCAACAACTTGATCTTACTATCAGATATAAATTAAGCAAATTCAAGCAATTAACCACTTCATAATTAAGGAGCAAATACAGTGAGCGAACTTTCAATAAAACAACTTTCTAACGACATCAAGGCGGCTATTTCTGAACTTAAAAATCAGCCTGAAATAGAAAATGTAGGTGTAGTAACGCGAGTTGGCGATGGTATTGCTTGGATCTACGGGCTTAGAGCCTGTGGCTATAACGAAATGCTTGAAATTGATGGAACAGATGGAAAATCAATCACTGCTTTTGCCTTTAACCTTGAAGAAGACGAGATTGGTGCAGTGCTACTTGGCGAAGATATCCAAATAAAAGCTGGAGCTAAAGCCCGATTAACTGGTAAGGTGCTAGAAGTGCCAGTCGGACCCGAGCTAGTTGGACGCGTAGTTGATCCACTGGGCAATGTTTTAGATGGCGGTGAACCTCTAAAAACCAAAGAAACAAGTCGCGTTGAGCGCCCTGCCCCAGGGGTTTTAAGTCGCCGAAGTGTATTTGAACCACTCATGACCGGTATTACGGCTATTGATGCCATGGTGCCAATAGGTCGAGGACAGCGAGAACTGATCATTGGCGACCGACAAACCGGTAAAACTGCTATTGCAGTTGACACTATGGTCAATCAGGCTCGCCAAAAAAGCGGTGTTATAAATGTATATGTAGCAGTTGGTCAGAAATTGTCTAAAATTGCTGCCTTGCAAGAGCGTTTGAGGCGCGAAGGTGTCATGGATCAGACTATTATTGTGGCCACTGGTCCATCAGATCCAGCAGCTATGCTATATCTGGCCCCTTATGCTGGTTGTACAATGGCTGAATACTTCCGCGACAACAAAAAGCATGCCTTGATTATTTATGATGATCTTAGTAAGCACGCTGCTGCATACAGGCAGATGTCACTACTTCTTCGCCGTCCACCAGGACGAGAAGCCTACCCGGGCGATGTATTTTATATTCACTCTCGCCTTCTTGAGCGGGCTGCTAAATTGAGCGATCAATTGGGCGGTGGTAGTTTAACCGCTTTGCCGATTATTGAAACTCAGGCTGGCGATATTAGTGCTTACATCCCAACCAATGTTATTTCTATTACTGATGGCCAGATCTTCTTGGAAACTAGTTTGTTTTATCAAGGAATTAGGCCAGCGATTTCGGTGGGATTATCGGTGTCACGTGTTGGTGGTTCTGCTCAGACCAAAGCCATTAAAGGCGCTGGCGGTGGACTCAAACTTGCTCTAGCGCAGTTCCGTGAATTAGCGGCTTTTAGTCAGTTCTCAACAGACCTCGATGAAGAAACTCGTCATATTATTGAGCGAGGACAGCGTTTAACTGAATTACTTAAACAACCTCAATATACTCCGTATTCTATCTGGCAAATGTATGCGGTGTTGTACTCTGCTAATAATGGTGCTTTCGACAAAGTTGCGCTCAACAAAGTTGAACTTGCCAAAGAAGCCTTACTGCGAGAACTTAAGTCTAAACATGCTAAATTAACCGAAGCTATTAACAGCGGTGACAAGCCATCTGAAGCTCAAGACGCGACTATTTTAAAAGTAGCTAATAGCGTAGCAGCCAGCTACGGTGAGAAGCCAAATAAAGAGGAAAAAAATTAAGTGGCTAGCACGATAGTACTAAAACGTCGAATTAATTCGACTAAAGCCATGGAGCTTGTATCTGCCAGTAAACTACGTCGTGCTCAAGAGTACGCGCTAAAAAGTCGTGCTTATCGAGATTTAGCCAATCAAATGTTAGCCAAGCTTAGCACCATGCCTGACGTTACTCGTCAGCCACTGTTTGAAAAACGTGCTGTTAAAAACAGATTACATATCGTAATCACCAGTAATTCTGGTCTAGCAGGTGCCTTTAATGCCAATTCACTAAAAGCCTTAACTGGCAGTATCAAAGAAGATCGGACTTCCAAAGCAGGTTCCAAAGTAATTACCGTCGGAACTAAGGGTGCGCAATTTGTACGCCGTTTGAGTGGCGTGGAGCTTTTGGCTGTCTACCCTGCCCTTGGAGATCATCCAACTGCCAATGATGTTCAGCCAATTCTAAATACCGTAGTCGAGCAGTTTAAAGATAAAAATGTTGATGCTGTTGAGATTATTTACACAATGTTCCATTCAACTATCAACCAAGAAGTAATTAGAGTTCCACTTTTGCCTACTACCTTAATAGAAGACGCCAAAGACGATCATGTTTCACTGAGTAATTTTGAACCAGATGTCGAAACTGTTATTGATCAGGTAGCCACAAGGCTAATCGAAGCTCAAATTTGGCAAGCCGTGCTGGAAAGCTTGGCTAGTGAACATGCCATGCGTATGGTTGCCATGAAAAGTGCATCCGATAATGCCAAAGATTTAATAGATGACTACACGCTAGAGTTAAACACTGCCCGTCAGGCAGCAATCACCCAAGAATTAGCCGAAATTAGTGGTGGAGCGGAGGCCTTGAATGGATAATTTTGAGAACAACCTAAGATTTTACAAAGATGATGGACCAAATTACATGCGTCGCACCATTGCCCCTATAACACCAGCTGATTTTGATAAAAATCCTGATAATTATACTGAAAGAAATGAGCGTTTAGAAGATTTTATTGGCAGAGAAAATCGTCGCCAAGCATTTCATGATATTAGCAAATATTTAAAGCAATTGTTAACAATAGGACTAAGGAGTAAAAATGGCAGTAAGTACTAAAAAAGTAGGTAAAATTACCCAAATTGTGGGCGTGGTGATTGATGTTTCGTTCTCTGACGGTCACTTGCCGGCTATTTACAATGCTTTAGAGATACAATTAGATGATCAAAAAATAACACTAGAAGTTGCCCAGCATTTGAGCGAATCAACAATCAGAGCAGTGTCTCTGGGATCTACAGATGGATTACAGCGTGGTGCGGAAGTTGTAGATACTGGCTCGGCGATCAGTGTGCCTATTGGCAATAAGACCTTAGGTCGCATGTTTAACGTAATTGGTGAACCGATTGACTCTAAGGGTGGTGAATTCAAAGATAGAGCTCCAATTCACAGAACTCCACCACCATTAATTGATCAGTCAGGCAGTGTTGAAGTGTTGGAAACTGGTATTAAGGTCATTGATCTTATATGTCCGATGACCAAGGGCGGCAAAGCTGGCTTGTTCGGTGGCGCCGGAGTTGGCAAAACAGTTCTTATTCAGGAATTAATCAATAATATTGCTAAATTCCACTCTGGCTATTCAGTTTTTGCTGGTGTTGGCGAGAGGACTCGTGAAGGCAACGATTTATATAATGAGATGCAAGAATCAGGTGTTATCAAAAACACTTCCCTAGTCTTCGGACAAATGAATGAGCCACCAGGTGCTCGTTTGAGAGTGGCTTTATCTGGCCTTACAATTGCCGAAGGCTTTCGCGACAAAGGTAGCGACGTACTGCTGTTCGTTGACAATATTTTCCGCTTCACTCAGGCTGGTGCAGAAGTTTCGGCCTTACTCGGTCGGTTGCCATCAGCTGTGGGCTATCAGCCGAATCTAGCTCAAGAAATGGGACAATTGCAAGAACGCATTACTTCAACCAAGGAAGGCTCAATTACGTCTGTACAAGCCGTATACGTGCCTGCCGATGATTTAACCGACCCAGCCCCAGCGACTACTTTCTCGCACCTTGATTCTACAATTGTGCTAAGCCGTGCTTTGACTGAAATCGGCATTTATCCTGCAGTAGATCCACTTGATTCAAGTTCAACAATTCTCGATCCCGAAATTGTTGGCGAAGAACACTACAATGTAGCTCGTGAAGTTCAGAGGGTCTTACAGCGTTACAAAGACCTCCAAGACATTATTGCAATCCTAGGTATGGAAGAACTCTCAGAAGAAGATAAACAGCTAGTGGCTCGCGCTAGACGCATACAGCGTTTCTTGAGTCAGCCATTCTTCGTAGCCGAACAATTTACTAACAACCCCGGACAGTACGTCAAACTTACAGATACCGTTCAAGGCTTCAAAGAAATCCTTGAAGGCAAACATGACGATAAACCAGAAAGCGCCTTTTATCTCAAGGGCGCCATTAGCGATGTTAAAAAATCGAAGGATAAGTAGTGTTTCATTTTAAGCTTGTATCTTTGACCGGCACCATATTCGATGGTGACGTCCACGAAGTGCTTTTGCCAACGCTAGAGGGAGAAATTGGTGTTTTACAAGACCATATGCCACTAACTAGTGTTGCTACAACAGGTATGATTGCTGTTCGCAAACAGCCAAAAGACAGCGATTCTAGCCGGGATTTTTTTGCTGCAAGTGGTGGTCTTATAAATGTTGAAGGTAATAATTTAAACGTGCTTGTCGACGAAGCCGATCACTCCGAAGGTATTGATGAATCAGAAGCTAAAAAAGCCTACGATTTAGCTATGAAAATGAAATCTGAAGCCAAAGATCAAGTTAGTCTTGACCACGCTCAGCAAATGGTCGATAGATCTGCTGTTCGCTTGCAGGTTGCTGGATTAAAACGTCGCCATCGCCGTAATTAATTTGTAATTAAAATTAACTATTTACTAGCCCGCCAAGTTGTGATATATTTCACAATTGTTACTTTGAATATATAAAAAAGGTTATAAATGTCTAGAGAATTCTCCCCTAGCGCGGAACATGTAGAAAGTGTGCCAAGCGAATCACAAAATCATTCTGATATCAGCTATGATTTTTTTACTAACAAGAAAAGTTATGGCGCCTTTAGCCTTACTAAGGACCACAATCCAATAATTGGATGTATTGATCCAAGAGACCCAATCGATGTGGCTCCAGGTGATCACAAGATTACTATACAAACTGCCGGCGGTGCAGCTGGCGAAGGTGTAGATGCAGCACTTTATATTACTGCCGAAAATAGTTTCAAGCCTTTTGATATAGAAAATGCTATCGAGCGAGATAAAAACGTGCGAGGAATCATTGTGCTTGGAGCACATCATGACTGTAAGTTTATAAAAGGCATGCCATCAATTCTAGGCGAAATGAATAATCCATCAAACTCTACTCAGAAGAGTGCAGAACGTTGGGCTAGTTTTTTTCATCACAGAGAAAATTTCGATAAAGCCATGCCAAGACTTATGGAGGCAGCCGGTGTTATGAAACAGCATCTAGAAGAACAAGACAGACTTGAAGAGCTCGTTGAGCATATTGATTCAATGCGTCCGGACCATTCTAACGTCAAGCGATTACTTGGCGACAATAACTCAAAAGTTTATGTCACAAACTTTCATCCGCACGTAGGCTACAATCGCAATGCCAAACCAAAAAATCCCACACAAGCTGCCAGCATACAAGGTTATCACGACAGCATTGCAGCTTCTATAGGTGATGTTAGTAAGTCGCATTTTATGACTGACCAAGAACGTGAAATGCGTATAGCATCGATTATTTTAAGATCAGCAGCAACTAGGAGTGTATTAACAAAAGATGTTCCTGAAATGCGATTTATTGAAATAATGCCTTCCGTCGATGGCTTGCACTTTAAAGAGGTCAATTAAGTGAATAGTCAGCCAGAAGCCTTTACTACAACAATACAAAATCACGGTTGTTTAAGTGCAGTGTGCTGGCCTGGTAAAATATCAATGAATTCATTTTTAGATACAGGGTTTGCGACGGCAGAACAATTAGATTCATTAATTTCCAATATAGAAAAATACTATGTCAAGGTTAATAAAAATGCTACAACAAGATGCATCGATGGTCGCTATGACCCTGCTTCTGATACTGAAAATCTTGGCCCCCAAGTGCCCGGCGGCTCTATAGGCGCTACTCTTGCTTACCGCTTTTCAGCAGGTAGAGATAATTTATTGGATTCTGATTTTGCTTCAGACGCTAATAGCATGATTTCTAGACTAACTAAGATCAAACTCAAACCGGGCGGACACCGCGACAATCATGCTGACGGAAAATCAGCTGTTGGCTGTGGCGCCATAGATAAAATGAATCAAGCTGTTTATTTGCTTAGCGACAGTCGGTATACGAAATCAATACACGACCTTAGCAAAGCCCTGATAGGTGACAGTTTTAGTGAAGATAATTTTTATCAAATACTTGGCGAAGCAACACTATTAAATAGCCGCTCAGAAAAATATTTTAAAAATAGATTAAATGCAGTTGATGTTCTTGAAAAAGAAGCAAAAAATAGCATTGCTACTTTAACGGGCGAACATCGTGAATGTTTAGTAGTGGCCAATTATGTCCCTAGCACAACTCTAGCCGAAAATAATCTTCTAAAAGACTATGAAGGCGTACAGGTATTTAATTATGATGTTTGGCGTAGCTTAGATCTAGCTGACAAACTATTTCCTAGAGCTAAGGATAAAAAGAACAAAGACTTGTTTATTATGGCACGAGCCATGACGGCTATTGCCACGCTAATGTGCTTGACCGATGGCAGTCAAACACTTCTAACTCGTAACTAAAACTTTACAAATTCCCCATTTAGGTGATAATCTAATGACATAAAATTAAGTGGAGGTTCCATAATGTTTGGAAAACGACAAGTTGCTACTTTGGTAGCGGAATTCTTAGGAACAGGTATTCTTACCTTACTAATCCTGAGTGTAAAATATTCATCACTAGGCTCAGCAGCATTTTTTATCGCTGCAACAGCTGGTTTAACACTAACCTTTTTAACATATCTATTTTTGAATGTTTCAGGTGGTCACTTTAACCCTGCCGTAACAATTGGCCTATGGTCAATCAAGAAAGTTCCCGGCACCACAGCATTGCTATATGTTGTAGTCCAAATTCTAGGTGCTTTTGGAGCCTACAAGTTATTTGCATATTTTGTAAATCAGCCTCTACCGGCTTCTTCTAAGCAATGGGCAACTCAGGTTATCCTTGCTGAAGTAATCGGCACAGTAATTCTGACTCTTGGTATTGGCGCTGCTATATATCAGAAGTTTTCACTCGGAGCACAATCTGCTGTAACTGGTTTAGCACTTATGATTGGTGTTATCTCAGTATCAGCCGCAGTAATTGGCCTGCAGAACCCAACTGCTGTTGCTGGAGTACTAAACCCAGCCGTAGCACTAGGACTCAAAGCTTGGACATTTGACTTTAGTAAGTCAGCACCATTCTTCATGTATGCTGTTGGTCCAGTAATCGGTGGCGTAATTGGTTTTAATGGATATAAGTATCTATTTGCAGAAGAGTCTTCCAGCAGTTCCGCTGCTAGCGTAGTCGCACCTGCTAAGACTAAAAAAGCACCTGCAAAAAAGACAGCTAAAAAATCTAACAAAAAGAAGTAATTTTAGATTATATAGTCTAGGGAGGCTCCCAATCGGGAGCTTCTTTTAATTTAAAGTTCCAATTAAGGCTTTTTCAAAATCTAGTATGCCTTTTTTGCTTTCAGGGTAAATAGAAATATCTGGATAATTTCCTGATTTAATAATTTTTGCAACTGCCTCTATAAGCTGTTTAACATGTCTAACTTTGTTTTCATCAAATTCGCTTATTACTAGTTTGACCAATTTGCTATTTTTGTCTTCAGCCGATTCTACAAAAACTAATTCTGCGGAAGTAACTTGCTTGGTGTAGATTGGGCTGGCATCGAGTAGAATTTTATAAAAATATAATTGCATCTCATTGAAGTGAAGACCTACTTGTTTGCTTGGTGTATACGAGCTTGATTCCCAACCGTATAAAGGCGGTTCACCTGTTTTATAGTCAACTATGTGAATAGCATTATCTATCTCTTCAATGGCGTCCAATTTACCTGTAATATTCACTCCGCTATCTTTTATCGTGGTATTAATAGCTTCCTCGGTGCTTATAATTTTTTCAAAATCAGTCTTAGTAAAAATATCAATAAAATTAGGCACTACCTTGTGCGCTTGACGCCTGGCTGATTTGAGTTCAGTAATTGATAAGCCTGATTTATCTAATTCTATGTCTAGATGATCAATAATATCCTGCTTGGATAGTTTGGTTTTAGTTTTGTAGTTTCTGTAAGCTAATTCGATAGCACTATGGGCGGCTGAGCCGAGAGCTGTGTTTTCGGTGTAAGCCGATGGAAATTTGAGTAATGATTTTTCTATGAAAGCTTGAGGCCCTCCGTAACGGACATCTACAAAAGATTGCAATGCACTTGCACTTAAGCGGTAAATGTCTATGTATGGCTTTAGGATGGTCTGCAGGCTAGCTTTAATTGGTTTATCTGCAACATTCCAAGTTGCTTCTGCGGCATCAATTATATTTTCAACTTTATCGTTTGATTCCTTTGGCTCTAATAGATTGCCTACTTCCTGGTATATGACAGCTAGATTAGTCATATTTTTGCCATTATCGTTAGTTTTATAACTAGTTAGCAATAAATGCTCCTTGGCTCTAGTAATTGCTACATAAATCAATCTAATAAAATCACTTTCACTACTGGCTTTAGTGTATAGCGGTAAATCTTCTGGAAGATATATCTTCTGATTATTGGCTCTAGATTTTTTACCCCATATTTCATCTACCGCCGAAAGTATAATGACATGCTTAAACTCTTTACCTTTAGAGCCATGGGCTGATAAAATTTGCACTCCATCTATACTTCCAGCCAACAATGGACTGTCATTGAATATATTTATGTCGTTGTCGCGATATTCATAAGCTGAGTCAAGAAAATCTCTCAATTTGCTAGCTTTAGGATTATAATCAAGTACTTTTGAGCGTAATTTAATTAAGTTGGTGAGCAGACGCACATATTCTTGAGCATTGGTGGGGTCTAGATATTTTTTAAATGGACTATAGTTTAATTTTGTGCCAGATAGTTCGTTTCGTCCAATTAAATAATCTAGCATCGTGGTAAAATCAGTAGTTTTGCTTAGTCCTCCTAATGCTATAAGCATTTCAGCAGTATCTTGCCATTTTGTATTCTGGCTACTGAGCATAAAATCTAGCCAGCTGGATTTTTTGCTCCGGGCTCCAGAAGCAATTCGATAGTAATCAAGTGGATCTAGACCGAGGTATTCATCAGCCAGAACAGGAGGTAGAAATTTTTCTGAATTATCTTTTTCTTCGCCCAATCTACAAACATACTCGGCGAGGTTTAAAAGTTTTTGAATTATAGAATTTTCCAGAACATTTTCCATTCGGCTATATGTAAATTTTATATTCTTGTCACTCAAGTATTTTGTAAAGCTAACTAGTTGTTTGTGCTTGGCGCAAATGACAGCAATTTCATGGGGTAAAATACCCTGTTTATTTATAAGATCACTTATATGTTCGGCCACTTTAATATATTGGACTATAGGGGTTTCGTATTGAATATGGCCTATTCGGCTTTTTATGTCTTTTTTATTGGCAGTTAATTGTTTAGATAGCTGGACCTCTTTAAGCAAGACCTCTAGTCTTTCGTCTGTTGAAGTAATAACGTCTCTTGCAATCTTCAAGATTTTTTCACTAGAGCGATAGTTGTCTTCTAAGACTATTAAATTAGGATTATATTTTTTAATAAATTTGAGCATGCCCGAATATTCGGCACCCTGAAAGTGCATAATAGCCTGATCGTCATCACCCACTACCATGATATTGGGCTCATCAATCGGATTAGCGGAAAGCAGATTGTCTAATAAGGTATTTTGAGCCCCATTGGTGTCTTGATACTCGTCGACCATGATGTATTGGAACTGCTCTGCTAAATCTAAGACTAAGTCATTATTGTTACTCATTGCTGATGCCGCCCAGTTAATCATGTCGTCATAATCATAAAGCCCACGTTTGTTCAGAATTTGCTGATACTGTTCGTAAAGTTCCAGCGCATCATCTGTAACATGTTGGTTGAGTTGAGTTTTTAATATATTCTCGCCATTTTGCTTCTCTGTATGTTTCCTGCGCCATTCACCAAGAGGTGGAGTTTTGTTGATTTCTATGCATTCTTCAACTGCTTGCCGAAGCTGTGTAATAATAGCGATGTTCAAAGGATTGTCAGACATATTGCTGGCATATTTCTCGATCTTTGCATGGATTATATCTATGTTTTTGATACTCAATTTATCGAGATAAATATCATTGATCAGTTCATTCAACTGAGGCGTTATTTCTTTGTTGGCTTTCGAAATAGCTTTTATCTGGTCAATTGTTCTACCTGATTTTTTAATGGCTTCAATCAGCTTTTCAAGATTGTTTCGATGCGTAAAATCATCATCCATCTTTCGGCGTAACTTATTTCTGAACGGAAGATCGTTAAGTAGCGAGCTGATGATTTGTTTTTTGGCGATGTCATCGATATTGGTGAGAGATTTCTCTTGACTAAAATAATCTGGATAGCTATCTATTATCCATTTTCCAAAACTATGAAAGGTATGAACCGAAATATCTCCACCTGTCGGGCCCATTATTTCTTGCATGCGATTTCGCATTTCACTAGCTGCAGCGTCTGTATAAGTTAAGCAGAGAATATTATATGGGCTGATATCAGTTTGCTGGACTATATGGGCCGCTCTAGTACTTAGAAGTTGTGTTTTGCCAGTACCAGGACCCGCTATAACCATTAATGGACCATCGATTTGCTCGACGGCTTGTTTTTGCTTAGCATTCAAATTTTTAATGACTAGACCTTTTTTATCCATAGGTCTATTGTACAAGGATTTTACCAATATAAAGGATTTTCAATTGCGCGATTGCAGGCCACGCATTCGTTATCTTGAGTAAATTCACTCAAGAACTGTTTGGAGGCTTTGGGCCATGATTCAAGATCCCTAAAGCCCACAAAATCGGCAGCTTCTCGGAGTAACCAGCCAAGCCAGCCACTCATTACTATCCCTCCCCAAATAACAATTGCCCAATGTTTGCCTGCAGGCACAATACTGACTGGCAACATGGCTTTGTAGCTTTTCATGGTTTTATTACGCAAGTGCCGTTTTAAGTTATCAGCTACAAATTTGCCATCAAGTAGTGCAGTTTGCGCTAAACCGCTGTAGGGTGTATTAGCATTATCGCCCAGCACATAGATGTTGTCTTCGGCCTGCAGATAGACATTTACAGCCACCTTGCCATGTTGACTAATAACAAAATTATTGTTTTTGAAAAAAGGATTATTGGTTACACCGGCTGTCCAAATAACAGTATGACTTCTAATCGGTTTTCCTTCGATTTTCAAATTATTAGCATCAATTCCTGTGACCGTACTATTACAGTAAATTTTCACACCTAATCTTTTCATCCTTCTGGTAAGAATTCTTGATACCTGTGGCGTAGAGGACGGCATAAGTCTTGGGGCAGCTTCAACAAGGTCGACATGTACTTTTCTTGGTTGCAAACCATGTCTTTTCATGACATGGCCAATGTATTCAGGCAGTGTGCCAGCTAATTCAATGCCTGTTGGTCCTGCTCCTATGACAATGTAATTGGGGTCGGGTCTATGAGTTTGAGATAGCTGTTTATGGATATGTCTTTTTAGCTCAGAAGCTTCTCGTTGACTTTTAATTGAGTATGAATATTCTTTCATGCCATCAATATTGAAGTAATTGGTGACAACTCCAAGAGCTAAAATCAAAGTATCGTATTTAAAAACCTGATCGTCTTTTGTGGTAATAGTTTTATTGTGTCGATCCAGCGAAGTAGCCAAGCCTTTTTTAATCGTTAGATTGTATCCCTCAAATATTGTCGTAAATGGGATACTAGAGTTGGCCCTGCTTCCGCCTGTAGCTGTATGAAAGAGCGTTGGGTAATATCTAAGTTCGCTATCATCTGATAATAGGGTAACTTCTAAAGTGTAGTCTTTGGATAATTCTTGAGCAGCCTTAACACCACCAAACCCGCCACCCACGACTAATACTTTATGTTTTTTTGACATCTTGCTTATGATTATATAATTTTACCACTTTTGATGCTAGACCCTTGCATAAAACAACCAAAAAGCCTTAAGCTTAATGTAATGGATAAATTAAAAACCTTACTAAGCTCCAGTAGCTTTGCCGGCGAAGTAGACGACAGTGCCACAACGCTTGATTTCTATAGTCACGACGCATCAATGTTTGAGATAAGACCAAAATTAGTTATTAAGCCTAAAAATACTGCTGACGTTGAAGTGGCTGTCCGTTCAGTGAGCGAACTTAAAAAATCAGATAAGCATATTAGTCTAACAGCTCGCTCGGCTGCTACTTGTATGTCAGGTGGCGCCATTAACGATTCAGTGATTATTGATTTTTTGGAACATTTCAATACGATTGGTAAAGTTACCAGTTCTACGGCTCAAACTCAGCCTGGCGTGTATTACCGCGATTTCGATAAAGCTACTCTAAAACACAATGCTATTATGCCTGCTTACCCTGCCTCCCGCGAACTAGCTTCTGTTGGTGGAATGGTGAATAACAATTCTGGTGGAGAAAAGTCGCTAGAATATGGCAAAATTGAAAATTTTGTAGAAGAAATAGAGTTTGTTTTTGCTGACGGCAAGGCTCGAACAGTTAAGCCGATTAATAAAAAAGAACTAGATAAAAAGATGCAACAAAAAGATTTCGAAGGCCAGGTTTATAAACAAATTTATGAACTCATAGAAGCAAATTACGACAAGATCAAATCTGCTAAGCCACATGTTAGTAAAAACTCGACCGGACTAAGTCTTTGGAACACTTGGGACAGAAAAACGGGCATATTTGACCTGACTCAATTAATTATTGGTGCTCAAGGTACACTTGGTTTTGTTACAGATATTAAATTCAGTCTCGTGCCTACTAAGCCTCATACGGGTTTGTTGATTCTTTTCTTGAAAAATACCAAAGAATTAGGTCAAATAATACCCAAAGTACTTGAATATAAGCCTGCAACTTTCGAATCATTTGACGATAAAACATTGATGCTGGCAATTAGGTTCATGCCGAGTTTCTTAAAGCTTTTAGGACTTAAAAAATTTTTGCATCTGATATTTTCTTTGATGCCAGACGGACTGCAGTTTATAAAAGGCATACCCAAGCTTGTTTTAATGATTGAATTTAACGGACAAAGCGAAGATGAAGTAAGAACAAAAATAGCCAGCTTACACAGCGACCTCAAACAATATCGAGCTCGTTATGAAATAAATGGTTTCGAAGAAACACCAACGGCCGGTAAATCAGAAAAATTCTGGACCATAAGACGTTATAGCTTCCAGCTACTTAGAAGCAAAGTTAAAGATAAGCACACTGCTCCATTCATTGATGACCTTGTAGTTCCGCCAGAACATTTACCTGAATTTTTGCCTCGTCTTGACGTACTAATACGTAAATACAAATTAGCCGCGACTATTGCTGGTCACATGGGAGATGGTAATTTTCATATCATTCCCCTTATGAAGTTAGAAGATCCTAGAGATCGTAAAAAAATATTGCCAGCTATGAAGGCTGTTAATAACTTAGTAATTAGTTATGGAGGGTCTCTTTCCGGAGAACATAATGACGGATTGGTACGTGGACCATGGCTAGAAGCTTTATATGGAAAAGAGATGCTAGACATCTTCAGGCAAGCTAAACATATTATGGATCCTGACAATATTTTTAACCCACACAAAAAAACTGACGCCCATTGGGATTACTCATTTAGTCATATTCGCAGTCATTTTTAATTGCTGCCACTAATTTATTTATGCTTAAGAATTATGTTATTATTTGAGTAAATTATGAAGACTAAAATAAGGGTAGTTCTAGCAATACTTATAACTGCTTTTGTTATTGGCTTAACATTTAACTACATATCAACTCACAACCTGGCAGTTCTTAATCCCAAAGGAGTAATTGCCTTTGAAGAGCGTAAATTATTATTCATTACAATACTCTTAAGCGCCCTAGTAGTAGTACCAGTTTTTTGCTTAACGATTTTCATTTCATGGAAATATCGTGAGAGTAATAAAAAAGCTAAATATTCTCCGCACTGGGATCACGATCCAAAGCTGGAGTTTGCCTGGTGGGCTATTCCAGTAGTCATAATTTCGATTTTAGCTGTATTAACCTGGCAGTATTCTCATTCACTGGATCCATTTAAGCCTCTTCAATCAAATAAGCAACCATTACACGTTCAGGTTATTGCCCTGCAGTGGCGCTGGCTATTTATTTATCCCGATCAGCATGTTGCGGCTGTAAATACTATGCCGATTCAAATTAACAGACCAATCAATTTGCACATAACATCTGATGCGCCAATGAATTCCATCTGGATACCGCAGTTGGCGGGTCAGATATACGCTATGAGCGGAATGAGTACAAAACTTCATCTTGATGCTAGACATCCTGGTGTTTACAAGGGTGTATCGGCTAATATTAGTGGCAAAGGTTTTGCTGGCATGACATTTAGTGTGCCTGCAACGAATAATAAAGAATTCAATGATTGGATGAAAAAAGCAAAAAAATCCAACAATGTATTAACTTATGAAAAATACAATGAACTAGCCAAGCCTTCTACTAATCGGCAAGTAATATTATATTCAGATGTCGATAATGATTTATATAATAAAGTTATAATGAAATACATGCAACCTAGTAATGGTAATAATATGACTGAAATGGACATGAATCATGCTAGGTAAACTCTCCCTAGAAGCATTCAAGCATGACCAAATTGTTATGTTCGGCGTGATGTCTATGATAGGCGCCGGATTATTGGCGGTTATTTTATTAACAGTTTTCAAAAAATGGAAATGGCTCTATAAAGAGTGGCTGACTACGCTAGACCCGAAAAATATTGGCATCATGTATATATTTGTAGCAATTTTAATGCTACTCAAGGGCATATCAGATGCAGGTTTGATGCGCGTACAACAAGCTACGTCTTCTGGCGCTTCAGAAGGAATCATGTCGGCAACTCATTTCCAGCAAATATTTAGTGCACATGGTACAACTATGATTTTCTTTGTTGCTATGGGCCTGATGTTTGGCTTAATCAACCTGATAGTACCTTTGCAAATTGGCGCTAGAGACGTAGCCTTTCCTTTAATAAACGCCATTAGTTTCTGGCTATTTGTAGCGGGTATGTTGCTCATCAATACTTCACTGGCTATCGGCGAATTTTCGGCTGCTGGATGGCTTGCTTATCCACCTTTATCGGAGTTAGCCTACAGTCCTGGAGTAGGAGTTGATTATTGGATATGGGCTTTACAAATTGCCGGCATCGGTAGTTTACTTTCTGGAGTAAACTTCATAACTACAATTTTAAGAATGCGTTGCCCTGGTATGAAATTAATGCGAATGCCGTTATTTTGTTGGAGCGTTCTTGGCAGCATGACGCTTGTTGTTTCGGCTTTTCCAATCTTAACCGTCACCCTGGCTCTGCTGGCGCTTGATAGATACATGGGGATGCATTTCTTTACATCTGGTTTCGGTGGTAATCCTATGATGTACGTCAACCTCATTTGGGCTTGGGGGCATCCAGAAGTATACATTTTAATACTGCCGGCCTTTGGTGTGTTTAGCGAAGTTGTTGCTACATTTTCCAAAAAACGACTTTTCGGCTATAAATACATGGTTTACGCTATTATTGCTATTACAGTTTTGTCTTACCTTGTATGGCTACACCACTTCTTTACTATGGGCGCCGGAGCTAACGTAAATGCATTCTTTGGTATCATGACAATGATTATTGCTATCCCAACTGGTGTGAAAGTATTTAATTGGTTATTTACAATGTATCGAGGACGAGTTAAATTTTCTGTGCCGATGCTATGGTTTTTAGGATTTGTATTTACTTTCACCATTGGCGGGGTAACTGGAGTTATAATGGCTGTTCCTCCTGTTGACTTCCAGCTACACAACAGCTTATTTTTGGTAGCGCATTTTCATAATATGATTATCGGTGGCGTGGTCTTTGGCTACTTGGCGGCAATCAATTATTGGTTTCCTAAATTCTTCGGCTTCAAATTAAATGAACGCTTAGGTAAGTTATCTTTTTATTTTTGGATAGTTGGCTTTGCAACCGCTTTTATACCGCTTTATATACTTGGCATTATGGGTGCCACGAGAAGGCTTAATCATTATGATGCCTCACAGGGCTGGCAATCGTTATTCATAGTTGCAGCTTTTGGTGCATTACTTATTGTAATAGGCATAGCTTTGTTGGTAGCGCAAATTATCGTTAGTGTAATTAAGCGTAAACAAAATATTGATTATAATGGTGACCCGTGGGACGCTAGAAACTTAGAATGGTCGACTGCATCGCCTGTCCCATTTTATAATTTTGCTGTTCTTCCTGAGGTACATGATCGTAATGCTTGGTGGGACGCTAAGCACAAAAAACATAAAATCACAGAACCAACTGTTTACGATAAAATTGTTTTGCCAAAAAATACCTCAATTGGCTTTTTGATTGGAGTACTGGCATTCATGATAGGTTTTGGCCTGGTCTGGCATATAACCTGGCTAGCAGCCGCTCCATTTATTGTCATAGTATGTCTGTTGATTTACAGGTCAAATCAAGAAAATACTGAGTACACTGTTCCGATGAGTGTTATTGAACGCATAGAAAAAGCTAATAAATTAAAGGCTCAAGCGTCATGAACGATAATGCCATAGTCATTCCTAGCGATAAAGTTTCTATTGAAAAAGAAAACACCAATAAAACTTTGTTTGGTTTTTGGCTTTACCTAATGACCGACTGCGTGCTGTTTGCAGCACTTTTTGCCTGTTATGCAGTACTCCATGGTAATACTTTCGGTGGACCAAAAGGCTCAGATATATTCTCGATGCCTTACATTTTGGC
>RGVC01000060.1 GCA_010027485.1 bacterium | reverse complement strand
AAGAGGCGAAAAAGCATACATCATTTTAAGTTTTGTAGCTAAATCATTACTTGCTTGGCAAATATTTGCCGGCGCCCTTGCAGCCAAATAACTCTAAGAATAAGGGACTGGTGTCGTTGACGTGATCTGTTAGTTGTAATACTATATATTCCTAATGTAATTTTAAGAGAGATGCGATGTCTAGATATGAAGATCCAATTAAATTTGCTGAACAAGTAGAAGTAGAAATAGAAGAAAAGCAATCAGCTGAATTGCTTAGTGCTATGGGAAATGGCCCAAAACTAATTGCTACAGAAATGGGCGCAAAAGATGCAGAGGCTAACCATAGGCTTGTACAAGATGAGCTAGAAATAGATGATGCTCTGGAACGTCACGAAATTCATTCTGACTTAATGGATCAAGATATTCCAATGACAACAGGCGAGCTAGTTGAGATGGTTGCCGGTAGCACCTATCAAGTTATTAGATAACTTTTAACAAACGCTCTATGCTACTTCGGTTTTTATATACCATTGGCAATAGAAATTAACTTAAATATTCACTGCTCATAACATGAAGTTAAGAGATTTGTTGTAGCATTTGTTTGAAATGCTGTGTTATCTCTTCATCTGTCATGTGAGTATGCATTCGGGCGCCCTCTAGCAGCGCGTTGAACGTCACCCTAGATTGCTCTACCCTCATAGCTATGTTGTCGCCTACTACTCCGTCGAAATCTAGCATGATATAACTATCGGCAAGAAGTTGTCCAAATTTTTCAGCATCCAATAAATCTTCGAAAGAACTGATGGCGTTCAGCTCTATAAGTTTTTCTTGTAGTGCTTTTTTGGCTTCTTCGCCACCTTCCTCCGCTTCTGCGATAGCTTTTTTGCCTTCACGACTAGAAGTAAACCAAATTGGTGTAACCTCAACTGTTCCTTCTCCGAATTTTTCATTTAAAGCATCCTGAGCTTTTTTGAAATTTTTAACAGAATCTTCTATCACCACTATTTTAATCGGTCTGTCTGAATCAGACTCCATTTTGCTATCTACATAATCAACTAGTCCATTGAACTTATCGTCATGCACTAAATAGCTAGTATTTTTTCTGGCATACTCTGCGCCTGCTGCTCGTGTCGTGAAAGCTCCAAAAAATGCTTTTCTTAAACCAGAACTTTCTATCTTGGCCAACTGATATCCTGTGGCAGTTACGTCACCAGTTGACCACACAGATACACCTCTGATGATTTCAGAATATTGACCTACTAAATCCGGCATGCTGCTTTGTATTTCTGGCTGAATCATTTCACTCATATCAATATTGTGCAGGCTGCTGATAAGAGTGCCCTGAAAATGCTTAAAAGCTTCTGAGTTTTTGTCTTGTGGGTCTACTAATCGTTGCCATAGGTCTGTTGTGTAGGCCGTGTAGTCCATGTGGCCTCTTTTTTCAACTTCACCTTGTAGGGCAAAGAAAAAGTCGTTAATTTCTTGAGGCGCCACCAATAAGCCTTCGGTAGGTGCATAACCTTCAGAAGTAGATTGAAGTCGCTCTGCAGCGTAATTTTGTGCATCTTTATAGTCTGCTGGTATAAATGGTTGTTCGTTATTCTTCATAATATAATGGTAACATAATTATATGGTCTATTTCTTTTTTGGATATCCCGGTATAGGCAAAGATTTTTGTGCAAAACGTCTAAGCCAACTTTTAAGCTGTTTAAACATAGACGCTGATACCTACTTGACTGATCCTGAGCGACAAAAACTCAAAAATGGAACATTTACGTCTGAAGACCGCATTAACAAGTTAAGGCGCATATGTGATGACCTGTCTAGCAAACTAGAAAATAATAACGATATCACCATTGGAGATTCACTACCCAATCAGGCTGCAAGAGAATATATTGCCAATTATTTTGGTGATAAGGTTGTCATGATACTAATACTTTCAGAATCTAAATTACACAATAAACGGATT
>RGVC01000059.1 GCA_010027485.1 bacterium | reverse complement strand
GAGGCGTAATTACGCCTCTTTTAATATTAAGTGGCGAAAGCAAAGTATTAACCAAAATTAATTTGCTAGATGCTGGCGCTAATGATTATCTTACAAAACCTTTCAGTCTTGGAGAGTTTAAGGCTCGCATCCGCTCGCTAACTAGATCCGCACCAACTGAATCGGCCGCTAAAATTAGCGTAATGATTGACGATCTAGAACTCAATACCGTCACTCGAGAAGTTTCAAGAGGCGGATTGCCTATTCCATTACGTCGCAAAGAATTCGCTATGCTGGAATGTTTAATGCTCAATGCGGGCAATGTAGTTACCCGCAGAGCCCTGTCACGTTATGCCTGGAGCGGTGAAGAAGATATCTGGACAAATACTATAGATGTACACATTAAGCATCTTAGAGACAAGATAGACAAGCCATTCAATACCAGAATGATTAAAACAATTCACGGTATTGGCTATAAGCTAGAAACTCTGGCGGTGAGAGAAACGGAGCCATGTCTTACCTAGGCTGGCTTACCAAGAAAGCACTTAAATCTCCAAAAAATCTCTTTAAGACCCCTCAAAATCAGATAAATTATGAGGCTGTTCTAGCAGCTAAAAACCAGGAACTAGAAAACGCACAATTAATGCGGCTGATTGAACTCCAGCGTTTTGCTGAGTTTGGTCGTTTGAGTGCTAATTTACTTCACGAAGTAACTAATCCGTTAACTTCAGCTTCTTTAAATTTAGCTAATGCTGGTTTGGCTGAATCACCGGCATTGAAGCAGGTTCAAAAAAGTTTGCGTCAGTTAGAACGTTACGTGTTAGCGGCTCGCAAGCAACTGCAAAACGAGAGTCGCAAATACGAATTCAGTGTGGTTAAAGAATCAAAAGAACTATTTTCGGTTCTCAAGCCAATAGCTCAAAAAGCAGGGGTAAAACTGGAACTTAGTATTGAACCAGGGATTAAAATATATGGTGACCCAGTTAGGTTTAACCAAATTTTGGCTAATCTGATTGTCAACGCCATAGATGCCTACAAAACAGATTTTTTAGTTTTTAATATCAGGAAAGTTTTGCTAGATATAAAACAAGTCAGGAATATAGTTTATGTGTCAGTACAGGACTGGGGTAAAGGAATTGAAAAGTCTAAAATTGATCTGTTATTTGAACCGTTCTACACCACTAAAACTGATCATATGCGCGGGCTAGGCATAGGGCTATCAATTGTCAAACAATCCGTAGAACAAGATTTTAACGGTGTAATAAGAGTTGTAAGTAGACCCAGCCATGGAACGGTTTTTTCACTAAAATTAAAAAAATCGAAGAAACAGTCTTAGGAAGCCGGTTTGTGACGGTTTTTTCGCCACTGTTCGATTTGGGCGTGATTGCCACTCAATAAAACGTCTGGTACTGGCATATCACGAAAAAGTTCTGGCCTAGAATACTGTGGAAATTCCACAGTCAAATCATCGGCCTGGAAAGATTCTATTTCGGCTGAAGTTTCGCCGCCCAATACTCCTGGCAGAAGCCTAGTTACAGAATCAACAATAATCATTGCTGGTAATTCGCCGCCTGTTAATACGTAGTTGCCAATTCGATAAGCTTCATCTACCCAGTTGGTAACTCTCTCGTCATAACCTTCGTAGCGAGCGCAGACTATAATCAAACCCCTGTTTGATGCAGCTAGTTTTTTAGCAGTAGATTGTTTATATAATTCACCTCTTGGAGTTGGCAATAATACCAATGCTTCAGGGTCATTTTTTTTGGCCTGTTCTATGGCTAAAACCAGTGGTTCTACTTTAAGTAGCATTCCATCCCCACCGCCATAGGGTGTGTCGTCTACTTGTTTTCTAGGGCCTGAGCCAAAATCGCGTAAATTAATCAACTGGTACTGAGTAATCTTATTGATAGAGGCCTTCTGCAGCATGCTTGTACCAAGCACACCTTCAAACATCTCTGGGAACAGGGTGATTATCTGAATTTTCACTATTTTACTTTACACGTCTAGGTCGTCTAGATCGGCTAGT
>RGVC01000058.1 GCA_010027485.1 bacterium | reverse complement strand
GACACGATGATGCAATAAAGTGGAATAATACTGCAGTCTCTATAGCCTCGAACATGCATAAACTCTACCATCCAGATGGATATTTCAGAAAAGGTTTACTGTTGATGCCAGATGGTAGCCTTAATTATGACGATACAATAGATATATCTAGCCTATACGGGCCATTTATGTACGGCGGAATTGATGTCGATGACCCGATGGTAAAATCTACTGCTAAATTCGTAGAGGATAAACTACTGAATACTTCGCCTAGTGGTGGAGTAATAAGATACGAACATGACCAGTACTTCCTAGATAAGCAACAATATAGTGGCAATCCGTGGATTGTAACCACATTATGGTTATCTCAGTACTATGCTTATGCTGAACGTATAGACGACAGTCAGAAACTTTTAGACTGGTCCTTAGCCAAACAATTACGTAGTGGCGTACTCAGCGAACAGTTTGATCCTGAAAACGGCATACCTAAAGGTGTTGCTCCATTAGTATGGAGTCAAGCCGAACTCATCAATACAATTCTAGATATGAGTAAACACCAACAATCTTAGTGCTTGCGAGGTTTGACTTCGTTGCGACCTAGGTTTTTCTTAGTTTCAGTAAATATTACGTGTTTACGCAATTTTGGGCTATATTTGCGCAGCGAAAGCTTATCAGGAGTGTTCATAGTGTTTTTACTGGTGTAATAAATACGCTCGCCTGATTCTTCACTGATCATTCCGATCAATTTTCTTTTATCACCTTTTTTAGCCATTACTTATAATTTCTCTCGTTATTTATAAAATTCTTATATACATATTAACAGATACGGAAGTATTTTTCAAGTACTGAAGGAATATGGAGCCGGCAGAGGGAGTCGAACCCACGACCCGCTGTTTACAAAACAGCCGCTCTGGCCACTGAGCTATGCCGGCATCTGTTCCTACAGTGTTTTAGTGTAGCAAAAAATGCTCAAATTTGCTATATTGTTTAGGTTATCTTTTAAAAAGTTGCCACCTTAGCTCAGGGGTAGAGCACATCCATGGTAAGGATGGGGTCTCGGGTTCAAATCCCGAAGGTGGCTCCATGCGATTATCCATGCAGGGTTAGTGAAGCGGTCAAACACGTCAGACTGTAAATCTGATGGCTTATGCCTTCGCAGGTTCGAATCCTGCACCCTGCACCATATGATCTTGATGATCAAGTGTTTTATCTACAAGATTCATGTAATCTTCTGAAGTACGCATCCTATTTTTATGATTTTCTGAGAACAGTACAGTAGCAGCTACAATCAGCATTGTTGCTGACATTATTCTTTCCTCGCTCAATGCCTGTTCGGATACTTTTCCAGCTATATCAGCACCTATCAAAACCCCGGCAGTAAATAATGAAGTATGTTCAAGCCCTGACTTAATTGGATTAGATTGGTCTATAGACAACGTGTTGAAGGGTGCAATGTTAATTTGCCTATACTCTGGATGTTCATAATTCTTCCTCGAATTATATACTTGCTGAATAGCAGCGTAGGCGCTTAGTGTACTAGCTATTGTTTTAGTAGTTTTTTTTCTTTCTGCATAAGCAGCCATGCTTGTAGCTACTGGTATGGCTAAATACCCTATATCTTCATTAGGATTTTTTTGTGCACCAACAGCAATAGACATAGCTACAGTTGTTGCTGCGGCTAATTTACCTATTCTGGCTGTACGTTTAGATAACTTACGAATTTTATTCAAAGTATCGTATCTGTCACTGGTATATCCGTACGGAGCATTTTCTATCATATTTTAAACATCATAGCATATTTTGCTGTTTTTGTAAACCTGTTAGGTTTTCCACAAGCATTATAGATATATAAAACGCTTATGCTTGCATAAGTCCGTAACGGTGGTATATTACACTTATCATTAAAAGGAGAGGTGTTTATGGATAATCAAATAAAAGAAGCAGCCTGGGGACTAGGTGTCTGGGGAGCTTTCTCAGTAATCTTTGGTCTACTGATCATGGCTTGGCCGGGGATAACAATATCAACATTCCTAGTAGTATTAGGTGTTTACCTGCTCGCATCAGGCGCAGTTTTGGCAGTAGGTTCACTAATCAATCACAGCGGACATTGGATTTTCGGCAC
>RGVC01000057.1 GCA_010027485.1 bacterium | reverse complement strand
ATATCAGCCCTCTACTTACGCTAACCAGTACGTAGAGAACCTGACGCTCCCACAAACATTTGGATTTTTGAATCTACAAGCAGGTAACTATACTCTTCTCAATAATTTGGAAGTAGCTATCGGAAGACCGACTCTGGTCACAGAAAGCCTAGAGTTGACAACATCCTATGGTGTTACAGCTACCTGGCTCACAAGAAGACAGATTGCTGTTTTTACCAATAACACCGTAGGTACCGGCGCAGCGACGGATTTATATGCTACAGCTGGTGGCGGATTTTTTCAAAACTACCAAAAATATACGTGGTGGGGTGTAGGACCTATGGTTAACCTCCGCTCAGTTTTTTATCTTGGTAGTGGCGTGGGAATTTATGCTGATACTTATATAGCGCTCACTTATGGGGTATCAGATGTCCGTACATCTACATTTGCAAAAAGAAACGTCAATACAGTTTCAGCACCTCTTTATAGCAATGTTGAGGCCGTACTGCAAAACAAGATGTTCCAATTTTCTCCAGAGTATAATTTTCAACTAGGATTCAATTGGTCGCAAACGTACAAAGAAGACTCGATAAAAGCCTCTTTTATGATCGGGTATGAGACAGCCTATTACCAACAGGTAATAAAAACATTAACAAATGAAATCGCCTACAGAAACGAAAACTCAGCAGGATTAGGAATCCAGGGTTTAGTAATCACGGCGATGCTGGATTTCTAATACAAAGAGAAGAACACGTAGAAAAAAGGCCGGTAATCCCGGCCTTTTTTATTTAATTGCAATAGTTGGTTTTTTAAAAAAACGAATTCAAAAAAGCTATTACATCTCTTTATATTACTTGCTGTAATTAAAAAATTATTTGCATGAGAAAACACAAAATGAAAATATTTTTTTAATTTTCTATTTTAAAAAATTCTCCTTTCAGGTATGAGAAGAGTTAATAGGAAAAAAAGCCGTTTGATGAATATCTAACCTTTAAGACGATTGTAACGATAACTGGCAGGTTATGGGAGCCGCTGTTTACGAGCAAGTGCGCGTGCAAGGGGGCGATATTGCATTACTACAAGATGCTGGTGCAAGATCAAACCCATTATTAGGAGTACAATTCCCGCAAAATGCTACTACGATACAGTTTCCCGAAGATCTCTCTTGGGGATTTAAAATTGGTGTAGGTTATAGAGATTTGATTAGTGATTGGACAGCCCAAATTCGCTATAACTATTTTAAATCTGTAACGAACGGTTCATTGGAGTCGGGATATAACTTTGGTTTTGCGCCCTCTTATTACGTAAATCGCGCCATATTTAGCATTTACTCACCTACTGGACCCTCTAATAGTTATACAAATGCAGTTACAGCATCAGTTCCAATTACAGGTTTACCAGTAGGTGCTAATGCTTCGAATGCGAATATTCTTTTCCAAAATATGGAGATGGGGACATCCAGCATAGTCAACAACTTTAATGTGACTCTAGAGAGGCCTTCTTTAGTAACTCAAAACCTAGAAGTAACACCTTTTTATGGTGTGAACACAACTATTATTACCCGTCGTCAGCTTGCGGTGTTTACAAACGACTATTCTCCCACTGGAACTACACAACAAGCTTCGAACTTTTATCCTTCATCGCTTGGTGCCTTTTTCCAAAACTACCAAAAATACACATGGTGGGGTGTGGGTCCATTAGCTGGGGTACACACAAGTTTCAAAATGGGTGATATGTTTGCCCTTTATGGCGATGCATTTGGATCATTGACCTATGGACAGTGCTCCTCAAGAGCAAGTACCTTTTCCAAAAGGGTTTCACAACAAGGAAGTTTAACCGGTGCTCTCTTTTCCCCTTACACTCCTGTAGAGGCTGTGATGGAGCAAAGGATGTTCCAATTCTCTCCTGAAGTAAATTTCCAATTGGGAATCCGCTTCGAGGACAGATTTGATAACGATTCTAAACAAGTGCGAGTAAACATTGGTTACGAAGCAGCTTACTACTTCTTAGTAATGAAAACTGTAGTTAATGATACTCAAGTTTGCAGGATTTGGAGTTCTATCGTCGGCAATATCGCAAGGCTTCAAGGGTCGTCTTAAGTGTGAAAGTACAAGTCGCGATGACATGGTGACACTCGTGGTCAGCCCTAGTGCCTCTGACATCGCGGAATTCGTGAAACGTT
>RGVC01000056.1 GCA_010027485.1 bacterium | reverse complement strand
ACCTGATGTAGTTAGTCCTGTTAGTGATCCAAGAGTTGCTACGTAGTTACCGGTAGTATCTGTGCCTAGAGTTACAGATCCAGTGGATAGTAAGCCTGCAGCAGAGTTCTTTACTATGCCTGCTGTATTAAGACCAGACAATGTAATAGTACCGGAGCTGGTGATGCCAGTAGCGCCAGAGATAGCACCTAGGCTAGATATGTCTAGAGTATTAGAATCTAATTGGAATGTACCAGTGGCATTACCTATTTGGGTGTTAGCAGTGCCAGTGGTGTTTATGGTGGTACCACTTGCTACGGTTAGTCCACCAGAAATGCTGGCTCCGCCAGAAGCTACTGTTAGTCCGGTTAGCCCAGTTAGTGTGCCAGTTATAGTTGAGTTGCCTGTTACGGTAATTCCACCGGTTGTTACTGTTAGGCCGGTGCCGGCGGTGATGGTGGTTCCCGCAACAAATGCGTTGTCGGTCTTGAGTGTTGTAGCGGCACTACGATACAAATTGGTGTCGGTTCCGAAGTAAATGCCACCTGTTGCTGCGGTAGTATTGGTGCCAACTGTAAGAACGCCGTTGGCTGGAACTGCAGCTGAGCCAACAGCTAACTGTGAAGTGCTTGAATTAACAGTAAACAGGTTAGTACCGCTTGAATTTTGTATACGAAACGCGGTCGTACCGTCTGCTGTATTTCTAAATATCGGAGTGCTTTGGCCTTTGGTAACATTCAGTGAAACGCTTACCGTGCCAGTACCGCTAGCTAGTGCCGAAGTTGCATAGCCGATGATTCCTGAAGTGGCGTTATTATCAGCCATTACTCTACCGGCTGTTGAACTAGTTACTAACTGATCACCCACGCTAATTGCTGTTGATGTAGCATCGGCGTTGACCGTCGTTTGACCGTAGAACATTACTGAAGTGCTACTTCCAGAAGTAGCCGTGTATCTGTTAATTCCTAAGACCCTAGGATCACGCGCGGTGGTAGTGGTGGTAGCTCTAGGATTACCGCTTTCATTTGCTAAAATAACGACATCATATGCAGTAGCGCCAGTGCTACCTATTGTGTACATGTTCGATAGCGTTGAATTAGTGCCAGAGTTCATAATCCACATACCAGTCGAATAAATAGCCTGATTGCCTGTATCTACTTGAAACAAAGATGTTCCGGATGAATTCTGAATCTCAAATCCGTTTGTAGAGTTAGACTGATTCTTGAATAGCACTGGTGAATCTATGGTTCCGCTTAGTGTTACTAAGCTCTCTTGGTATGGGTATGTTGTGCTACCGGTTGTTAACATTACACCGTCAATGTAAATTATTCGACCATTGGTTGTGTCTGTGCTCTTAATGTATATTGCTGGGTTACTGCCTACTGATGCACCTGTTGTAAATGTACAGCTAAATCGGCGCCAGACCACGTTATCCATCTGGTTGCCTGTTGAACAATCAGTATCTACGCCACCTTCAGTTCTACCAAACGATATGGCGCTTACTGTTGTGCCAGGGGTTCTAACAAAGAAGCTTAGTCTGTATGTAGTGCTAGGAGCAAATGAATAGTTGAAGCTGGCGCCATCACCGCTGTTGGCAGTTTGAGTGATGCCAAGTGAGTAAAGTCCTTGGGTACGAACTGTTTGGTTGCGTCCAGGAGTTGAAATATTTGCACTTCCCTTGGCAGCCCAACCAGTGGTGTTTTGCTCAAAGCTTGGATTAGAAATTAGGTTGAGGTTGGCGTTTGAGCTTGTATCAATGTTAAGGATATTATTGCCGGAGGCATTTTGGATTTGGAAGGCAGACACAGCGTTAGTGCTTGGCTTAATCAGAGTACTGCCGTTCATTGTTACCTGACCAGTGCCAGTAGCAAATGTTCCTGTGCTAGCTGACATATCAAAGTTGCCACTAGTTTGAGTGTAGCCGGTGATTCCACTTAATGCTCCAGAGTTGATGATAAGTCCGTTAATTGTGTTAGTTGTAGTAGCGGCAGTAATAGCTCCTGAAGCACTGATGGTGGTGATACCGCTTAATGCACCAGCCGTAGATACATCAAAGGCAGAAGAATCCAGTTGGAAGGTGCCAGTAGCATTACCTATTTGGGTGTTAGCTGTGCCTGTGGTGTTTATGGTTGTAGCGCCGGTGATTGAAGCACCACCACTTGCTACGGTTAGTCCACCAGAAATGCTGGCTCCGCCAGAAGCTACTGTTAGTCCGGTTAGCCCAGTTAGTGTGCCAGTTATA
>RGVC01000055.1 GCA_010027485.1 bacterium | reverse complement strand
ATATGCTTGATTATACAACTTGTTAGAAACTACTTTTGCTTGTTTTTTAAATTTATTTCCACTACCTTCCGCCACACCTTGAGAACCAGCTTTAGCTTTAGCTTCTTCTCTAGTGGGACTATATCCATGTTCTATTGCTGCTTTACGCTGAGTTGGAAATATTGAAACTTTGTACATTTTGCCATCGTCTTTGACAATATACCAGTCTTCTACATCCATTTCAAAACCTGCTTTGTTTCGTCGTCCACTTCTATCCATGCCATACTCGGCATTTTGTATATCTCTTTCGTATGCATCGCCACGGCGTCTATAAGAACTTTCTGCAACATTTGTTTCTCCCACCATTTTATGACGTGTGGTTGGTAACTTGGTTTTAGTAGTTATTTTCTTAGAGAAAGCACTCCAATCGGGCTTCATGACTTCACCTGTCTCACTGTCTGCTCCTTTTTTCGGGCGACCACGTCCACGTTGCGTAGGTGGTGCTTTGTAGTCATCATCAAAGCTTGTGCCATAAGTGCCTTTGTGAATTCTACCAGTACTGGTGTGTTTTGTTTCGCCTTCAGATACTGATGCATGAGCTAGTTTTTTACCTGTAGCTGCCGCCTTTTGAAACTTTTCTTTACCATATTTTTTACGCCCAATCGCTGCTGCCACTGCTTCGGGATTTTCTGCTGAGCCGCCTTTTTCAATTCCGGCAACTGTTTTTTTCCAGCCCAAATATTTCTCAGAAACAATCTGCTCCATAGTAGATTCTAGCAATGTATTTGATTTGGGAGTTTTGGAGAGTTCAACTGCTGTGTCTGTCACCTTGTTAAAGTTATCCAAAATGTCATAAATATTGTTATTTTCTTGGCTCATATTATTTTCCTGATATTTTTTTAATTGTTGGCAACTTAATTTGCCTACTTCCTAGGGGGCTAACAGTATCACCTGGGAATGTATCACTGGTCTTGGTCGCTGTAGTTTTGCCGCCTGCTGCTTGAGAGTATTCGTAACGGCGCGTAGCTTCTAATTCTTTTATAAGAACTGGCACCCTAGCATCACCAACTAGGTCCGCTGGTGGTTTGGTGGTGGTCATTTCAGGCGTTGCTAAAACACTCTCACCCCATTTTTGCAAATTACTTTGCTCCATACCAGCCAAAGCAGCTTCATAGGGGCCGTTTAATGGGGTTACCTTAATACATGATTGGTGCATTCCCGCTCTTTCCGACACCTTTGACAAGATCAAAGCATCAGTAGTTGGATAACTTAGACATACATCAATAATATTAATTTCTACAGGGCCCAAATTTGGAAATTCCGGAGACTCGTGTATTGGCAACCTTTTGGGTTTGGTAATGCTTACTATCTTATAGGCTTCCAGAACCGTTTTTATTTTTTCTATTAGTGTATCATCCACTTCACAGGCCAGCCTAATTCTAAAATCAAAGGTCCTGGTATTTTCTGTAACGTAATCGGTCAAACTTTTCATATTTTTTCCTGTAATAGAGTATTTATTAATTTTTAGAATTATTGGATGATCTGTTTAGTATTTGTGCTAGCAATGAATTTCTATCCAATACCTGCGCCTCACCCTCAATAGATTCGTCGGTTCCCTGGTTATCTTTGTTGATTTGATAATCCAATCTCATTTTCTTTAATTGTAAATCAACCATTTTAAGTTTTTTATCTAATTTGGCTTGTTTAGCAGTGATCGCATGACCCAGTAATACCCCAGCTGTTTGGAATATAGTACCACTGAATCTAGCCTCCACGTTCATACCAAGGGACATTAAATCTGAAAAATTATCCTTAGCCAATTTAGCCAACTCGTCTAGTTCCGCGTCACTGGTGTCCAAGTCATTGACAAATGGCAACGCTAGATCTATTTTATCTATAGCATTATCTATTTCACTGATCGTTGTTTTTTGTTCTTCAGTTATTGCTACCACTTGTTCATGAGTGGTGTCGTCATCTGATTCAACAGGAGCTAGGTCAAAAAGGGCTTCTAAACGTTTAGTCATTGAGTATTTATCGTTTAAATTAGCGCTGGGATTTCATTTTTTAGTGCCAGCATAAATGTCGTGTTCCGTGGCAATTCTAAAAATAAGGCCTTGAGCTTTGCAGAATTTACGGGCTGCTTCCCATTTAAACATATTTAATGCCACAGCCGCTTTGTCTTTGGTAGATCTAGCAGATTCCATAGTGGTTTCTTTAAGTGGTTTTACTTCCACTACTTCCCCGTGTTTCTTACCATTTCTATCTACATA
>RGVC01000054.1 GCA_010027485.1 bacterium | reverse complement strand
TTTTTTCAGCAGAGGGCTGATCGCTTTTAGGCTTGTAGTCGCCAGGACCATTATCGATTATTTTCAAGTTATAACGAGCATCGTTTTTGGTTCCAAGAGCTCGGAGTAAGGTACGAAGCGATTGTGCAGTTGCACCGCGTTTACCGATTACACGACCGAGGTCTTCTGGGTCTACTGTAAGTTCGAGTAGTACGCCCTTCTCATCGATAGTGCGTTCGATTTTGACTGCTTCCGGATTGGAAACTAAGGATTTTACTGTAAATTCTACAAATTCTTGATCTATGTTACTCATTATTTTAAGTCTCCTCGGTTATTTCTAGTATTATAGCAAGCTAAACATCTCACTGCTATTAATTATAATGCAGCATTTTTAGAAAATGAACTAGCTTTATTTATCTTTTGGCTTGTCTTCGGCTGGTTCAGCTGGAGTTTCTTCGCTCGCAGGAGCTTCGGCTTCTGGTGCGGCAGGAGCTTCTTCGGCTGGTGCTTCTTCAGTTGCTGGAGCTTCGGCTTCTGGTGCGGCAGGAGCTTCTTCGGCTGGTGCTTCTTCAGTTGCAGGAGCTTCGGCTTCTGGTTCGACAGGCTCAGGTGAAGTGCTGCGGCGCTTTTCAGGATTACGCACAGTGCGTTCTTTGGAGGTTGGATCTTTCACCCATGATGGTAATTTAACACCTTCAGATTTGAACATGCGGACTGCTCTATCAGATGGCTGGGCGCCATTACTTAAGTAAAATTCTGCTTTTTCTTTGTCCAAAATTACATCTTTAGTGTGCGGGTTATAACTGCCTAGACGTGCAACAACCTTGCCGCTTGTTGGTGTGAGCCTAGAATCTTGGACTACAATACGAAATTGCGCATGACCTTTACGGCCGGTTCTTTGAAAACGAATACTTAGCATTACTTAACTTAAAACTCTCTCTTTTAGAAATTGATTAACTAATAAATTGATTAGTTTTATTTTACATATAAGCGCCTCTGTTGTCAAGGAGTAATAAGAAGTTGATGCTTTAATCATTTTCAGTCTGATAATGCTTAAGTGCCGTTTCAGCAGCTTTTTGTTGAGCTGTTTGCTTGCTAGGACCATCTCCAGAACCCTGTAAATTACCACCTACATAGACGCCGACTGTGAAAGTTTTGTCGTGATCAGGGCCAACTTCTTTTATAACTTTATAAACTGGCGTGGAACTTTCGTTGCTTTGAGCGAGTTCCTGCAAACGAGATTTAGAATCCATCCATGATCCAGTTTCTAGAATGTCAGAAAATGTGCTGATAATGCTTTCCTCGATGAATTTTTTGGCGACATCATAGCCTTGATCAATATATATAGCGCCGACTACGGCCTCATAGCTATTAGCTAAAATTTGGGCTCGTGCTCTATCGCTACCACGCTTTTCTCCGCGACTTAAACGAAGCATTTCTTCGAATCCGTATTTATTGGCAGCGGCACCGATACTCTCGGTACGTACCAAGCTAGAGCGCCAGTTAGTTAAAACACCTTCTGGTTCTTGATAGTTGGTATATAAATATTCTGTGACGACTAATTCTAATACGGCGTCACCTAAAAATTCTAATCGCTCGTTATGTTCATGTGCACTCTTTTTATGCTCATTTAAATATGAGCGGTGTGTAAATGCGGTAATTAATAAATCGATATCGCTAAATTCAACTTTTAGCTTTTCTTTAGTAAATGTAATGTATACACTCTTGTCCATTTTTAAGTTTTGCTTTCTCTTATCCTTTTCATAGCTATTAAAATAAGCTTGCCGATGTCGTCATAGGCAATTTTATCGACTGCATCAGCTGCTGCAATCCACTTAATGTCTGTTAGCCAATCTTCTGGATTAAGCTCATTGGTGTCGCCAAGCGCCTCTACTAGATATAGATGCATGGTCATTAATACCAATGTGTGGGTGCGTCGATAACGGAAATTAACCTTGCCCAGCCAAGATTTTACGTTCATTTTTTGTAGTCCAGTTTCTTCTTGAATTTCACGCTCTGCAGTAGCCTTGGGCTCTTCGTTTGGTTCAACATGACCTTTTGGAATAGTCCAGCGATGTTTAGCGTCTTTGATAAGTAAAATTTCTAGAACGCCCTTAGGGTTGTAGCGATAGATAACGCCTCCTGCAGTAGTTTCGTGTACTACTTCATCTATAGCAGGACGCCTTTTACTTACGAAATGCTTTATTCCACTGATTGGCTTTGGTCGCTTCATTTACTTCTTACTTTCTTTCTTCTTTGGAACAGCTTTCTT
>RGVC01000053.1 GCA_010027485.1 bacterium | reverse complement strand
GTGGATATTTTTTAGTATATATCTGTTTGAATTTTGTACTATCTATTATTATGCCCGTTTCTTCGAGCACTTCTCTTGCTGCAGCTTCTGGCCATTTTTCGTTTTTTTCAACCTCTCCACCAGGCAAGTCAAAATGTTCAGCAAATTTAGGATGTGTCTTACTTCGATGTAAAACCAAAATCAGTCCATTTGCGTCTTTTATTAGAGTTTTAGCGACAACTTTGTTCATAGGATGATTCTATGTCAGTTCTGGTATAGTTACAAACATGAGTTTGTATGACTATATGTATTTTCAAGTTAGCGTAAAGGCGATTATTAAAAAAGGCCCAAAAATTTGTGTAAATCCTACAATTTCCCGAATTTAAGGGCTTACAACCCATGTGTCTCCTGGGCATTTGGTGTCAATCATAAGCTGCTGCTTAATTAATGGGTCGTCATTTGCATTAAGAAGATGATTAAACATGATATCTTTTGTTGTTGCTCCAGGCATTGCGCCTGTGATGTCTTCATAGCCTAGAAGATGACCATATTCATGGACATATAGCAGGCAAGCCCAGGATTTTGTATTGATTTTATCTCTACTAGTTGCTGGTACCAAATCAGGACTTGCAATACTTATTTTGCACAACTCATTTTTTGCTCCAAAGGGAGGAGCTTTAGCCCATTCTCCTATAGGATTTTCATAGAGAACTTTTAATGCAGTAGAGCCCGGCTTGCAGAATATAGTCCGATAATCGACTGGCTTTGTATTTAAATGTCCGAATTTATAATCATTACCAGGCACACCCTTTAAGTGCCTCTTTAACCAATACTGATTTGCGGCAACATTAAATTCCCTAACCCAATTGCTTGGATAGGGCTTATAGGGTTGCGTGAAGACTCTTATGCTTGATGATTTATTAGATTCAACTCTTGCGTAAAATGTACGCGTAGTATCTATTGGTTTAATGTCCCAATACTTTTGTAGATTTCTGAGTCTAATATTAAATCCGTTTCTTGTACAATTAGTAAACTTAGCAATACCGCTCTTATCGGTGTTTTTTGCATTTCCACTTCTACATTTAACCCCTCCATATAGTTCGACCCTGACATTACTAATGCTATCGCTTACACCTTCAATGAATGTTTTCGGCGCTATTTCAATGATAATTTGTCTAGATTGCTCTATATCTTTACATTTTTGAGAGTCGCTCGGTTTAGCTTTTGGATTATTGCTTGTAGTACTTACTACATCAAGTAGCTCTATGAAATCTTTATTGGTTGGCATAGATTTTGCTATTGCACTGCTACTTTTATTTAACTTGCCCCTAAGAACGGGTGTCTCGTAGCCGCCCGGGGAATTATTGGCTTGTTGTTGTTGGTTGACGCATTCATCTGATCTAGCTTTATCGACTTCATCTTGTAGCTCTGTGAATTTAATTACTCCATGGTTTGCTTCAGAACTATAAATATCTCTTTCTTCTAAGACTCGTATGTGGTCAACCATTACAGATGAAGCTGCATTGTTCCAGCTTTTTGCAGTATTAAGGGAATTTTGTTTTTGTTTTTTGTTTTTAATCATTCTTGCCTGAAAACGCAAGGCCTTAGCGACACGAGTTGCGGAAATGGAATGGCTTATTTGGGCTTTTGCATATTCGTCATAATATTTAGCCGCTTTTCGGTTCTCTTTTATTGAAGAATTGAGTTTTTCTTGGGCCTTGATTGCGCTGTTTATGAATTCGGCGCGATTGCCAAGTTGGTTAGTGCTGTTGTAAAGACTGGATGCTGAATTGTAAGCAGATACTGCTTTATTATTATTTACGCCTATCATGTTCTTATTTACTGTGTCAACTTTAGCCTTTTTATCGCGTAATACCTTGCTTGTTATGATAAAAGTTGAATAAGCCCTCGATACATCCCGCCTTCTACGCAGTAACTCTGCTCGCTGACCATATTGCCATTGACTATTTAGTGTACCGCCTGGAATTTTATTACGACTAGTCATTGCATCTCCAGCAGACCTATTTTGATTATTAATAACCGTATTATTTTTATTTTTTACAGTACGGTCAGTTATGAGGTTGTTGTATGATCTAACCGCCCCTGTGTAAAAAAGACTTGCATCATGATACCTTTTTTGTGATCCTGCAGTATCGCCGTAAGTATCAGACGTTGCTTGAGAACTAGACATAGCATTTGTATAAAGGCTGTCTGAAGTTTTAGCTTGTTGCTTAAATTTATTATAATATTTCAAATTACCAGAACTATATAA
>RGVC01000052.1 GCA_010027485.1 bacterium | reverse complement strand
GCCATTTATCATAAGCCAGCGACCAAAATCACCTTGTTGTATGCCGTGCTGATATATATTTGTTACGTTTAAATCGGCGTCATCATAAGTAAAGTCGTGATCTCCGTATTCGCCTCTGCAGGGAAAATCCAGACAAGTTGCATAATAGACATCTATCCATTTGCCCGCAGAAGTTCCACCAGCTCTTTGAAGGTGTAAGTTGGCATATAGTAGTGCTACGTTGTGATCTCTGAAAATTTCATAAGGAACACGAATAGCCGAACGCCACCAGAACCAATTACCTGGCTTTGCTCTTAGGGCTCCAGCATACATATAGCCACATCTGCTTGAAGAACATGATAGATTGTCATTAGGAAAATTAATGTGGTCTCCGCCGTTTCGAGTATTGTTTCTATAAACCCCCGGATCGATAGTCATAGGGAAAAAGCTTTTGTCGGCTGTATCTACGTATTTGTCATCAATGCTTATATTTAATACGCCGTTTTTGTAGCTTTGTTTTAGCATGCTTGAGTCAGCCTGCATGCCGCTGTTATTCAAAGATAAAGTAAGCGGCGTAATGCCGTAATCTGCATCCAACGGGCTATTAATTTTTGAGCTGCCGTCCTTGTTGGGTGTGACGCTGGCACCTATTAGTTTAAAGTTCACTGAACGGACTGAATCTTTATTATTGATAATAATATTTTCTTTAACTTGATCAGACAGCACCATGTACTCCACATCTACTCCATCCCAGAGGTTATAGTAGTGAACTGTTTGGTTGCCCTTTTTGTCGGCTGTGATTACAGGATTTACCTTGTTGGCGTCTATGGGCTTGAAGCCAATTTGTCCACCACTGTCTTTAACTCGCACCATACCGTTTTTGTGATTACTAGGAGCAAATCGAGCCTGCCAGTCATTGGCCTTGACCGTGTAATACTTAGGCTTCATGAAAGGCATATTTCTTGGTCTAACAAGAGATTGAAATACATTAGTACTATCACCAACATTACTGTCTGGGATTAGGTCTGTTTCAATTGGTTGCCATGCACCGTCTTTTTTATAATTAACTGGAGCGAAGTATTGTTTTTTAGTTTGAGAGCCATCAGCATTTTGGAAAACCTTATTGAATGCATCACGTTTGGCGGTAATCTCTCCAGCTTTCAATTTAATGACAGGTTTGCCATCTGGACCGGGTCTTTGCTCAGAAACGTTAATGGGTTTATTGACATGATCGGGCTGCGCGTCTTTAGCGAGAACCTCATTAGGATTAACCTTAATTACATTTAGTGGTCCTGGTTCACGGTTTTGCCCAACAAATGTATCGGGAGGCAAGGCTGAAGCGGTTGTAGTAAAAATGCTAGCTAGAAAAACGGTAAATAAAAACAGCGCTATTAGGCGCTGTGTGTTATTTATAAATGATTTAGTAAATCCAAATACTGCGGGCGGTATGTCGTAAGCAAACGAAAGGAGCCCTGTGAAGAGCTGGTACACATAATACGATGTGTTTGTAAGCATCCCTTGGTCCTTATTGCACTTAAAGTGCTCAGATTGCTAAATTTTGGGTGATATTTGATTGTTAATTTACTTTTTGATAACTACTAAAATTTGTCTCTCTCGCAGTTATGAATGAACAATAATCCTAAAAAACCACTAAGTCAATACTTTTTATAAAAATTTAATGATTATTTAATAATTAAAAGCTTGAACAGTATTTTTTGTAGTTAGTGTATTCGTCTTCCGACATGAATTTGTTTGGTTTGTTAAGAATGCTTTGGGGATCAATCCATCTGTATGTATCGTGCTCCTCTGAAAGTTTAATTTCCCCAGATATATAATTAACTTCGTAAAATATGGCAATTAAGCGATTTTCTTTGTTGTTTTTGGTGTATCGCCGTTTAGACGCAAAAGCTATGTCGCCTACAGTGAATTTTATGTTATTACCTAACTCTTCTTGGAGTTCTCTTTTTAAGACTTCGTGGAGTTCTAGGTCTTTTTCTGTTTCGTCTATTCGTCCGCCTGGAAAATCATAGTAGTCGTCTGGCGTTCCAAGTAGCAATATTTTTGGGCCGTCTTTAACAATCGCTTTTACGCTGACTTGAAAATACATATAGTCGTATAAACTCATATGTATTAACTATATCAAAACAAGGTTAATCTAGTAGCGACGAGAGTTGTCGTTGCCGTAGTTGCGGCCGCCACCGCCACCACCGTTGCCGCCAGGGCGACGATCAGGGCGATCTTCTTGAGGACGAGCTTCGTTAACCATAATGGCACGACCACTTAGTTCTTGGCCATTTAAAGCTTCGATAGCTTTCTTAGCCTCTTCTTCATTGCTCATTTCAACAAAGCCGAAGCCTTTTGAGCGTCCACTGTATTTGTCTTTGATTACAAATGCGCTTGTTACTGTT
>RGVC01000051.1 GCA_010027485.1 bacterium | reverse complement strand
TGCCGGTGTTTTTTAAATAGCTATTATATTAGTAAGCTTTTTTTACGCCGTCTGCGACTGCTTTTTCAGCATTGTCTTTAGACATCATTGCGCAAACAGTTGTTCCGCATGCTTCGTGTTTGCCTTTAGCCATGAAGCCACCTTTTTGAGTTTGGTGAATTTCTGGTGCTGATAATTCAACGCCTTTTTCTTTGCACTTAACGCAGTATCCTGTAATCATAACTTCTTACTCCTCATTATTTTTATACTGTTTCAAATTATAACGCTTTTTGGAGCTATTTACTAAGCAAAATAAAATTTACAAAGCTATAATTAATAAATTCTTGGCTGGGGATGAGGGATTCGAACCCCCGATCACGGGACCAGAACCCGTTGCCTTACCACTTGGCCAATCCCCATTACTAGGGGTAGATTATACCTTTATTTGAGTTGCTTGGCTAGAGCAGGCCGCTAATTGCTAGTAGAAAAATGTGAGCATTAAATACGCATGATATGTTTAGAAAAATTATATTAGCATATTCAGTTATAATATGGCTCAATGAGGCGGAGTAATTTATTGGAATCAATTGATAAGATTACGCTCTTAGTAGCGCTATCTTTGGCGATCTTCATGCCGTTCAGTGACCATATTAAAGACGCACAGTTGAAGTTAACCATTTTGGTAGTTTTGGGTGCATACAGCTGGCTTAAGATACTGTTTTTTAGGTTAAATAAGATCCATTGGGGCTTTGCGAGCTATCTGATTGCTGCATTAGTTGTTTTACTGATTATGATTGGTTGTTTAAGTAGTGGGTATAAAAACATTGCGGGCATTTATTTTAGTCAAATTTCTGTGGTGCCGCTGTTAGCAATAATTGGCATAGCGCTCAATTCTAGCTTTTTAAAGCCTCAATTTATTGCAAAAGGTGTGTTTGTTTCTTCGGCCTTGGTAGCGTTTTTGGCATTTCCTTATGATATGTTGCGCTACCACGAGCTTATTATCGGACGTTTGAATGGGACTTTGGCACAATCGAATATTTTAGCAGTATATATAAGCGCTGGACTGATAATTGGCTTTTATTGGCTAGTAACTAACACATATAAAGACAAAAAATATATATTGGTGGCCGTAGAAGCCTATATGTTATTTATGGTTGTTCTTACGCAAACCAGGTTTATTGTTATATTGCTCAGTCTTATGGCGCTTACATATTTTGCACTGAGCGCTAAAAAAGATAAGAAATTAGTTGTGATTGCCATAGCCACAATACTATTTGTGATTGGATCTGTTTTTGTTGCCAATAACAGGCAAATAGGCCCTAAAGCCATAGATAATAGCATTAGCTACAGGCTACACCTGCAGTCCAAAGCTTTTTCGGGCGATAGTATCAAGCCTATTCAACATAACGGCACAGATAGGCTTATGAACAAGCTGGACTGTAAAAATCTACGCCAATCTAATGATTTATCGAAAACTTGTGATAGAGGATTTATTTTTACCAGCTATCACAACCAATTTATAGACAGAACAGTGCAGTTTGGATGGCTAACAGGAATAATTTATATTGCTGTTGTCGCACTTGGTCTAGTTGAATTTTACAGACAGCGAAAAACTGGAGTATTGCTGGCTCTCGGAAGCGCATTTTTACTTATTGTGCTCTATTATTTCACCAACATAACTTCAATAGAATTGGAGCTTTTACTTTGGCTGCTACTAGCTAAGGGTTTATCAAAAAGGCTGTTGAAAAATTAGCCGCTCCAGCCACACTTGCTTATCTGATTGAGTTTAATATCTTTGGTGTAAACTAGCTGGCCATGGAACATTATGTAGTAACGTATTGTTGAGTAGGGGCCACTACTGGTCTTAGGCATATCTATAGGACCAACTATAGTATTGTTTATACGACCATGGTTGTTAGTGTATTTGTAGGCTGGATTCCATCTATTCGATGTACTGTTTTTCTTACCACTCTGAATCGCTGCAACTATAACCTTGTATGATTCAGGTTTTGCTCGTCCGGTGTAAGGGCCAGGGGCGTTGTCTAAATACATACCTGCACTAGTTTGTTTTCCAGAAATTATCATCGGTTTGTTGGTATTTGTATCAAAGTATCTTTCATCCGTAAGCATGACATCGGTAAATATGAAAGTGCCTGATTTGCGGAATCCAGTCACGGATATGTTGTCGTGCACACAGCTATCAATTGATACATAGCTTCCATGGATAAGTTTATTAGTAACTGAAGTCATTGAATCGGCTTTGGATTTGTTGTTTTTGGCGTTAAATACGTAAAAGCCAACTGCTGAGATTGCTGCGACTATTATAATTACTAGGGCTAGCTCGAAATGGCTAAAGCCTTTTTGGGTGAGTTTTTTGATTTTTGTTTTCATAATTTTCCTTTTATATAGAATTTTTACTCTGTTAAATTTATATCATACTACT
>RGVC01000006.1 GCA_010027485.1 bacterium | reverse complement strand
GATTGAGGCTTAGATCTTTTTTTATCTGGTTTTGGGGGGGCGGGATTACCAAATGTTTGGGTTGATACACTTCCAGCTTGTGAGACATTATTTTTTGAATTATATATATAAAGTCCAACAAGAGTTATTGCTGATAATACAACTAGCACTAGCACAAGTTCGAAGTGACTAAAGCCCTGTTTGTTTTTTTTCATTTTCAGTACCTTTTTTGTTTCTTAAATCTATATTATTAGTGTCAATACTATCTACCGTCAGCACGTACTAATATATTAAATGAACATACTGGAAGCTTCTTATTATAACTATTAGCTGGTGTACCCAAGTCAATTCTTTTACCCCTTTTGCCTTTCCATATTCCTTGATAGACATAACTATGCTTATCACTCTTCTTCTCACGCCACGCTTCAGAGATGTATTTATTTCCTCTGAGCCTTCCCTGTACGTCTTGGTACTCATCTGCATTACCTCTTCTGTCAATATCTACGTAGAAGAGATTCCTGCCTGGCGTCGAAGAAAGACTGCGATTGAATGTAATTTCATAGTAGTAGACCATATCAAATTTATTATTGTAAGTATATTTACCACTAGTATCTTTTTTACAAATGTGGTAATTAAAAGTTGCACCGAGTGGTGCTGCAGCAGCTCTTGCACCTTTGGGTGTTGTGCTTTCGTCGGTTAAAGTATCGGTTGCTACCACAGAGTCACTGCTTGCTAATTGGTTTTTATCATCTTCAGTTAACTTCGTGAGATCAATTTGTACGACATCTTCTGGATTAAAGTTTTTTTGTCCCACAGGAATTTTCTCAACCTTATTAACTGTTAAGGTAGGGGCGGGCGCAGATACTGCTTTGGATTTGTTATTGTTTTTGCTGTAGACGAATCCACCTACTACGGCTATTACGGCTATTACGACAATTGTTATGCCGATTTCTAAGTGGCTGAAGCCCTTGTTGTTTAGTTTTGTTTTAGTTATAAGACTCATTTGATGTTCCTTATTAATATAATATATGCTAGGAGTGTATCGCTTAAGCTTATGGTATACAACAGAATTGTTATAATTTTCGATGTATTATTTATAACGGTGAATTTTCTAAATCACATTAAATCATTTTGGAAATATCTTACTTGCATTGTGGCCAGGTGGCTGTTAGCGATGAGGTGCTGGCCACTAGGCCACCAGAGTTTTTGAGTGTGGTGGCCGTAATTGCATTCTTTTCAGCTTTAGCTGTAGCCGTTGTGTTATGGAAAAGATTTAGATTGAGTACACTGACTTTATTTATAGTCGTGTCACCGCTGTATTCTCCTGCTGGTGGATTAACTGTATTCAAACTGCTAGCTTCGGCTTTTTCCGGTAAGTTCTTGTTCGAAGATAGAACTGTTATCTTCTTGTTTGAACCGTCTAGGTAATTAGCTTGGAACGACTGCAGTATATGATTAAAGTTGGCTGGCACATTGGCCGTCATAGTCAGATCAAGCTTATTTTTGTTTTGCTTATTAACACAGCCTGTAAAACTAATGGTAGCCTTGTCGACCTTGTAGGTAAGCAAGGTATTTGTAGAAGGTTTGTCAGCAATCAGTTCAGTTCTACGCCAATTTGATTTAGGATTATCTGCAGATAGTTTAGATTTATTGATTTTAACTGTTTTAGCCCACATGTCTTTGCTTATGCCTGGTTCACTTTTTGCGCCAGCTATGTAATATGTCTGGAATTTCAGTAAATCACCCTTAATGTCTTTGGCTTTTATATGAGCTTCACCGTAGTAGCGACCAGTTGGCGCTTTGGAATTATTAACCTGAGCATAGGTTGCTTTTGGTGATGCGTACCAATTTGCAGGCACACCATCACTTATTCTGAAATATGCTAATCGACGATTGCCGTCGAATACTGCGGATCTAAACTTTGAAGGTATGTATTGACTGTTCGCTGGTATATATACACGCATTTGCACGACTAATTCTTTTTTGGAAGCATCAGTCCACCATGCATCATAGTTCATAACTTTATTTTTTTCGAAACAGCAGGTATGTATAACCCTTGTAAAGGATTCAAAGTTATGTGGGTAAAATGGTTTTACGGTTGTTTTTTTGGTAGCTTTTCTTTTTTTTGCCTTATCTAAAGCGGCTTTTGTTTTATTATCTCTAACTTTCTTTGAAACAACCTTAATTTTTGGTTTTCCATTTTTCTTTGTTGGAGTAGGTGGTTTTTTTGTTGGAGTAGGTGGTTTTTTTGTTGGAGTAGGTGGTGTAGTAGGAGTAGTAGTAGGAGCGGTGGTGGGAGCGGGAGAATTGGTGGTGGTTGTTGTAGCAGGAGGAGTGGTTGGTGTAGCTATTGTTGTTTCAGTAGTATCAGAAGAAGAAAAATCATAGTTATCTGCAAAGCATTCTGGTACTGCACCAGGATTAACGGGAGTGGTTACTAGTTTTTGATTATTACTATCAGTTATTATGAATGTCAGTTTATAATTTGCGGGCATACCGTAACCGAACGTTAAATCCAATTTAGGATTCGTGTTTTCATTATCATAATCCATCGATGAATCCGATCCATCTGTATTATCTGTTACAAGATCAAAGTTGTTGTTGAAAAGGTCTATTTCGTCTTCGTTGGTACTATCATAATAATAAAATTTGACTGGCGGCTTGGCTGGTTTTTGGCTGTATTTTACGGCCGCAAAGTAGATTATTGACGGTACGCTACTAGAACTGGTATATTTACAGGCTCGAATTTCTGCAGTGGAGTTGCTGTCTATTTGTTTAGTGTATAAAACTGCTGAATTGGACATGTAATTAGAGTTATCAGCCTTGGATTTATTTTTGTTGTAGTTCAAAACATATAAACCTGCAGCTGCGATTACAGCTACCACAATTATTGCTAATGCAGTTTCAAAATGAGTAAAACCTTTTCGGTTATTTATTAATTTAATAGTACTAATGGTTGCCGGCAAATACAATAGCACTTATTAAATTATATGAAGAATCAAATTGCTGTTTATTTTTTAGAATCGAATTTGGCTTGAAGTTTTTCGCTGGAAGGCACGTTGATGCCAGCTTTTGTAACTTTAACTAGGCCTAGCTTTTTAAGCTTGTGAATTTCGCGGTTGATGGTTTCTCGGCTTAAGCCCGTTCTGGCTGCTAAATCTGTTTCACTGGCAGTGAGCTGACAACTACCATCGTCTAGTTTTGTAGCAAAATAACGGCATTCGTTTAGTATTTCAAATATTAGAATACTGCTGGCTGATCCAGACATGAGCTGAACATTTCTGCCTAGCATAACTTCTACGCCTCTATACACGCTACATAGTAGCTCGTACATGACATCGGGGTTGTCTTTTATGAACTTTACGGCTTCGTCTTTCGGTATTAGCCGAACTTCGCTATCTATTTCGGCTTTATAAAAATAGCGATTCTGGAAGTCGTTTAGCGCAATTGAGAGAGGAAAGAAAGCTGGAGGCTTAAAAACATATACTATTATCTCGCTGCCTCTGTAAGACACGTCGTAAGATCTAACCCTGCCCTTAATGATGTACATCAGGTGATTAGGTGTTTCGTCTGGAAATATGAATATTTGCCCTTTAGGATAAGAACGCTTGGGGTATTTTTCGAATGCTTGGTGAATTTTCTCTCGTGGTGTCATGATATTACCTCTAGTAGCTACTAATAAAACAGTAGTATACAAATAGGTTTTTGGCAATAAAAAACCCCGCTTGGTTGGAGCGGGGTTTAAGTAGTTGCTGAGTGTTTACTTAGCAGAAGCGTCTATAGTAGAAACGTCTTTTTTAGGCTTGATCTTGCCTGTTAGATCCATAAGTCCTGCTATTAGTAGTAAGCCGAAGCCAACTTTGGCAGTTATATCGAGTATGGCGTAGGCCATGTTTTCACTAACATTGGTGATTGTTGATGTGCCTGTTCCGCCTAGTATCCAAACAATTGGGTATGCTACCCAAAGAATAGTTAGGAATACTGTTAGGTTGATGTACAGTCTAGAAGCAGCTGGTTTTAATAGCTTCTTGGAAAGTTTATAGACTGTGTTGTATAGGAGTAATGTAATTACTACTAATGCTAAACAGCTGAATACATACCAAGGCATTTGTTGGTCTGTATTAACTACGCTAGCAATTAATCCTGTAGCAATCATGAATACATCTAGTCCAATTAGGGCTACCAGTAGTCCGCCTGTTGTCCAAGCGCTCTTCGAGCTTCTAATGCTAGGTAATCCAACAGCTAGTAAGCTGAATAGTAGTAGTGGTGTGGTTATTGTCCAATCTATGTATCGGGCAAGTTGTAGGGTGTGTCCATTGACAGTTATGTCGCCTACGTTTTGCCACATAGCAAAATAGGATGTAGCAGCAACAAGTGTTATTGCCAAGGCTACGTAGCCGTGGTGACGGTCTTCGTCTCTTAATTTACTGGTGAGCGCTAGAATTGCTAGGCTTCCCAGGCTCATACCGATGGCTCCAAAAGCCAACCAGTAGGATACAGTGTCTAAGTTTATACTCATATATTTTCCTTATCTTAGGTTTGTTGTTTATAAGAACAATTTACACCCTCAAACCGCTTATGTAAAGACCTATTTTTATCTCAAGCTTATTTGAAGCAACAGAGGTTATTTACTTATTTTACGAATTATTTTATAAGTTAGAAGAGCACTGACGCCCGTAAGTGTTGTTCCCCAGGCCATGTCTATGATGCTGATGGCTAGTGGCCATTTATCGACCACTGCAAGATTAGTTAAATCATATGTGGCATAACTGATTAGGCCGAGTACCGCCCCGCCAATTAGTGCTTGCTTGGCCGATTTGTTTTTCAAGGCAGGTAGCACCACAAGATACACAAGACCCGCAATATATAATAAGTAAAAAGCTAAAGCGGCTATTAGATTTGGGTTGGAGCTAAGCAAGTACCCAATATAGTGCTTATATATTGACGGCGAGATTTGCGTCAGCCAAATACTATCAATTCCGAGGAATACTAGCAGGCTTATAAAGTAGGTTTTTAAATAATTCATTTTTTATGACAGTACGTCTTTCTCTTCAACGTCAATTTTTTCTTTAGGTACTTTTGTATTTGAGTTAGTCGGCATTGAGCCAGCAGTGTTTCTTTCAAGCGGTGTATTACCGGCAGTTGGTGGATCAGTATATAATGTTCCATCACCGGGGTCTCCGCTATCATCAAATGATTCATCCGGAGAAATACCGCCATCAATATTTTTTGAAGTTGCTGGATCTGAGCTGTCTGCGCCGTCATTGCTATATGTTGGAGAGCTAGGATCTGAGTAATCAGTTGTATCTGTAGTGTTAGTTGTATCTGAGTAATCTGTTGTATCTGTTGTATCAGTAGAGTCTGTACTGTTGTAGTTTGTGCTGGATTTATTGGATGCTTGAGCAGTAGTGGAGCCTTTCTGGCTAGAATTGATATTTTTTGTTTTTTTGAAAGAACCAGAAACCAAAAATCCGGCAAGTCCGACAATAATTACTACAGAAATGGACATGCCTACTACAAAAAGTCCTTTGGCATGATGATCGCCGGCGTTTGGTTTGGGGTCGTCCCAATTAACTACAGTGTTACCTGGATTTGGTTGAGACATGATTGGTGGCTGGCTATCGGCTGGAATATTTGCGAACTTTTCTTCAATCTCAACTACTATTGGCGGAGGTGGGGAGCTAGGATCTGAATAATCTATAGCGCCATTTAGATTTTTTGCCTTATCGGATGGACTTTCGCCAGGGTTATAGGCCGGGTTTTGCAGTGGGTTATTGGGCGGAGCACTATAGCCTTGATTAATTGAATCAGGATTATGAGACTTATTTTTTGAATTGTCTTTTTTCATGCATGTTTATTTTTCGAGTGTTTATATTTTTATTATATACTAAACTTTTTGCAGGTCTAGCTTGGTGGCCGTTTGGGCTAATGCCAGACTGCCAGCCAGTGTAATAATACGGGCAATAGGGTTATGGCTATCATAGCCTTCCATGACAATCATATTCTGCCGTGGCGGGTTATTTTTGTTGGACTTTATAACAGCTCCTGTCTGATGTGGAACAATACTCGAGACAGATATTTCAAGTAAGTTTTTGGCAAGATCTGAATCGCAGTGTAGACCTCGCCTGAAAGCTACATCACGAAAATTATTAGTGCTATAGGCGTCGCTAAAATTATCAGCTTTGGGTTCGTAAACCAGAGATTGAGGCTTAGGAATTAAAGACAATGAAGCATCTATCATGCCTGTTAGGATATGTTTTCTGATTTGAAAATCATTGACATTCGGTAATTGGCTAGCAAAACCAAAAGTATTTTTTCCCCTGTTGTCCCAGTGAAGAACACGAAAATCACGCTTGCTGTTTTCACCGTTAATATCATGCCTAATAATGTTGCCGATAAGTGCGCTCAAGTACTGGGTTGTAAATAGTCGGTCGGTTTGATTATCAAGGTCGCCGATAGCATTGAGGTTAATATTTACTGTTGGTCTTTTTGAGCCGCCGTCAGTAATGTTCAAAAGACCGCTTTTAACAATTTCGGTATCTTGTAAATTTGGTGTTGGGGTTTGCCTCAGACTGTTTATGACCACGTTTTGAGGCGCTTCAATAGCCAGTACTGTGCTGACTCGCTCATTATAGTTATCGGGTCTATCACGTCTAGAAGCCAGGAGGCTGTAATTAATCTGTGCACCTCTGTTACTCATGTTTAATATTTTATCACAAAAACATACATACGTCAAAAAATGATAGGGGCTATTTACAAATAAAAATAACTTCGTTGTGTCGCAGGAAACCAGGTTTCCATGGAGCGTCATATCTAGCTAGGATTGGTTCACCGGTGAGTTGAATTTTATGGACTTTGGCCCAAGATTCTAATGCGTCAACTTTTTCTTTAACTTTTCGATCACCCGAAAGGCCTTTGAAACTAATTGCCACGGCGCGATGTTTTTTTATTTCATGTAAAACTACATCGTTATTGATGGGCCTAGGTAAACTGCTTAATTTATAATCATCCGGCATCACGAAAGATATTTGATACTTACTGCTTGTCATACCCTGCGTGAGAACAGGCGCAGTCATGGGTATTTTTTTAGAAACAGTAGTTTTGGTAGTCAGCACTGGAGCAGTCATCGGCATTTTTTGACTAACTTGGTTATTGCCAAAAATGTAGTTAGCTAGAGGCGAAAAGCCTTGACTGCCGGCCCTTGAATAATTTTCAGCGCTAGTAATCACGCTAGCCATCAAGTAACCCTTATATTCACGCAGCTCAATATCGCCGTCTTGCTTTATTACTTTGAATTCTGGTTGCTTTATAGCCATATGAACCCATTATAGCGGAGATAGGCTATTCGTAGTGAAATAAGTTACATAGCACAAAATAAAGTTGAAAAAATACCTAAAATATGCTAAAATAGTTCAGTAATAAAACTTAATATTGCGGGGATATACTTTTGTATACATTTATCGTTGATCTCTTTAATTTAATAGAGACAGGCAAGGTCAGATTATTTCTTATTTTCTTCGTGGTCATATGGATACGATGGCTCATTGTGACAATAGCAAGTCTCAGATATAAGGTATACGATAAACCTCACTTAACCAGAGCGAGTGTAATTATTCCTGTTGTAGATGAAGACACTGAAATATTTTCAAAAGTGTTAGAGTCTATTTGTGACCAGTATCCGTATCAAGTTGTCGTCGTTGCAAATGGTCCGTACAGTCGCGATATTCGTGAAGACTGTAATAACTTTGCTAATATTGATTATCACTATACAAAAAAACCTGGCAAACGTAATGCCATAAAGCTTGGCATGCAATATGTAGATGGTGAGATTATCGTTCTAGTCGATAGCGATACAATTTGGCAAAAAAATACCTTGTCTGAACTCATGAAGCCGTTTGGTGACAATCAAGTAGGCGGTGTAACGACTAGACAAAAAATTATTAACCCCAATTCAAATCTAAGAAATCGACTGTGCGACTGGCTGGAAGACGTGAGGTTTTATGGCGCTATGCAGGCCATGAGCGCATCTGGAAAAGTTGGCTGCTTGCCAGGTCGCACCATTGCTTTTCGTAAAGAAATAATAGCTTCTAATATGGATGAATTTTTGAACGAAACTTTTCTTGGATTCCATAAAGAGGTATCCGATGATCGTTCGTTAACTAATTTAACTCTTAAGGCTGGTTATAAAACTGTATTGCAGGCTTCATCTGTGGTTTATACTTCCGCACCTGACAGCTGGCGAAAGTATTTAAGGCAACAACTGCGTTGGGCGGAAGGTTCACAGTATAACAACATAAAAATGTCAGGCTGGATGTTTAAAAATGCCAAGCTTATGTTTTTAATTTACTGGATAGACACACTAATACCGTTTATGCTGTGGGGGCTAATTATTTCCTTTTTTATCAATTTACTTTTCTTCCCCGAACATTTACACCAAGAAGTTCTGTTTAAAATGCACGCCAGCTACACGATAATAGCAATGGCAGCAATTGGCGCTTATTTGAGTTATGGTCTAAGGCAAATTCCAACTATCAGCGAAAACAAAACGCATTTATTGTACTTACCTTTTTATTTATTATTTTTAAGTCTAATAATGTCCCCCCTTAGGATTCTGGGCTTTGCCAAACTAGCTGATGATTTAGCATGGGGAACTAGAAATGTTGACAGTAAAATACATCCAAGAATTGTCTTTGAGGGAGCAGCATATGACAATGCGTAAACTACGCTTCAGGCAATTCACATTGCAAATTTTATTAGCCTTAATTTTGCTATTAAGTGCGATTTATTTATATGTGGATAGTTCTTCAAATGTCACAGCTAATGATATTGCCAAAGTAGCAGCCGTCAATAAATCCAACAGCTCAAAGATTAACAAGTCCAACGTACCTACTATTGGCAGCTTTAAATTTGGCATGTTTAGCGATGAACCTTTTGTTGGAAAAGACGAGAAAAAAATTGATGCCAAACTTAATATTGTAGGTTGGTTTGTACACTGGAACGAGAGTATGCAGTCCAACAAACTAAAAAATGCTTGTTCTTTTGGATATGTACCCGAAATTACCTGGGAAACATGGGTTAGGGCTAAAGGTGTTGATGGCAACTCTAATATTTTAAATGAAATTGTTGACGGTAAATATGATAAAAAAATAAATGATGATATAGACTCTATTTCGAAAAGCTGTACGGACAAAACCGTTTTAATTCGCTTGAATCATGAAATGGAAACTGCGCCCAATGAGCCTAACCGTTATTATCCTTGGCAAGGTAATCCAGAAATGTACATAAAAGCCTGGAAGCATATTGTAAACATATCTAGAAAGAAAAATAAAAACATTAAATACATATGGTCGCCAAACAGAGGCAATATGTACACGTCTCTTTACTATCCAGGAGAAAAAAATGTAGATTTTGTTGGCTTGACGCTTAATCATCATGGAGAAATTGAGCATGAATTTACTACTTTTCAGTCTTTTTATGAGCCAAATAAAACGGTGATTGAATCTTTTAATAAACCAATTATTATCAGTGAAACGGCTTTTACGGACACCGGTAACCCTGCAGATAAAGCTGCCTGGATTGATAGCATGTTTAGTTATGTGCAATCCAATAAGAAAATTACCGCAGTTGTCTGGTTTAATTCAGTTAAAGCAATGCGTTACGATACCAGCCCTGAATCCATACAGGCATTCAAAGACAATTTAAAACAGATAAATACTGGTGGTAAATAATGTATAGCCTACTGTTTAGATTTATTGCTTTCACAATCCTTGCATTGGCGGTTTACGCCGGTGTAAATTTGTACTAATTACTTTTTGATTTTTGATGATATAATTAGACTATAACAAGAGGGCGAGTGTATAAGATTTATGGTTAGTCCAGAGAAGCAAGCATTTTTCGAAGCACAAGATGTGGCATTGACCTTCGATGACGTGCGGCTTCGAACCCGAAGCGGACACCAAGCGCCTTTGCCCGATAATCTTGACCTAGCAAGTAGATTTTCTAAAAACGTAGAACTTAAAGTGCCCTTTGCTAGCGCTGCTATGGACACTGTTACAACTAGCGAAATGGCCATTGCCATGGCCAAGCTGGGTGGGATTGGTGTAATACATGCAGGCTTATCAGTTGAAGAACAAAAAACAGAAGTAAGACGTGTTAAGCATCACCTGAATGGACTCATTAATCGGCCTATAGCATTTGATAGAAGGCGTTCACTAGAAAGTATCTTAAATGAATGTGAAGATCGAAAACTAGATTTTAGAACTTTTCCAGTTATAGATGAAAATAATCGTTTTGCAGGCTTAATAACCCAAAATGACCTCGATTTTTCCGAAGATTTGCAACTATCAGTTATGGACATTATGACTCCGGCCAGCGAAGTCACTACGGCAGATCCTGACACCAAAATAGAAGAAGCCTATAGCCTTATGATGGAGCACAAGAAAAAAACTCTTCCGCTAATTGATGACAACGGCGAAATAGCTGGGCTTTATATATTCTCAGATGTGGCCCGCATAGTGCGAGGCGATGAGGCGCAGTTCAACGTTGATGAACGCGGTCGCCTAAGAGTTGCAGCGGCAGTACCAACAGATGCCGAAGCCTGCGATCGCATAGAAGAAATTAGGGGTGATGATGGTGAATTCTTAGATGTTGCAGTAATTGATTCGGCCGACGGCGATTCTTACTACGCTTTTCAGACTCTAGAACTTATCAAAGAAAACTTTCCAGACTTAGATGTGGTAGTTGGCAATGTGTCCGAGGGGGCTTCGGCTGGTGAATTGGCAGCAGCTGGGGCTGATGGAGTAAAAGTCGGTCAAGGGCCAGGTTCAATCTGTACAACTCGCACTGAAACAGGCATTGGCACTCCTCAAGTTACTGCTGTTTATGAATCAGCTCGGGCAGTAGAAAAGTATGATGTACCGATAATTGCCGATGGCGGTATTCGTAATCACGGTGATTTGTCGCTAGCAATCGCAGCTGGGGCTTCGGCCATTATGATGGGCGGCATGCTTTCTGGTTCTAAAGAAACTCCAGGCGACATACTAGTTCTAGATAACGGTTCAAGGGTGAAAATGTATCGTGGCATGGGCTCTCCTAGTGCTATGAAGGCCAGTGCAGCTTCGAGAAAACGATACGATGTCAAAGGCACTGGAGAGCCGCTAGCTGAAGGCGTAGAATCTTATGTGCCATATAAGGGCTCGGTAGTAGACATTGTTGATATGTGCGTAAAGGCTTTAGAAAAAAGCATGCGTTATGTAAAAGTTGACTCTATCGAGCAACATCAAAACGAAACATTATTCAACCGTATAACCAACGCAGGATTAATAGAATCACATCCGCATGACGTACAAGTTGTTAGCCTAAAAGATAAAGATTAGCGTTCAATTACTTGATTACGCTTGGGGCCGACACCAATCATTTCTATGAAAACGCCAGTTTCTTCTTCTATAAAATGTATGTATTTTTGTGCGTTTTTAGGTAAATCTTCAAAATGTCTTATGTCTTGAATGTCTTCTTCCCAGGTTGGTAGTTCTTCATAAACAGGCTTGCACTGTTCTAATTTGTAAGCTGCATCAGGTGCAATATCTAAAATTTTGCCTTTTCGTTCGTATTCGACGCAAACTTTCACCAGTGGACCGAAGCGATTAACCCAGTCAAGCTTGGAAATAGCCATGGTTTGATGTTGTCGATCGCCGTTTACCATCTGAGCGCGACGTATTTGAGGTAGATCTAGGTAGCCTAACCGACGAGTTCTGCCAGTGGTAGTGCCTTTTTCGGCATCAATTTTATTCATGTCACCGTGCAGTGCGTTTAAAATAGCGCTTTCTTTGATTTCGGTTACAAACGGTCCGCCACCAACATGTGATTGAACAGCTTTTGCTACACCTGTTACATATTCGATGTGATGGGGCGCAACACCTAGTCCGGTTGTAACTCCTCCAGAAGTTGTATTTGAAGAAGTGGTAAATGGGTACATGCCTTGATCAATATCCAGCAAGAAAGCTTGAGCGCCCTCGGCTAAAACTCTGGAAGGCTTATCTTTGGTGAGCTGTTTATTAATATAAAGGACAGTATCCGTTATGTAGGGGCCTAATTTTTTAGCAGTATCAATATATTCCTTGGCAGTTTCTATCTCATTGACGTCTTCTAGCTCAAGAACTTTACGCTCAAAGCGTTGTGCTTTTAGCCCGTGGTAAATCATTTCATATAAGCCATTGGGGTCGTTATTGACCATTTCAAGTCTGGCTCCGGAACGCATGGCTTTATAGGAAGCCACTGGAGCAATACCAGAACAGGTAGATCCCTGTCGATTTTCACCAGCTTCGCGGATACGATCTTCATAAATATGTTGAGGTAAAATCAGGTGTGCAGCTGAGCTTAATTTTAGATTATGATCACCAACTTCTATGTCTTTTGATTTGATAGATTCAATTTCTTCAATTAATTTTTCAGGGTTAAGTAATGCGCCGTTGCCTATTACATTAGTAATATGTTCATGTGCAATACCAGAAGGCACCTGGTGTAGTGCCAAATCGCGACCATCAGGAAGCACAACGGTGTGTCCGGCATTATTACCACCATTGAACCGAGCAACTATATCGTGCTCTTCTGCAAGCATGTCTACGAAGCGACCCTTACCTTCATCTCCGCGCTGCAATCCTACTATTACATTTACAGGCATTTTACAGGGGAACTATACTACACTAATTTATTCAAAGCAACCTTAAGCAATAAGTATTTAAGTAATATTTAATGTATTTACATAGCTCCACTAAGATGATATAAACATTGATTAAGTATGAGTGAAAACATTAAATTAGACGATCTTGTTTCTAATACGGCATTTCCAGAAGGTGTACAAAAAGAAATAGTGATAATTGCCAATACCGATCCGCATGAATTAAATGTAGCTATTTTAGACTCACTTAATGATCATTATGCCTCTGCTGGGATGGGCCGGACGGGTGAAAGCTTATATGGCGTTGAATACGCTGCTCGTATATTTGACGTTAAAGAAAAACTTGCCAAACCAATGCGTCGTGTCGCTGTTGTATTGGGCGCTATTGCCATGGGCGGTAGTATGTCGTTGGCTATCCAAGAATACGCTACAATACAAAGAGTAGCCAGCAACCAATCACCAGAAATGGCCAGAGATAGTGACCCAATAAAACAAGATGACCTAGATACAGCGACAATGGTTTTTGGGGGATTAGGATTGATATCTGGTTTACTTGCCGGCAATATGTTTGGCAAAATATTAACCGACGAAGAAGCCAAGCGTAGGGCCAGAAAAATTATCGTAAAAAATCAAAAAAACTAATATTATGGCTGTGAATCAGTATCGTCTGGTTCAGTTACTGGATCCCCTGGCTCAGGAGTTGGATCGCTTTCTGGAACATTGTTGTTAGCTGGCACGGTATCCTCTTTCTCGCTACTAAAAGGCAAAACTGGATTCGCTGAAGCTGACTTCTTAACACTTGTAGCATTGCTCGAATTTGATGCTACGGTATTACTTGTATTACTGTTATTTGGTTGTGTCTGGGAGGAGCTTTTGTTTTGGGTGTTCGAATCTGCCTTACTAGCAACATTGGAGGATGTTTGAGGTTTTTTATTTGTCGAAACCAGTCCAAATACTGCACCAGAAATAATAACTAAACACACAATGCTGGCAGTAAATATGTATAGTATGCGCTTACGACCAATCAGCCGACCGCTTTTTTGCTCTATATTGGTGTCTGAAGGCGTATTCATGCCTATAATAGTGTAGTCCGGAGGCTGAGTGTCTACTTGATTAATCTGATTATTGCCCGCTGGGACATTTGTTTCATCTCCAATTACGGGCTGTTGTGCCGAATTTGCATAATTATTATCTTCAGCACCTTCGACTGGCGAGGACGAATTTTGTTGGCCCACTGAACTTAGGTCTTGGGTTGATTGTTCTTGATTGCCAATTTGAACATTTTGCACGGGGGTATTGACTGAATTGTCATCAGAAACACTTGGTTCTTGTTTTTTGCCTGGCTGAGTGTTTGTGTCTGGGTTCATATCTATTTGTTTGGTAACATGTATTGTTTTTATTATCTTATATTGTATATCTTCGTTTGCTTAAGCTCAAGCTTAATTATATTATGTCAATCCAAACTCATTAGATGTAGTAGTAAATAAAACAATTATTACTCTTCGGTAACCTTGTATTTTGCCCCTAAATTAGTTAGTATATGCGCATAAATTAAAAACAAAAAGGATTTCTAAATGAAAATCTTAAACAGATCAAAAAAACTAGGAATTAGTGGCTTCAGCCATTTTGAAATGGTATTGGTAATAATTGTAGTGGCCTTAATTGCCGCTTCAGGTATCTACATATTTAACTTCAACAAAAATAAAAGTAGCGCCAGTTCACAGGTTTTTCCTGGCGGCACATACCTGATGACAGGATTTGATGTTAGACCGAGTGGCATTGCAGTAGCTCCTGGGATAAATGGCTGTCAAGTAGTCGGCGCACAAGGAGCTACCACTAAATATTGGTGGGGTAAGCTTGAATATACTGCTTTAGCGACAAAACCAAAAGAGCCTACTGCGAAATTACTGGTAAGCACTGTTGACGACATAAAAAAAGCCCAGCAGGCTGCATATGACCTAACAATTAGCAAAAACACAACAGGATACGTTACATATATATACTCTTGGGCAACGCCAGTTAACTCTTTCTATGTATATATTGTGGACAATAATAATAAATTACTAGAGAAAAGAACAGTCAACATAAATAACCTTACAAATTGTGGCGACCTTCTGAACAAGGGTCTAGCCATAAAATCTCTTACTCCAGCGCCAGCTACACCTGCTGTTTCCGCCCCTAAGCCTGCTCCAACTCCAACTCCAACCGCTACTGGCGGTGGTACTGCGCCCCTACAAACTCCTCCAGCAACAGTAGTTAAAAAATATCCTCGCACATACGACAACTTCACAAGGGTGCACCACATGTATAAAGTCGTAAAAGATAAAAACGGCAAAGACATAACAAGAGCTAGTAACTACGACATATTTTGGAAAGACAGTAGCAAACAGATACTTATTGTTCAGTATAGAGTCAACGTTGTTTCTGGAAGTGGCCTAATTCCTGGCTTGTTTTACAGCAATGTGTATCTAGACAAGCCAATCAGTGGCAATGGTGAATACAATAAGAAAATTAGAATTGCCAGTTTTGCAATTTCGAACCCCGTTAATAAAACTGAGTACTCTTCGCCTTTGCAAAAAGCATCCCCAACAGTAGTCAAGAATAACCTTAAAAAAACAAGCGCCGTTCCTGGCCGTTACTGGGGCGAAGTTCACATCACCCGCAAACAGATGAAGGGTAAGAATATTCTTTACTTTAACGCAGGCTATGACAGCACCAGAAAACTTACTGAAAAACCATATGCTAAATCACAAGCCTATGACGTCAACAAAGCTGGATGGCTAAACAAAGTACCTGGCGAAAAACAACCAATGATACGAAAATAAACACCGATGAATCCAGAAGAGCCAGTTAAACAACCGGTTGATAATCCCGTTCAGAATAATCAACCCCCGACACCTACCCCATCACCAGCAACACCTAGCGCTCCAGAAGTTCAAGTTGATACTGAACATATAGAAGAAAATCAGCTCAATACTAAGTTATTTAAGGCTGGTCAAACCGGTAAGTTTATAGCCATAATTATTGCAACTGTAGCGTCTGTATTTTTGATGTTTAACTATGTGGCTGGCATTACAGTGGTTGATGGCAAATCTATGCGCCCTACTTTGAAAACCGGTGATGTTCTAATCGTGTGGAAGCTACCTAAGACTATTGCTGCTGTAACAGGTTCTCAGTACCTTCCAAGCCGTTCACACGTAGTCATAGTAACAGAGCCTAATGATCCTAAAGTGCAGCTTGTAAAGCGAGTAATAGCCTTGCCCAACGAAAAGGTCGACGTCAAAAACGGAAAAACTTTTGTATACACTAAAGATAATCCTAGTGGATTTTCACCCGACGACAAACCTTACGGCGCTAAACTACCAAAACTTGAAATTCCCTTTCAGGTCAGTGTTGATGCTGGTCAGGTGTTTGTAATGGGAGATAACCGCAATTCAGGTGGATCAATAGATTCGCGTTCTAGTGTCGGTGCTATTCCTTCAAAACACATTGTAGGCGAAGTATGGCTCAGAATATATCCTTTTAGCCGATTTCGAACTCTTTAGCCGACAATTATTTTATCTTTTTCATCGTCTTTTTTAATTGGAGCGGCTTTATAGTTATTGATGCCGTGTTCTTCTTTGTACAACTTATGGTTATGTAGGGCTCTGGCAGTCATCAAAGCCACGCTTATTGTTATAAACGCCACGATGCCGAAAATAACATATAGGTAGCGGTTTTTTGATTTGAAGTAATAGCTTTTTAATGTAGTAAATCCAGTGTAGTCCTTGCCTAAATCTATATCCTCAGAAATTATAAATTTTTGATTGTTATCAAATGTTACCTGAGTAGTCACTGTATGTTTGCCATCTGCTAAGTAGTTTTTAATGACTGGATTAATTTGCTTCTTTTCATTGAAGTACAAGAACTGCCCATCTGAAAAGTAAGAAACTTCTTTAATCTTGGCATCATTAATTGGCAAAACGCTGTATATAGCAATCATGTCGATGGCGCCAGATTGTAATATGGGCTTTAATACGCCTTTATGGCCTTGGTAAGTAACATGACATTCACTGTCTACCTGCTCACACAAATTATTATCTGGCAGAATCAATGTTTTAATAGTTGCCTGATAAACATCGGCTGATTTCTGAGGACCATCGGCTAAAAGCTGTTTTAGGTTCAAAGAAGAATCAATCTTGCCTGCTAACTGCCAAGCATCGCTATTAGCGTTAATTTGTCCGATCACATTGCATCGACCGTTATCGGCTGGGTCTTGATAGTAAAAATTAAGCTGAGAGTCAGGAATTTTTTTGGCTAATTTAGCATAAACCGTTCCACTAATTGGCTTTGTCTTTGTTTCTACAAAAAACATATTATAAATGCTTTCTGAACAGTCAATTGATTTAGCTGTGGCGGCAGAAGTTTTGCCAGGTGATACAAAAAAAGACAACGCTATTACAGCAAAAAAACCACCCCGGATAATCCACTTAAAGCTAACGCTTAACATCTGTCTATTTTATAACAAATTCTAGTAAAAAAGTATTGTTTTAGGGTTTTAGGGGCAAATGAGACGACTTTAGCTCATACCAACCGATTGATTCGAATAATTCATCTTGGTTTAAAGGCTTGGGGCGAGCGTATACAGAGAATTTGATGTTTTCGGGGTGAATTTTAAGTGTTATATATTCACCCTCTAATTTAGAGACAGGCAGTATGTCGGCAGAGGTAGTTTTAAGACTATTTTGAACAATTTGATTAATAGTTTGATTTATTTCTGATTGCTTGTTTACCGTTTTGGTACTGCCTTCGATTAGGCAGACTGTTTGCGTACTAGCATTAAAAACAGTCAACATAACTTGGTTGTTGGTGATAATATTTTGATATTTATTGGTATGATCTTTGGTAATGAAAAATATTTCAAATTTGGGGTTAATATAAAAATATATAACTGTGCCGTGAGGTCGGCCTGTTTTGCTGGCGGTAGATAGCACCGCTACGGAGTTGTCTCTGAGAAATTCGTAGATGTTTTGCTGTCTTTCCGATAACTGATGACTTTTTGATTTTTTTATTGATTTTTTAACCAACATCAATACTCCTTAATGAAATTAATTATGTATCTATAAAACGGCTCTGGCTATGAGTTATATCACTGACAAGTTGTGAGATTAGTCAATAATTAATGTAATAAGGACGGGTCTATGGGTTATCAGGAGTGAGTAATAACTGGTGTGCCGATTGGTGCCCAGGCGTATACCCATTCAGCCTGATAATCCTGTAGTCCGACGCAACCATGTGAACTATTGACGTTGCCAAACCAGCTTTCTGGTCGCCAGTAGTTTCCATGTATGGCGTAGCCCCCATAAAAATAACTAATCCAGCGGACATTTGGCTGAAAGTATGAACTGCCGTCTACGTTATTGCCCCGCATGTCTTGAACAGCATATTTTGCGTAGATTGTATAACGACCAAGAACCGTTGGGGTGGCTGGCGCTCCAGCTGAAACTGGGAAACTATTTACTAACGTCTGGTCTTCGAAAGCATATAGACGCTTAGAGGACACATCTACTTCAATCCACTTGCCTGCACCAGCACCATTAACGGTCTGAAATGGGGTACTTTTGGTAACCAAAGTTGCATCAATCCCCTTGTTGTTGAGCAGGTTTGTAGCTACATTTTTTGCAACATCGGCTTTATTGGTCACTGCAACGCCGTTTTGACCAGCCACAAGAACAAGGCTTTGTCCATCGCTTTTTGTTATGATAACTTGTGATTTAACAGATCTAGTGTAGCGTGAACTGATGCGGTCTATATATTGTTGGACCTTGCCGCTATTAACTGCAATGTTGACCTTTTTGGCCTTGCTGTCGGTTCCTAGATCAAGCCAGCTAGCTATTTCGTTTGGGGCAGGCGTGATTGACTGATTTTCTATTTTAAGATTAATTTTTTGAGTAATGATTTGATTGATTTGAGATTTATACTGTTCAAAATCTTTTGATGTTAATGAGGGCTTGACTACTCTTTTTTGTAAAAATAATGGGCCTTGATTTAGCTTGGTAGCTGATGCCAATATTTTCGAGGTAGGCTTGTCTAAAAAGACTCTCTGTCCATCTTTAGATTCACCGACCACAACATTGCCATCGACAATTCCTATAGTTGCATCTTGGGGCGCCGTATATGTATGAGTAACGTTATCAGCAATAAATTTTCCCAGCTTGGTGCTATCTGTTTTATAAACTAAATCTCCTTTAATAGGTTTCCACCAAATGAACATGTGCCATAGACTGTACCTCTTAGATGCAAGTTGATCGTATGTCTGTTGGGAGTCAAGAGTTATACCCATTTCGGATAATTTATAGCTCTTTATGCTAGAGTCCGGATATTTGAATTTTACTTGGTAAAAACTGAGTTGTTTATTGATGTCGCTTGCTAGATCAGACGGTTTTTTGGATGTTCTGTAGCTAACATCGCCGTAGATAATTACTGAATTACGTGACCCGAAAAACGCCCAACCAGCAATTATTATAAATACTACAGCAACGGCCATAAACACGTAGCGCTTGTGAGCAGACAGCCAGGCTAGAACTTCATCTGGCAACATACCGCTATGGATATGCGGTATATCTTTGGGAAGGTCAGCATCGGCATAGCTACTTGGGTTACTCGGGTTATGAGTGTTCAGATGAACTATATGCGATAACCATCTATTGGTTGGGTTTTTATCTGCCAAAACTGTTTAGCTCGTTTATGCTTTATCTTGATTAAAGTATACGCTTACAGGTATATATATTCAATTTTTATGCTGATAATTACGGCGGACATAGGCGCCATAGGCTTGGTCTTGCAGGCATTGTTTGTCACCATGACATGTTGCGCCATCATGATTTGTGTACTCAAGAAATATTGCAAGTTTTTCGTCTAGTTCATGGTCTTTAAGATTAACGCCGCGATCATGAATTGGATAACCCATATAATAATTTATTGGTATATGAACTGCACCTCTAAATTGTTGATTGTTGTACTGATTTATTGCTTGGGTGGCAATGGCGCCTACAGCATTGTGATCACTGTGGTCTATGTAAACATTGCCCCTGGAAGTACTCTGAGTGTTGAATTCAGATGGTTGATATAACCAAAAAAGTTTAACTAGAGCATCATTAAGCTCAGTTTTAGAATAATTAGATTGCTTATCTATTGAATAGATACGCGACACAGATCCACTGTTGAATTTTTCTAAACTGACATTGCCAGTGCCCTTGAAGCCTTGGCCTTTCATATTTCCATCAGGCAAATGCATAAATATGAGCGATATTTTGTGGTTATTTCTTGGGCTGGAAACAGTAACGTATTGATTGGCATTAATTCTTACTATTTTACTTTCCCAAATCGACTTTTGATTGAGCATTTTATCGTATGCTGCTTGCGCACCTTGCTCTCGAGAAGAATAATAAAAGCCTGTATTGCCGGCATCTCCGGCTGTTAAATATATTGTTCTGACGCAATAATCCTGCCTGATGTGCTTTATTATATCTGGATTAATAAACAACAAATCATCATCCTGGTGGGCCACAATATTAATAATTGTTGGACCCTGACAGCGCGTATACTGTAGTTCGTCGATATTTGTGGGCAAAACTGTCGATAAATTAGTAGTTTTCTTATTTTTCTTTTTAATAGCATTGAGATTAGTGCCGCCATCGTAGAATAGAAGTAGCTCTTTTGGCGTTGATAAGTTTCCGTTAATAAGAGTGCTGGCATTAGGGCGACCGTATTTTTTAATTACTTGATTGAGTTTACAATCTTTGTAGTCTGTTATATTGCCATCGATAGTCAATAAATAGGCAAAGCTATTTTTATTTAAATTCTTTTGCCAAACTTTTGAATTTAAGACATCTTTTTCTTGATTACAATTAGCCTGAGACATAACATTGATATTTGGTCGACCAAGCTGCTTTATGGGCACGACACGCCAGTAATCGCCAACTAAATTACCTGTGTTACGGCTTTTTAGAGCCTCGGCTATTGTCTGGTTGCGACTACTTAGGTTCCTTAGAGAAGACTTTTGTTGGATGTAATGAGATCTAAAACCTAGTCCACCAGCAATTATTCCAATCAATAACAAGGCTATGACAACTAGATTGTTTTTTTCTGAATATTTTTTATGCTTAACATGATATGCAATTACTATAAATAAAGTGAATGGCGCCAAGCCAAGATAGCGAGCATCAACTGCATAATAATGATTTGAGGCCACAAATAAGCCAATTAGTGCTATAAGCCCGATGGTCATACTAATGGCCAGCTTGGCAGAAAATGATGAGTCATATCCACTTCTTTTGCTACTGGAGCTAGCCCACAGTAGCTTGATTGCTGCTGTGGCTGCAAAAGCAAATATCAATGTATTTATAAGATATCCTATGCCCTGCCATGAAATAAGGCCTTGAATAAAATCTGCTGGTAGTTTTGCTATTTCACGTTGGGCATAGGCAGGATTGGCCCCCATATTGGTCAGAATGCCCATACCGGCATAAATTATGCCTGTCAGAAATTCCTTGAGACTATTTATTAAGCCGTAAGGTCCAATTCCATTGGCCGAGACTAAACTTGTTAGTTTTGATCCATTAATTATTAAAGCTAAGATAATGGCGCTAAAGCCACCCAAGATAGTTGCTAGCACCCAAGCAATGCTGACTTTGACAAGTGAGTAGCGCCTTAAAATGGCGTAATATAATAATCCTAATAAACCGGCAATTATACTTAAACTAAAAAATAATTTATCGCTTATAAATAATAGTCCAAAAAGTGTCAAAGCTAATATAAAATCACGACTTCTAAATTTGGTGGCTTTTATAACGCAGGCTAGAGCAACTATAAAAATCAGATACTCAATGTTTCTTGTAGTCAACATGGCCATACTTACTGGCAATAAAGCACCAGGATAGGCTACAGTTGGGACTAGCATCAAACAAGAAGCTAGCGCTAAGCAAATTGTGCCGAAAATTAGAGGTCGGCTTTCAATTTTATGAATGATATAAATTAAACCTATAATTGTGACTAAAACACTTAGAACCGTGAACAATATATAACTTGCATCTGAAAAATTGAATAAACTCACTAAAAAGAACAAAGGCCATTTCAGTAAAAAGGTGTGCTGTCCTGGAAAACTGGCAGCTTTTAATGTTTCTAAGTTATTGAATAACATAGCGTTAATCAACTGGTCGCTATTTTGCTGTTGAAGTTTTGCGCCAAAATAAGCCCAAATAGTAGCACTAACAAGCAATACCGCTACAGCAAAAACCTTAAACTTATTGTTTAAAGATTTTTCCGCTATGACTTTTGAAATCTTACTAGAATTCTTATTTTTGGATTTTTTAGTAGTATATGATGGCATTACATAATCTCAGTGTATTTAGTAAAAATGTGTTTCTTATATAGAAAATAGTTCCAGATTGTAGTGACTAACAAAGATATCGTTCGACTAACTATAGCCGGTGCAATATTTTCTAATAGTTTAGCAACCATTAGGGCGAAAAAGAAATTAAAAAGTACTAGCGCGCCATAAGCTAATGACTGTGCTAAAACCACCTTGCTGTTTTTACGATTATCAGAAAAGGTAACAAATTTAGTCAATAAAAATGACACAATCAGTCCCACCCAAAAACTAATGCCAACGGCTAATACAGCAGAGGCGCCCAGTTTTTGAGCCAGTAAAATAATCAGCATTTCTAGAAGATACATAGATCCGCCGACTACTAAGTAGCGGTGTAAGGTGTTCTGGGAGTATTTTTTGATTTTTGTTTTTAGGTTCATTGAGCTATATTCCGTCTGATCTTTCGTAGTCAATGATGTATAGTGGCCTGTTTTTGCTCTGATTATTGATAGTGGAAATATAAAGTGACATGATGCCTTGTGCTATTAGCACTAAACCCATCAAGAAAAGTATGAGAATGCTTAACATAGCAGTACCGGTAAAGTTCCAATGCAATGGATCTCCAAGCACAACTTGCTCGATTAGCACGACTAAGCCAAGCAGTAGCGACAAGCTAGTAATAATAACGCCTAGGTAACCGACTAAATGCAGTGGAACAGATGAAAGCGACACAAATGTGTTGGTTGCTAGTCCAAGAAGCTTACTTTGAGAGTAACTAGCCTGACCATGTTTCCGAATCCGAGCATCAAATTTTACAAATGACGGATTAAAGCCTAGCCAATCGATTAGTCCTCGTGTGATACGGTCACTTTCTTGGAGTTTTAGAAACTCTTGTTGCACTTGCCGGTCTATCAAGCGAAAATCCGTAGCATTAGGTGTTAATTTTTGGCGAGTTAGCTTATTGAAAGTGGCATAAAACATCTTAGAATTAATTTTCGGCGAACCCCGATTACTACACGTGCACCGTCTTGCCATTTAGCAATTATTTCTGGTAACACATCTACTGGGTGCTGACCATCTCCATCCATGGTGATAACCGCTTCATTGCAAGCCATTGCGATACCGGCAGCAAGGGCGCTTTCTTTGCCAAAATTGCGTGACAAACTTATCAGTTTGATTGGAGCGTATAGTTTTTTTAAATCTTTAATGATTGTTACTGAGTTATCGCTACTGCCATCATCTACATAAATAATCTCATAATCTTTAAGTCCTATAGTGCCGAGCTTGGTGATTTCGTCTGACAGTTCTTTATTAAAATCAATCAAACCAGATGCCTCATTATATACGGGCACTACAATGGATAGTTTGAATGTTTTTCGTTGCATGATTTCTTCTAGCATAATTATACCAACAAGGCTACTATATTTATATAGGATTAACAGATTATTGATAGTGAAAAAATTGATAGTGAAAAAATTAGCTTGAAAGGAAATATAATGTTTAGCTTACCAAAACTCGATTACGAATATGACGCTCTGGAAAAATGCATATCCAAAGAAATAATGGAGTTACATCACTCTAAACATCATCAAACGTACGTAGATAAACTTAATGCGGCCCTAGAAAATCATTCTGATTTACAGGCTATAAGTATTGAAGATCTCGTGAGTGGCGTAGCCGAGCTACCAAAAGAGCTTCAAAAACCTGTGCGCAACTTTGGTGGCGGACATTATAACCACAGTCTTTTTTGGAAATTTATGTCGCCTAACGGCGGTGGTCAACCCGGTGGTCAACTGGCCGATGATATAAATGCTAAATATGGAAACTTTCAAAAATTTGCAGATGAATTTAGCGCCCAAGCAGTTGGCGTTTTTGGAAGCGGCTGGGCTTGGCTATTAGATGATTTAAGCATTGTAACTACTACTAATCAGGATTCGCCAATCATGGATGGCAAAAAACCGCCAATTTTGGGCATAGATGTCTGGGAGCATGCCTACTATTTGGATTACACCTATAAAAGACCCGATTACGTCAAAGCCTTCTGGGAAGTTGTGAATTGGGCAGAAGTCGCCAAGCGCTATAAAAAATAGCTAAACAACATTTTGTAAAAAATACTAGACTTTTTTACAATATTATGATTAAATTGCAACATTAGTAGATTTAATTATTATTTAATTTATTTAAGTAATAATCGGGAGATGCTAGATATGGGAAGACTACTGATCATAGACGACGACAGGGGCATTACCACTGCTCTGTCTGAAGCCTTGTCTGGTTCTTATGAAATTGACATTGCTAATAATGGCAAAACCGGCATTTATAAAACCGACCAAGAAAACTACGAAGCCATAGTGCTTGATCTTAATCTTCCAGACATTCCAGGGCTGAGCGTTTGTCAGCAAATTAGAGAAAGAGGCGTAATTACGCCTC
>RGVC01000050.1 GCA_010027485.1 bacterium | reverse complement strand
ACCTTCTTTCTCTCTCCCTTCCTTATCATCTTGCTTATGTTATCTATACCTCAGGATCTACAGGTAAACCAAAAGGGGTAGAAAACACTCATTATGGACTAAAAAACCGTTTAGATTGGACATTACTACATTATCCTATTACGGAAAAAAGCTCTCTCCTTCATATCGCCGCGATGAATTTTGATATCTCTGTTTGGGAAATTCTTTTTCCTTTAACCGTTGGAGCCTCTTTAGTTCTTGCAGAAAAAAATAAAGATGTGCTTTCTATAATATCTCTCATTAACACTTATAAAATTACAACTATTCATTTTGTGCCTTCACTTCTCAATTTATTTATTAATTTAAAAGACATTCAACGGTGTCAGTCTCTTACTCAAGTTATAACGGGCGGTGAGTCTCTTACGAATGAAATAAGTCAAAAATTTATCTCAAATTTCAAATATACCAATCTTTATCTTGCTTATGGTCCAACAGAAGCGGCCATTAGCGTAACCCATTGGGATTGCCATAATAAAGAGCATGAAAACAAAATTCCCATAGGTCGTCCAATTTCTAACACAGAGATTTACATATTAGATAATCATCAAAATCCTGTTCCAGTTGGAGTTAATGGAGAGATATACATAGGGGGAGCGGGTTTAGCTCGCGGGTATTTGAATCGACCTGATTTAACAGCAGAGAAGTTTGTCCCCAATCCTTTTATCAGAGAAGAAACGTTAAAAGAAAAAGATAAAACGCACCAAAGCCTTAGACTGTATCGCACTGGAGACTTAGCTCGGTATCTCCCAGATGGCAATATTGAGTTTATAGGACGGATTGATGACCAGGTTAAAATTAGAGGATTTAGAATTGAACTCGGTGAGATTGAATCCACCCTCCTTCATCATGGAGATGTGAATCAAGCTGTGGTTATCGCTCGAGAAGATGAACCCGGTCACAAACAACTTGTCGCCTACGTGATGCCTCAAGAAAGAATTCTTTCTTCTCTTGATCAAGAAACTCTCTTAACTTCCTCAGCTAAGGAGGATTTTGCTGTCCTTAAGGGAGAAAAACTCCCTTCTTTAACAGAAGATTTAAGACAGTATCTGGCTCTCTCTCTTCCTGATTATATGATTCCTTCTTTTTTTGTCTTTATCGATAAAATTCCTCTGACCTCTAATGGTAAAATTGATCGTAAAGCTTTACCAACACCGGATCTTTCGTTAAGACAAGTCGGGGATGAGTATGTCGCTCCTCAAACAACTCTTCAGCAAGAACTTTGTGCGATCTGGTCTGAGGTTCTAAGAATTGAAAAAATTGGGATTTATGATAATTTCTTTAAGCTCGGAGGACATTCTCTCCTCGCAACTCAGGTTATCTCTCGAATCCGTCATACTTATACGATTGATCTTCCATTAAGAGCTCTTTTTGAACATCCAACCCTTCAAGCTCTCAGTCAAGATATTGAGCAACTTACAGAAAAGTCTCTCTCTCTTATTCCTCCTATTGTGGTTCAACAGAGACCAGACGCTCTTCCTTTATCTTTTGCTCAACAACGTCTCTGGTTTTTAGATCAACTTCTTCCTAATACCGCTCACTATAATGTCCCTTTGGCTCTCAAGCTAACTGGATCCTTAAACCTTCAAGCCCTGGAACAAGCTTTCAACGCTCTCATTAGTCGTCATGAAATTCTAAGAACCCTCTTTCCAACAACAGATGGAGAAGCTCATCAACTTATTCTCCCTCACCTCTCTATAGACATAGAAAACTGTTTACTTGATCTTTCTTCTTTTTCTAAAGAACAACAAGAAGATTCTGTTAAAACCTTTGCTTCTCAAGAAGCGAATAAACCTTTCAACTTATCTTCAGGTCCTTTAATCCGTCTAAAACTTCTTCATCTTTCTTCTCAAGAACATATTCTTCTCATCACCATGCACCATATTATCTCTGATGGATGGTCTATGGGTATTTTCTTTAAAGAATTATCTGAACTTTATAATGCCTATCAAGAGAATCGAAAACCAAATCTTTCTCCTCTTCCTATTCAATATGCTGATTTTGCCTTATGGCAAAGGCAATGGTTACAAGGAGATGTTCTTGAAGCTCAACTTTCTTATTGGAAACACCAACTCACCGACATTCCTGATCTTTTAGAATTCCCAACGGATAAACCCAGACCCAAAGAATTGACCTATCAGGGAGCAACTTATCATTACGTCTTATCAAAAGAGATCAAGGACCAACTCAACCAACTCTCTCAACAACAAGGCACGTCTCTTTTTATGACCCTCTTAGCAATCTTTCAAGTTTTGCTTTACCGTTATACAGGGCAAAAAGATATTGTGGTGGGATCTCCTATCGCCAATAGGCATTATCAAGAAATTGAAGGTCTTATTGGTTTTTTTGTTAATACCCTCGCTCTTAAAACAAGCTTTGGAGAGAATGAATCTTTCCTAGAGGTTCTTCATCAAGTTAAAGAA
>RGVC01000049.1 GCA_010027485.1 bacterium | reverse complement strand
TTTTTTTAGTCTTTGTTTGCTCCATCGCAGGCTTAACCATGGGCTCAATGGCAATTATTGGCACTGAAATATTATCTCTAATTCTACCGATGATAGTGGTTGTAACCGTATTACAAGCCACAACTATAACATCGCAATTTTCTTGTACAAGTTCATTTAATATTGGCAATACAAAACCAAAAATCTCATCGGGTTGACGCAAACCATAGGGCACGTGTTCTTTGTCTTCTTTTAATACAACTTCCACTTCTGGCAAAGCTTTTTTGATTGCATTTGCCATAGCCAATCCACCTACTCCTGAATCAAATACACCTATTTTCATGTCTTAATCCTTGCTCAATGTATTACGTGACGCGCGGATTACGTTATCGAATAAAGCCGTGACTGTTAGTGGGCCGACACCGCCCTTGGATGGAGTAATAATTAAATCATCACGCTCATAAACTTCTGGCGCAACATCACCAAATGTTTTGCCGTCTTCGCTTGCTACGCCAGCATCTATCACCACAGCACCCTCTTTGATCATTTTTGAAAACAAAATTGCCGGACTACCCGCAGCCGAAATAATTACATCTGATTCTAGAGCTAGCTCATCCAAGTTTTGAGTGCGGCTATCAGCAACAGTCACGTCCATGCCCTCAGCCAATAGTTGACGCTCAAGTGGCGCACCCACTAACCTGCCCCTGCCAATTAACAAGATTTTCTTACCCCTTAAATCTATATTGTAGCCAGATAGTAGCCACATAATTGCCATAGGTGTTGCCGGATGAAATATCGCTTTAGATCCTAGCGCATCGACGTCTTTGCCTGGTGCAATCATATTCACTACTTCATCTGTTTTCGTAACATCACCAAGTGGCAACTGAACAATAATACCGTGTACCGAATCGTCCTTGTTGAGCTGCTCAATCAAATCTTCTACTTCACCCATAAGCACGCGGTACACAAGCACTTCAACCAAGATATCGGCACCATATTGCTTCTTGAGACTTACATATAAATCGATTATAGGATTTGAGGCAGTTACAATAATCGCCAAAGTAGGCTTAATGCCATTAGCTTGGCGCAAACCGCGCACCTGATGCGCTTGACGCTCCTTAATATAATCGGCTAGTTCCCTGCCATTTAGTAACTTCATAAGTCGCTATTATAGCAAAAACAGCCTTGCAAAAACAGAGGTAATTTGCTAAAGTTGCTGAAGTATTCCAGCAGCACGGGCCAGTAGCTCAGCTGGTTAGAGCACCTGCCTCTTAAGCAGGGTGTCGAGGGTTCGAGTCCCTCCTGGCCCTCCAAAATATATTATGAACAATTCAAATAACAACTTATCGATAATCACTAAAGTGCTTGAAGCTTTTGGTGTTGCAGATGACGTTAAACCAGATAGCATAGAAAACCTGAAAGTTATTAAATCTAAAGATTTTGGAATGTGTGATGTATTTGAATTCGATTATAATAATGCTCACTACTATATAAGCAACGACTATTCATTAGATGATGACCCAAAATATTTTCGAGAAATTTTATTAAACATAAATCATCTACTTGCGGGGGAAGCACTTAAAAACCCAAAAGATGGCGAAGAACAAAAATACTCAGTAAATATTGAAGACACCCAATATTACCTCTGGAAAAACTCGAAATAATGTAAGCTTCAAATATGTAACCCAGCAGCGCAGGCAAGTAGCTCAGCTGGTTAGAGCACCTGCCTCTTATGCAGAGTGTCGAGGGTTCGAGTCCCTCCTGCACCTCCAATACGATACTGAGTAGATAGATACACTCGGACCTATGATATAATCAAAGAATGAAGCTTGATGATATCGACTGGCATGATGGCTCACTTAAAAAAGGTCAACCACAGGAATATGCAGGCACACACATTTCAGTATTTATCCGTTGGCTTGTGGTTCGAAATCTCATAAATCCAGAGGTTGAATTCGATACCTCCGCCGTAAATGCACTCAAAAAGGGCAAGATGACCGGTTATGCTTTTTTGGAGCAAGAGTGCGATGGCAAAATTTTTGACGACTTCGCCCTACCAGAAGTACAAGGTTTTTTGAGGTCATATTACTCCACAAAACCCGTAAAAGGATGGACCACCTATTTTATAGACGCCGATGCTACCATTATCGGGAGCGAAAGGATGTATAAAATAGGTGAAAAAGATGTCGACATTAAGCAGGCCTTTAAACTCCTTGACCAGAGACTAGAAGAATGGAAAGCAATCTATTCAAAAAACATCAATAAAAGTTTATTGGACAGACTTCTAAAACGCTAACTTCATCATTACGATAAACCTACTAACCCTCTAATCTCGATTATTCTTGAAGTAGAGGTTTAAGGTCTTTGTTTTTTATATAATTTGTCCAGCCAGCTTCTCTTTAGAAATGTTAGAGTCAGTGTTGAAGCCGCGAATCCTATCACAGGCACTAAGGCATTAATCCAAGGATCGATATGAATTACAAATTTCAGGTATACGACTACTACCATGTAGGTAAGAAACATGATGCTTATTCTACGAAGCCAGCTTGTTTCCCAGGCTTTATCACCTTCAACCTTTTTGTTTCTGCTTTCAAGTTTTTCAATTCGCTTCAATAGTTCTTTATCGCTCATAATTGTATATTAGCAAAATTATGAAATTTAGTTGTTATATAGCGTCTACTGTGGCCCTCCAATACGCTTATGCTTAAAACAGAGGCTTAATGTCTCCGTTTTTTGATTTATTAGGTACTTAATTTTTCCAATCTTTTATCGGGAACTATCCAGATGATTACATTCAAAGTAAATATGAAA
>RGVC01000048.1 GCA_010027485.1 bacterium | reverse complement strand
ATGGCGCAAGTTACTGAATCACAGACTAGTTCACCTAATTTAGCTAAACAACTACCAGAAAGTGTTGTAAATAATCTACCTGATGATGGTGATTTGATTGAAAAAGAGTGGGTAGAGAAAGCCAAGCAAATAGTTGAAAAGAACCGTGATGACCCCTATAAACAGAGTGAAGAACTTAATGTTTTCAAGGCAGACTACATGAAGAAGCGGTATAACAAAGATATAAAAGTAGATAAGTAGTAAGCATGACAACAGTTATCATCATATTGATCATTTTTTTTACAATGATTCTGATAGCTGCGCCTATTGTTTACTTACAAACTCGTTCTACTTTTCGTGAACAAAAAAACTATGAAAGGGGACTTAAAATGGTCCCTTTGTATATCCATTTACCTCCTTCGAGCGATGATGTTGAGTCCGGTAGCAGGGATGAAAGAGATGTTGTGCAGGAAACAATATCAAAGGCTGAAATTATCTATAGCATTATCGGTAGTACCTTTCAAAAAGGCTTTAAGAATAAATTTTACGGCCAGCGTCACTTTGCATTTGAGATAGTCGGATATAAAGGTTTAATTCATTTTTATGCTGCTGTACCCCTGGCATTACTCGATGTTGTAAAACAAGCAATACTCAGCGCTTATCCGTCGGCTAGGCTTGAAGAAGCGTCTGAGCACAATATTTTTAACCCTACCGGAAAGGCTAGTGGAACACTGGGGGGCGAGTTTACCCTTAAGGAGCATTATGCGTATCCAATTGCCACATTCGAGGACCTCAAGCGTGATGCTATGCAGTCACTTTTAAGTGCTTTATCTAATTTATCCAAGGAAGATGGCGCAGGAATACAGATTCTTATGCGTCCAGCTAACCCTGATTGGAGAAAGAGGGCTATAGATGTTGCAAAAAATAAACGCAAAGGTGATAACAAAATAACACCTATGGAAATACTCAAGGCAGTTCCTAGTGCAATGATTAAAAACCCGGAAAATAGTCCAGCTGGCGATTCGAAAAAACCGGAGCTGTCGAATATGGAGACTGCCATACTTGATGCTGTTGACGATAAAACACGACATGCAGGATATGAGGTGGTAATTAGAGTAGTGACTTCTTCAACTGCCGTTCAGAGATCACAGGCAATTCTTGGAAACATAGTGGCTAGTTTTGGTTTATATGATGCTCCAGGCAAAAATGGATTTAAGTTTACTCCAACAAAAGACGTCGAGGGATTAGTAACTTCATACCTAATGAGGTTCTTTCCACAACAACACGATACAACAATACTTAACTCCGTAGAATTGGCTACTATTTTCCATTTTCCAGACGAGCGAAGCATACCTACAGCCCAGCTTATGAGACAAGATTCTAAGCAAGTAGATGGTCCGCCCAATATGCCACCAGATGGCATGTTGCTTGGCTACAATGTCTTTCGTGGCAATAAGAAACCAATCAGGATCGCCGTAAAAGACAGACAGCGGCATATTTACGTCGCTGGACAGACCGGTACTGGTAAATCTACAATGCTCGAAAACCTGGCTTTACAAGACATGCTTAGTGGCGCAGGCTTTGCGTTTGTTGATCCGCACGGAGATGTTGTGGAAAGATTAATTGCCATGGTGCCGAAAGAGCGCACCGAGGATATTATCTATTTCAATCCATCAGACATGGATTTTCCAATGGGCTTAAACCTGTTTGAGTTTAATAGTCCGGACCAGAAAGACTTCATTGTACAAGAGTGTTTGAACATGCTTCGTAAACTTTATGACCCCAATAACCAAGGGTTTATGGGGCCACGCTATGATCATATTTTTAGAAACTGCGCCTTGACAATTATGGCTGACCCTAACGGTGGAACATTTATAGATATTCCTAAACTTCTAAGAGACCAAGCCTTTTTAGCAGAGAAGTTGAAGTATGTAGACGATCCAACTATCAGAGATTTCTGGCTAAAAGAAATGGTAGCTGCCCGTAAGTCCAATGACTTTGGTGATTTAGTAAGCTGGTTCCAAAGTAAGTTTGGCTCCTTCTTGAACAACACCATGATGCGCAATATTATCGGTCAAACTCAAAGTGCTTTTGATTTGCGCGACATAATGGACAACAAAAAGATCCTGCTGGTTAACCTCAGTAAGGGTAAAACTGGTGACTTAAACTCCAAGCTACTCGGTATGTTATTTGTTATGAAATTCCAGGCGGCCGCCATGAGTAGGGCGGATGTTCCAGAAGAACAGCGCCCAGATTTTTGTCTGTATGTGGACGAGTTTCAGAACTTTGCAACAGATAGCTTTGCAACAATTATGTCTGAGGCACGAAAATATCACCTGAACTTAATCGTTGCCAACCAGTTTATGACCCAGCTAGATGAAGAAATACGTGATGCCGTCTTTGGTAACATCGGTACAGTGATTTCCTTCAGGATTGGTCAAAATGATGCCGAAACACTTGGTAAATATTTCCATCCTACTTTTGACACTGAAGATTTGCTAAGAATACCAAATGCCAACACTGTTGTTAGAAGCATGGTCAATGGAGTGCCAACCCAGCCATTCAGTATGGCAACACTGCCGCCTCTGGGATCACCTAACAATAAATTGCAAGGTGCTTTGAAACAGTTGTCGGCTGCTAAGTATGGTAGACCTAGAGCTATTGTTGAGCAAGAATTCAGTAATCGTATGATGGCCGATGTGGCTGGCCCCAATACTTTGCCAGGTGCTCCGAACGGCCCTGCTCAGCTAACCGGCGCAGGTCAACAAGCTATGCAGGCACCAAATACGCCTAACCAGATTGCTGCACCAAATGGCCCAAATAATCAATTGCCGACCGGCGCAAATACGGGCCAAGGGATGCCTCCATCTGCTAAACCCGGAACTTTCCTAGATGATTGGTTAAAGAAGCGTTCTAACGGCCCTCAGGGCGTCACAGCGCCAAATCCTGCCATGAGTCAAGGCGCTAATG
>RGVC01000047.1 GCA_010027485.1 bacterium | reverse complement strand
GGTTTCAATCAACAGGCGGCGATCACGCTCGATGTACAAATCGTCTAATTCTTCTAATAAACTGCGAGTGCGTTTTTGCATCTGCTCCGGGACCTTTGGATTATTTAGCGGGTTTATTTGGTTTGGATGTAATCAATAAGATCAGGAAATGCTGTTTTCCAACTGTTATTTCTGCGTGTATCCCAGGTAGCAACAAAGTTTTTCCAATTACCTAAATCAGCAACCGTCGAGTTGCTGACTATTTTATAAATTCTATGATCTTTTGAATATTTTTTAAAAATCAAGTTTCTGATTTCAGCGGGCATCTTGTTTAAATTCCATATGTTTCCAAAATAGAGATGTATATTTAAATCAGTTTTATCACCATATGCATTGGCACTCAAGTTGTCCTGTACCCATGACTCTAATCTGTCAAAATAATATGCGTTTAGAAAGTTAGCTGTAAATTCTATTCTAAAAATTAAATTTTGAATGTTCTTGTTGTGTCTGATCCGCAGTAGGTTTTTGCTAACTTTGTTCCAAGTTAACGGCCATCTCACATAATCAAACTGTTCTTCAATTCCGTCAATGCTCGCTGCAAAAATTATCAACTTGAATTTTTTCCATACATTTAAAACTTCTTCGTTAGGGTATATAGAACCATTGGTTGTGTAATGCAAAGTTACATGCTCAGGACAAGGCACTTGCTCTAAAAATTGTAAATGTGTATTTGTAAACAGCGGCTCCCCGCCAAAAAATTTAACGTACTTTACTTTTTCTAGAGAAACAGTAGAAACAATTTTATCAATTGCAGCGGTGGGTGTTTCAGGTTTAATTGTTATTTTTTTATGTTGAAGTTTTGACTGTTCTTTAGCCCAGAGTGAGCTATTATCTTGATTGCAAATAACACAGGCTGCATTACATTGATTGTCTAGGTGAATATCAATTGTAACTGGATCTTGAGAGCTTTCGGCATCTGGCACCCAATCAGGTCCAGTTTGTCTCAGACTTTGTTGTCCGGATTTTTCTAATAGAAAACATTTATTGCAAGCTGGTGACCAATCGGTGATGGATTCAAATAATTTTTTTCGATTGTTTTGAAGAGCAGAATCAACAGGTATTTCTTGTGCAAACCAACAACAAGGTTTAACAGTTAACGTATCATCTGATTTCAAAACAAAAGAATACCCGTTACTGAGATATCGACAAAAACTGTTACTCATGTGTTTTCTATGTATAATAACGGCAAACAAAACGGTTGCTCAAGTGCCCATTTAATAGTCTGTGCCACATGATTCAAGTCAAGGCCGGCGCGATTTTGAGGAGCGCCATCGTTCAAAAGGCCGGCAGTTACATGCATGGTACGAATTCCTTGTTTACCGTGCAATTGAAGACTGCGATCTCGCAAGGCTCGTTTTTGAATGCCGTAAACACCATGTCGACTGTCAGTTCCTTGCCATTCAGCTGAACTACCTATGTTTACTATTGTGCCTTTGATGCCAGCTTTGACCCATTCTTCAACTGTGACTTCCAGTAAGGCCATCTGACCGTTTCCGCAAATAAAACTGCTGTTGATAAAACAATCATAATTTATAATTTTTTGTCTAAAAAAAGCTTCACTACCTGGAGTCCAAAATCTCAAATCAAACCCAGTTGCCCTAGATGCAAAGTCAGCAGTGGGCCATTGGAGTTTGACTGCCGAAGCTATAGTTTTGTGAGAAGGATTACCCGAACACAATAATTTCATAACACAGCACTCCATTCTGGGCACATGCTGGTGAACTGGGATTGTCTAACTTGATCAATTTGATTTACTGCTTGCCAAAATTTATAGTGAGGTTGATCACTTACAGTCAAGTCAGACAATAAAGACAGCAATATTGGATAGTGTTTAAATTTGTTTTTTAATGCAGACAATGCGCTTGAATTGACATGTGTTATGTTAAAATTTCCAATGGCTCGTTGAAAAATAAGATTGCATTGATCGCCATATCTATTGCTGGGCAAATTGGTTTGATGCCAATCGACTAGCTGATCTAAATAAAACAAATTCAAATAACTCCAGACACAGTTGACATTGAACATGTGATTGTGTGGCATGTTGTTGTAGTACCATTTTATGTTATCACATACTGTGTTCCAGTTAGCACCAGTTCGTTGATATTCAAACCTAGCACCAACGTCATCTATGCTAAAATATAACTCTATCAATCTACACTTTGACCAAAGTTCTAAAACTGAGTCATCTACTTTTACTGTGGCATTGGTGTTGTAAAATACTCTAACATCTGCCAAGCCTTTGACCCTATTGATTTTTTCTAGTAGACGAATGTGCGCATCACTTAACAAGGGTTCACCACCGCCATGAAAATGTACGCTTTTAATATTTTGTAAGATACTATCATCTTCAATTTCTAGAGTTTCGCTTTTTCTAGACACAAAATGAGACACATCTCGATCAGGATAAATTTTTTGATAATCTGAAATCCAGCTAGAACTATTTTGCGGGTTGCATATCATGCATTTTAAATTGCATAAGTTGCCTATACTATAGTCTAATCCTGTTGGTCCAATATCTATGTCTGAATCTTGTATAAAAGTTTCATACAGCACGGTACTAGATTGTCGCCGACTAATTTTATTGTTGGTTTCTTGTTGATAACACGCGATGCAGTTTGGTACTTTGGCTCCGGTGGCCACAAGATTAATTATGCGGTTACGTCCAGCACCGTTCCAAGCCTGCTCTATACTAACATTCTTGTCATACTCGCCTTTAAAAAAACTACATGGGCCATACGCAATTCCGTTACTGTCGCTGCGGAATGAAATATTTTTATAAATTTCGTAACAAAAGCCTGGTTGATCTTTCATGATGTCTTGATTTTGCCCAACAACTGTTTGAGCTTGGCGCTTTGTACATCAGCTGTAACTTTGGGTGTTTCTAACTCAAAACCTTCTTTTGCTTGTGGTCGTTCCCAAGGTACAGATTTGGCATCATCTGCCGCGGCTGCACTAACTTGGCTTTTTGCTTTGATCGAGTCCATGATACTT
>RGVC01000046.1 GCA_010027485.1 bacterium | reverse complement strand
TACCGAGGGTTCGAATCCCTCCCTCTCCGCCATCACAGCCTGTTGTCTAGATTTTATATCTTGAATATGTTAAAATTACCTCTGTTGTTAAAACATGTGTACCCGTAGCTCAGCTGGATAGAGCGTCGGCTTGCGGAGCCGAAGGTCGTAGGTTCGAATCCTGTCGGGTACACCATTTTTATTTTTAAAAAATTGTTATAATTAAATTTATTAATTTAAAAAGGCGAGTAGTATCAAGCAAGAAAAAAGTATAAGTAACCCTGAACCGGACCCTAAACCTGATTTTATACCCGGACCCAGACTAAGAAGTGCGTTGTATGGAATTAGAGACTTACGGCAACCCACAAAAGAATCTACTCCTGAATCAAACAAAACAAAGCAAACAAAAAAGCCAGGAGCTGCAAATCAGCTCGCATCCAAGGCAATCGAAGAAATGTCTTAAGAAAAATTTTAGTTAAAGCGTTATAATATAGCTTATGAAAGTGGTGGTATTCGGTGCGTCTGGTAAAGTTGGCAGGCAAATTGTTCGCAGATTATTAGACAAAGAGCAAAGCGTAGTGGCTTTTGTGCACACCAAAAATCCTTTTGCAGACAATCCTAGTCTGAGGGTAATAAGAGGTGATATTTACAGACCTCAAAATGTTGACAATGCCCTAAAAGGCGCAGATGTTGTCGTCAGTGTTTTAGGAAGTTGGGGCACAAAAAAACAAGATGTGGTCAGTAGTGGTATAAAAAATATAATTACTGCTATGGAAAATCACAAAATCAACAGGATAATATCACTTACTGGCATAGCTTTTTGGGAAGAAGATAATCCGTCATTTGCTAATAAACTAACTCACTCTTTACTAAAACTCGGAGCCCCGAAAATACTAAAAGACGGCGAAGACCACATTGAGCTATTAAGAAACAGTGGTCTTGACTGGACAGTAATCAGATCGCCGGTCATGACTAGTAGCAGGAGCTCAGACTATAAATTAGTAGATAAACTTGCTGGGCTTTTTGCCACTATACCTAGAAGTGCAGTGGCCAGAGCAATTATCGAGCAGATAAAATCTTCTGAATACATAAATAAAGCTCCTGTGATTAGAAGGAATTAGCATAAATGCTTATGCTATAATTTTATCAATGTACACACCTATAAATTGGCACAAAGCACACAAAGATAAACTTACAAGAGGCGAGCGTGCAGCCGACAGCATGCGCAACCGTATGGGAAGCTGGGGATTTGTATTCGGTTTCTTGATCTTCATGTCAATATGGGCCGCTATGAATACAGTTGCAGGCATCAAACACTGGGATGTGTACCCATTTATACTATTGAACTTATTCTTGTCTATGCTGGCAGGACTGCAGGGGGCAATATTACTGATTGCTGCGAAAAGAGCTGACTCCATTAGCGCCGCCATGGCCAAACACGACTTTGAAACAAACGTGCAATCCAAAAAAGAAATTGAAGATTTAATGAAAATCAATCAAAGACAAGTTGACTTGCTCGAAGATTTACTAAGGCAGATTAAGCACAAGCCCTAGACTTTTGAATCAGCAGTAGTTGGGTTATTTTGGTCAATAGCGCGTGGCCATAATTTTTTAGAATTCACAGCCGAAACAATTACCGCAATATAAACAACTTGTGATTGTAGATAAATCCAGAACATCAGTCCTAGTGGCAGTGCAAAAACACTATATAGAGTGTCTAGTGTTTTGAGCTGATGAGCCAATAATACCCCACCAATGATCTGGAGCAAGACAAGCCCAACGCTAGATATTAGTGCGCCTAAGCGAATTTTTTTAATGCTAATTTTTCTATCAATGCTAGTTTTTAAAATAAAAATAAACACCCAAAACAGTACAAATACATTGACTAAAACCGACAGTACTTTGAACAATAAGCCGTTGCCGGCATCTGCAACATTGCCCGTAATTATGGATGCAATGACGAGGCCAATTGTTCCAACAAACAATATTATTAAGCTTCGCAATATGTTTTTGGCAAAAGGATCGTTCTTTTTTGGCTCATGCCAAATGCTTTTCGCGCTTTCTCTGAAGTTTTCAATGGCGCCTCTGGCACCATAAAGGGTAAAAAGAAGGGCAACAATCAGTGCAAAGCCGTTTTTGTTGATGGAGTGTATGTGTGAATAAAGCTGATCTCCAATTGCCGGAATGTATCTGGCGATTGTGTTGGTGGCTGTAGCCTGAGCCTGAGGATCGTCGGCAGTAAAAATACTGACTGCGGTTGCGATCAGTAAAAGTAATGGGAAAAGTGACAAAAAACCATAATAAGTTAACAGGGCGACTTTTTTGCCAACCTCGTCTTCAGAATATTTTTTGTATACACCATAGCTGAATCCAGCTATTTTATGGTTTCTTTGATAGGTGTCTATTTTGATAGTTAAGTTTGAAAATACACTCATTATTCGGTAAATACATAATACACCATCTGTTAAATAACTAACTGTGTTTTTGGCTCAAATCTAAGACAATAACAATATCAAATAAAGGGGTGTTTATGTCAAACGACGAAGCCGAAAAATTAATGGAAGATTTTGAAAAGTGGGATACTAAGCAAGCTCGCTATTCATTTATAAAACGCATGGAAAGAAAATTTCAGCGCAAATCAAAGGCCAGAAGACACTAAAAGCGCACTTTGTGCATTAGTTTGTCTACGACGTCAGGGGAGTGATCGTCCATTGGTATGTGAGCTGAAATAATCTCAACAATATCATCTAGTTGTTCGGGTGCGCAATAAATTGTTCTTAAAGTGTCAAATCTTTTTAACGGTTGTAGGACGATGTTTTCAATGGCTCCCTCCTTGGCAACAGCAAACGACTTGAATTGCTTGAAGTTATAGGTTTTTTCTCCGATGGTTACTCCGTTGTCGGAAACTGAATATTGAATTTGCTGGGGAGTTCTCCTAGAGAAAATTCCAAATATAAAACCACAAAATAAAATCATGCCCGATGTTATTAAGTCTCGTGTTATAAGAAATGCCAAACCAGCTGACAATACGGATACAGCAACTAATGCCATAAACCACGATCCAGATTTTTCATGATGAATATATTCGGATCCGAGCCATGCAATCTCTTGATGAGTGGCCACAGGATTGTCATCTTCTTGCAACTGGTCGCCGTCTTGAGCATATGATTCGCCGTCTTCATTTATTTGCTCAGGGTCATCCAGCTCGTTATATTCGGCAGCAACCTCTTCGTTGCTGTCGATTATGGGTTGTTCCGGTTGGGGCGATATAGGCGCAGGTACCGGTGCCGGTGTAGGAGCGGTATTTTGTTTAGTGGGTTGCGTTGCAGGTACTGGAGCCGGCGGCTGGGCTGGCTGAACTGCGCCGCCCGGCGAAATAACACTTCCAGCTTGATTAGCGGGTTGTTGATTATCTTTATCCTCTTGCATAAGCGTTATTGTAACGTAATTACCCCGTGAATACAAAAAACCCTGAGCACTAAACTCAAGGTTTTTTATGGCGGAGAGAGAGGGATTCGAACCCTCG
>RGVC01000045.1 GCA_010027485.1 bacterium | reverse complement strand
GCGGGAGAGTTGTACCGCATGTATGCCAAATGGGCGGAAAATCATAATTACAAGCTGGAACTAGTCAGCGAATCGCCTAGCGAGGTTGGTGGGTTCAAAGAAATAGTATTTGAAGTTCAGGGTGTTGATGCCTATAAAAATCTAAAATTCGAAGCCGGCGTTCACCGCGTACAAAGAGTGCCCGCCACAGAGAGCCAAGGCCGAGTACATACCTCGACCGTTACTGTTGCCGTTCTGCCAGTTGCCGAAGAATCCGACATCGAAATCAGCCCTAATGACCTTAGAATTGATGTTTTTAGAAGCGGTGGACATGGAGGACAATCTGTTAACACGACTGATTCGGCGGTACGCATAACTCACCTGCCTAGTGGTTTAGTGGTAGCAAATCAAGATGAAAAATCTCAAATAAAAAATAAAGCTAAGGCAATGAGCGTGCTACGATCCCGACTACTACAGATGAAAATAGACGAGGAACAAAAACAAGCCTCGGAAGCTCGAAAGAAACTTATTGGTAGTGGCGATCGCTCCGAAAAAATTCGTACCTATAACTTCCCTCAAGATCGCATCACAGATCATCGAATTGGTTACAGTCGTTCAAATATTACAGGCGCTTTAGCTGGCGACATTGATGACGTCATCGAAAACTTGCAAACAGCTGAGCACGAATTACTTAGCAATGACAATTAGAGACTGGATAATAAAAGCCAGTAATGAGTTAAAGGCAATCGGCATTGACTCGGCGCGCCTAGACAGCCAAATGATAGTCGAAGAAATTTACAAAAAAAACCGAGCTTGGGTGCTGGCCAACCTAGACACTGAAATTACATCAACTAAAAAACAAAAATTAAATAATTTGTTCAACCAAAGACTAGACTACTATCCAATGGCCTACATTTTGGGACATAGTGAATTTTATGGTCATGATTTTGTGATTTCTATGAATGTTTTACAGCCTCGACCTGAGTCTGAGGATTTTATTGAAATTTTAGATGAAATCATGGAAAACATTGATAGTCCACGAGTTGCAGACGTTGGCACCGGTTCAGGTGCTATTGGTATAACAGCGGGCCTCAAGTGGCCTAAAATGATCATAGATTTGATTGATATTGATGAATTAGCCCTTGAAAACGCCAAAATTGATATTCTGTTATGCAACCTGCCCTATGTACCAGATGATTATCCAATAAATAGGCCTGCTCAGCATGAACCTAAGCTGGCACTATTTGGCGGGCTTGATGGACTAGATGTTTATCGTAAATTAGCCACTCAGTTACAGAAACGCCAAAAAAAGCCGTTGTTTTTATTAATCGAATCTTTGGAGCTTCAACACCTGGAAATTAGCAATATTTTCACTCCCTTAGGCTATAAACTACAAAAAACGCGCGGACTAGTGCAGTTATATAAAAACGTCTAAATACCTGTTTTGGTCAAAAAAATAACATTTTCATGTAGATTTTAGATTTTTTATCTAAGTTTTAGATACTTTATGATTATTTTTTAATTGGTTGAAGATTTAGCTTAATTTGTGTGGTTATTGAACAAATTAAATGACAGCCGAGATATTAAACGGCTTTTCCGCCGAGTGTGAGAGTGCCATAAAGCACTACCAGCACTATAAAGATCATGATAAAAATTATTTCTCGTTTGATTAATTTTGAGAGCTTGTCCTCGTGATCAAGATAATAAATTGTACCCAAGCCGAAGCCTAGTGAAGATGTTAGCAGAACTGGCTCAGGAATTACCAAGGCATGATAGATTAACCAGTGGCTTAGTAGCCAAGCGACAGATGCGCCAAAAAAGGCCCATATGTAGGAAACCATGCGAGCATACGGTTCGTCGAAGCTATCAAACATGTGCCTAGCAGCACAAAAGCACAGTAAACCACTGATGAATGTAATTAACAGTATTGAGCCATCGGCTAATGCCGTATAGATGGCGGTTAGAGACATAGTTAGGCCGATGAAAGCCTGCAAGGAAACGAGTAGTCGACTAGAACGTGGCTTAATTATTACGAGCCAAAATGCATAAAATGCTGCCCAAAGAACCTGAATACTCAAACTAGAAGTATTCGACATAAATACCACCACCGATAAGCCAACCATTAGATCTACGGAGTTAGCCCTTAAATTAGCTGCCCAAAAGCGTGGCTTAACGGCAAACATCCGCCATTTAGCTAGGATTACTATGGCGTAAGCTAGCTGCAAGAAACCTGATCTTACAAATACATACAAGATTACAGGTAGAACTAGCAGCAACAACACATGTATGGCGTTTGAAAAACCGCTAGTTGGTTTGAGTTTTTGGAATAATAGTCTCATTGCTACCTAATATAATAACAAAATCTGCGCCATTTGTCGGTATTGTATCGTCTGGCATGGAGTTAAGAGCTTTAAGTTTTAGGTTTTGCTCTAGTAATTTTTTGGTGAATTTCTTATTTTTACCGTTGATATCGACCAGTAAGGTTTGTGAATATCCGGCCTGCGGCGTGTTGGCGGCGCCAACCACATTGTATCCAGCTTTGGTAAGAGCATCGGCTTTAACAGTAGCCAGTCCAGATACTCCACTGCCGTTTAGCACCATGACTCTAGCTTTTTCGCGCAAGACATACGGACTTATCATCTGAGATTTTAGGAAATTCTGAATGTCGGTGTATTTGAAGAGGCCTTTTTTAGGCAGTACAATTGATTGACCAATCATATTTCCAGTAGTCAGTAGCGGATTAGCTGGATCAGTTAGGCCGATTGTTTTTACATCCATGTCGCTGATTTTTTGGGTTATTGTATAGAGTCTGGCAGCATTTTTAACAGATAAGTCAGAGTAAATATTGTCGCCAAAGGCTTGAATCAGGCCAGATATTTTCACTGGGTTAGACATGATTCCGGCACTAGACACTTTGTCTTTTAGAGACATCATGACTGCGCGCTGTCGCTCGGAACGAGCAAAGTCGCTAGTAGTTTCGCGTGATCTTACATATATAAGAGCGTGGGTGCCGTCGAATATTTGTGGTCCAGACTTGGCAAGAGTTGGGTTGTTGGCATTTTCCCAGGCCATAGTTGGATCTACTAAATCTGCTGGAACATTTACATTTACACCGCCAACTGTATCAATAGCCTGTTTGAATGCCTGGAAATTAACAATCAAATTGTAATCAATATTCATGCCAATAATGTCTTCTACGGTGTTATCTAGTAATTTGAAGCCGGCGTCCATGGCTTTTGGATTGTTATCTTTAACAGAAAATCGTTTTTTATAATCATTGCGTCCAGCTTGCCAAGCGGCGTTTAGTTTCATAGGTCCTTTGCCTGGCACGGTCACCCACATATCTCTGGGCAAGCTAACAATTGTCGCTTTGTGGTTGATGGGGTCAATGCTGGCAAGCATAATTGTATCTGTTAAATCGGGGGCAGTATGTGTTCCGCCGCCGCGTCCTAATAACAAAATATTTATTCGGCCAGAGCCTTCACCTTTGAGCATGTCTGGGTTCATTTCATTAAGTGCTGAGGCTGTTCCGGCACTACCGCGGAACATTTTATTGGCATTAACGAAAGTTTGAGACATCAAAAGTCCGCCCATAGTTATAAATAAGACAAGGCCTACAACCATGCCACGAAATGCCCAGCGCCTAGCACCTTTGACTTTAGCGCCATCAAGCATGGCATTTAGCGCAGAAGGACTTTCTTCTCCCGGAAGATCCATATCAATAGCTGGTAAACGTACTTTTTTCGGTGATGGAGCTGGCGCAACGGCTTGAATAGGTTGAGCGGGCTGTGAATACAGAGGTGCGGCTGGCTGTGGCGTAGCAAGCTTGCTGTCGGAGTGCGCAGTACGCATTCTCATGGCCATTTCTCTATCTATAATAGGTCGCGTTAAACTACCCTCTTGCACAGGAACAGAATTTCCGAGGTGTTTTTGTGTTATTTGGCGATCACTTTTTTGTGTTTCTCGCCGTTTGTATTTTGC
>RGVC01000044.1 GCA_010027485.1 bacterium | reverse complement strand
TACCCCTCAATCGTGCCTTCAACTGATGACGCAGGTAATCGATTCGCTCTTAAAATAGAAGTCACCAGCGAGCCTTACGCAACAGTCATGGATTCTATCAGCAATTTTGTGGAGTCTAGCGGGGATAAAACACCACCAACACTGTCTCCGTACGCTCTGCCAAAAGTGCCCAAAACAATCGGCACTAAAGTTAGTGGCAACCTTCCGGGCGACAAAGACGGTGAGATGATAATTCTTCCACTCAGATCACAAACCATAAAAATATCTACCGAAGCACAACAGTTCGTGCCAGACTTCGAAAAAATTATTCTACCGAATTTCGTCTTTACTCCATAAAACCTGAGCCTGTTAAGGGAATTATTTTTAGGCTATAATTAGCTATTATGAGAGGGAAAGTTAAAGTGTCGGCGGACAAACCGACTAACCATACTTCATCGGCCAGACTATTGTTAAATGTTGCCGAAGAACTAAAAGTGCCTTTTTTACAGATTGCTCGTAAAGCTGAAATAGGTCAAATTACTGCCAAGCCCGAACTTTCTACTATTCAAGTTGCCGCCGAAACAGCACTAAACTTACTCGAAAATTACACTTTAGGCGTGCGCATGAGCCTAGAAGGTTATGAAACCAACCTAGAACCGGTGTCTGTTCCGGCAGTGCTTTATGATACTTCAACAAGGCTCAGGGCTCTAGCAAAATCTTACGGTGTAAGTTTGGAACTAAGTATTGCTGGCAGGTATGGGCCAGTCATGGCTAATAAAGCCGGCCTAGAAGCAGCACTTGTTTCACTGGGGGCGGCTTTAATCGAAGCTCTTCCTGCGCAGGGTGCTGGCCAACTAAAATTACATCTTGCTTCTCATCGCAGTCCGGCAGGGGTAGTCGCCGGACTTTATGGTCAAAATAAACAAATTTCAAGTGAAGTATTAAAAAATGGCAGGAAACTACAAAACTCTTCTCGTCAGCCCCTAACCAACATTTCACACACTAGCGGTGCTGGAATTTTTGTAGCTGACGCGCTACTAGATGCAATGGACTTGAATTTACACTCATCAAGACACCAGGGTCTTTATGGACTTGGCATAGTACTAAAACCTTCTCGTCAATTGGAACTTGTATAGCCATCATGAGTCACATTCTTTTGATTGAGCCAGATCGAATCTTGGCTGAAACATATGCCCAAGCTTTGACTAACGCAGGGCACACAGTATCACCTTGCTCTGGCGCTCAGATTGCTATTATGTCGGCCGATCAGCAAAAGCCAGATTTAGTAATATTAGAAATTCAACTAATTGAGCATTCTGGTATCGAATTTCTGTATGAGTTTCGGTCATATAGCGATTGGCGGGATATACCAGTTATTGTTCATAGTTTTGTGCCAAGCAGTGAATTTATAAGTAATAAAAATATCATGCAAAACCAACTTGGGGTTATTTATTATTTAGAGAAGCATCATACTCGCCTTAAAGACCTCTTAGCCAAAGTTAACAGTACACTACTAGTCAAATCGTGAATACAATTCAAACTCAAGGTATAGTACTAGGCCGAACCGATTACCAGGAATCCAATCGCATAATTAATTTTTTAACTGCCGATCAGGGCAAATTAGCACTGATGGCCAGAGGCGTTAGAAAGCCCAAAAGTAAACTAGCTGCCGGCATTGAGCTTTTTAGTGTTTCGAGCATAAGTTTTGTAAAAGGACGAGGCGACATCGGTACATTAATAAGTGCCCGTGCCGAGGAAACCTACGGCAATATAGTTAAGGACATCAATCGAGTGCAGTGTGGCTACGGCATGATTAAGCTTCTCAATCATAGTACCGAGGATCACGCCGAAGATGATTATTTTTCGGCACTACAACAGGCCTTGAGCGCACTCGACAATCAGTCAATCGATACCGATTTTATTGAAGCTTGGTTTAGTGCTCAGCTACTTAGAATTAGCGGGCACGCTCCCAACTTAATTACTGATTCAGACGGCCAAAAGCTATCTTCTGACGACAGTTATACTTTTGATATAGAGAGTATGTGTTTTAGTGCAAAATCTAGTGGCATCTTTAGCGCCAATACCATTAAGTCATTGAGGCTGATGTTTAGCCCCAATAAACCTCAAACAATATTGAAAATAGCGGGATTTAGCGATAACTTACATACCGTAATTTCAGCTATCAGACAAATGCAACAGTTCCATTTAAGCTGATTTATTGAGGCAATTCATAGTTATTTTGCTATAATTTAGTCAAATATGAAAAACGTAGAATTAGAAACAATCGTTAGTCTTTGCAAGCGCCGCGGCTTTATTTATCAGGGTAGCGAAGTGTATGGTGGTTTATCAGGCACCTGGGATTATGGGCCGCTAGGAGTTAGCCTAAAGCGCAATATCATTAATCTTTGGTGGAAAATGTTTGTTGACGCTCGCCAAGATATGTATGGAGTAGATGCGGCAATACTTATGAATTCACAGGTCTGGAAGGCCAGTGGTCACGTAGACACTTTTACCGATCCGTTAGTAGAATGCTCTAATTGCCACGGCCGTTTCAGAGAAGACAAAATTGACACCAATAAGTGTCCAACTTGTGGCAAAGCCAGTCCTTTTGGCCCAGCCAGGCAATTTAACATGATGTTCAAAACCAACGTTGGTCCAGTCGACGATGAAAGCTCAATCTCTTATTTAAGGCCAGAAACTGCCCAAGGAATATTTACTAACTTCAAAAATGTAGTAGATTGTTTTTATCCAGATATGCCTTTTGGAATTGCTCAAGTAGGCAAGGCTTTCAGAAACGAAATTAGCCCACGTGATTTTATATTTCGATCCCGTGAATTTGAACAGATGGAAATCGAATATTTTGTTCACCCCGATAAATGGGAAGAGGCTTTTGAAAATTGGCGCCAGTTAGTATGGCAGTGGGTTGAAGCACTCGGCCTTCCAAAGGAATCAGTACACGAGCTAGAAGTTCCCGAAACTGATCGCGCGCATTACAGTAAAAGAACCATCGATTTTGAATTTGATTTTCCAATTGGTCGCGACGAACTACTTGGACTAGCTTATCGAACCGACTTTGATTTAAGTAACATTCAAAACAGTTCTGGCAAAAACATGGAATACCGCCCTAAAGACGATTCGCCAAGCTATGTGCCACATGTTATAGAGCCTAGCTTTGGTCTAGAGCGTGCAGTTATGGCCGTTCTTTGCTCAGCATACCAAGAAGACGAAGTTAACGGTGAAAAGAGAAGCTATCTGAAACTTCCTTATCATTTAGCGCCAGTACGCGTAGCAGTCAGCCCGCTACTCAAAAACAAGCCAGAACTAATCGACAAGGCCCGTGAAGTATATGAAATGCTAAAGACTGAATTTGGTAATGTCATGTGGGATGATAATGGTAACATTGGTAAACGCTATCGCCGCCAAGACGAAATCGGTACCCCGTATTGCGTAGTCGTAGATTTCGAGACTATTGAAGGCGACACCACAGACACTGTAACCGTTCGTCACCGAGATACCACCAAGCAAGAGCGCGTAAGTATTAGCGACCTTAAAAATTACTTAGCTAAGTAAAATATTACATTGTCGCAACTATCATATTCGTCTTAATTGATGCCGTATGGCTTAGTGTGGTGGCCAAAAATTTCTACAAAAATAACATTGGACACTTGATGGCCAAGAAGCCAAACTTCTTACCAGCCGTCATTTTTTACGCACTATATATCTTAGGTTTAGTATTTTTTGTAATAACTCCGGCTATCGAAAAAGATTCGGTTAATTACGCCATCGGAGCAGGTGCCTTCCTAGGACTACTTATGTACGCCACCTACGATTTAACCAACAACGCCACGCTCAAAGCTTGGCCCGCCAAAGTTACAATTATCGACATGATCTGGGGCGCCACTATAACCAGCGTAGTCTCAAGCATCACTTTTTTAATTTTTAGATAATTAAATTTTTAATAAATAAAAAACCCTTATAACAGATTAGATAAGGACTTTTTAATTTTTATTTAA
>RGVC01000043.1 GCA_010027485.1 bacterium | reverse complement strand
TTGCGCATCTCTTTTTCTACTTTAACTTCAGCTTCTTTAACAGCTTTAGCACTTCTTTTACCTGCCTTGGCAGTTTCAGTTTTAGGAGTTTCTTCTATAGGTGTTACGATTTCCTTCTCTTTGTCTGCCATATTATCCCTCAATCTCCACACCCATGCTACGTGCAGTTCCAGCTACCATCTTCTTAACCGCATCTATATCTTCGGTATTCATATCATGAGCTTTTTCTGTAGCAATTTTAGTTAGCTGTGCATCAGTTAGTTTTTTGGTGATTTTCTCGCTATTAGGACGTCCTGAACCTTTGTTGATTCCTAATTCAGAACGAATACGATCATCTGTTGGAGGAGATACAACTCTAAATTCCATACTTCTATCATCATAAATAGTTATGTGAGCAGTGAGATTCTGACCCATCATATCTTTTGTGGCATCGTTAAAAGGCTGGATAAAATCCATCATATTAACACCGTACTGTCCCAGCGTAGAACCTACTGGAGGAGCAGCACTTGCTTGACCGCCTTTGATTTTTAATTTTAGATTAGCTTTTACTTCTTTAGCCATAATGATTTTCGAACTGATATTTAATCAGCTCTCCTTCCCTTTCTTATTAATGTTAAGACAGAAGTGCGTAACTGAACTCTATTCTAACAGAATTTACCTCTGTTGTCTAGGCTATACGCGCTTTACTTGCAGACCATCGAGCTCAACAGGTGTTTCACGCCCGAACATATTGACTAGAACTTTCAATTTGCCCTTAGCTGCATCTATTTCATTGATACTGCCATCAAAGCCCTTAAATGGCCCGTCTGTAATACTTACAACTTCGCCTACTCTAAAGTCAATTTTATGCTTAGGCTGTTCAAGTCCCATACGTTTTTGGATCTTTTCTATTTCATCTTGTTCAAGAGGAGTAGGATCTGTACCACTGCCAACAAATCCAGTAACAGATGGTGTGTTGCGCACTGTATACCAAGCATCTTCGCTTAATTTCATGTGTACCAGTACATATCCTTGGAAAATCTTTTTTTCAACTACTCGTCTTTTGCCGTTTTTGATCTCAATCATCTTTTCTTTAGGCACTAAAACCTCAAAGATTTTGTCTTTCATGTCAAGACTATCGGCACGTTGCTTGATACTTTCTGCTACTTTTTCTTCATAGCCACTATAAGTATGAATTGCGTACCATTGTTTGGTTGTGTCATAGCGTTTAGCTGTACTCATATTAATTGGTCCTATCTACTTTAGTAATACGTTTTTAAATAATTTATCTAACAAAAAATCTACAATTGCCACTGTTATCCCAAAAATAAGTGCAAAAATGATCACGGCAGATGTTAATTTACGACTAGTTTTCCAGTCTGGCCAAGTTACTTGTTTTAACTCAATCCAGCTATTTCGTATGTATCTTGGCAAAACTATAAGCCCGATAAATCGTACAGGCTTTCTGATAATTTTCCATATAATCTGCACCGGTTTGGTGTGAGCGATAATAAGAAGTACTTTTTTGATGGGAACAAAAATCCAGCTAATCAATTTGTTAGAAACATGAGACGATTTACTCGGTTTTTGCTCAGCTTCTGATGCTTTTAGAGCTTTTTCTCTGAACGTTTCAGGGTTTTTGACCCTTCTCACCTTTTTGTCGGATTGTCCTGTTGCCATTATTTTACCTCTTACTCATGAGATTTATTGAAAATAAAAAAGCCTACATCAATTGGTAGGCGTTAATGTCAATATACCACTACTGTTATTTATTTTCAAGTGTTATAGCTAAATTTGGTACGTATAAGCGAAAAGTTGTGCCAACATTTAATTCACTACTCAGATCAATTTCGGCATTTAGGAGTTTGGCGAGTTTCATTGTTACGTAAAGGCCTAGCCCTGTACCATTGGTTTTACGAGTACGATAATCAGCTGATCTGAAGAACTTGTCGTATACAGCTGTCTGATCCTCTTTGCTAATACCTATTCCGCTATCCTGTACCTCGAACCAAACACCCAGTCCAGTTTTCCTGGCTCTGAGTATTATGTAGCCCTTTTCAGTATATTTAATGGCATTGGTGATCATATTTTGCAGTATCTCTTTAACATATAGTTCAGAGGATGAAAGAAGTTCTAAGGTAGGATCTATCTCGGCTGTTAAATTAAGGTGTTTCTGCTGAGCCTGTGGCAAATATGATTTCATAAGATCATTCACTAGATTAGTTACATTAAACTGGGTTACTTCTACTTTGAGTTTGCCTGTTTCTGCGCGGCTAAGTGTTGATAAATCATTGATAAGATCGGCAAGATAGTTGATTTGGTTATGGGCCTCGGTAAGCGATTTTTTGATAGAATCATCAGCATTAAATTTATCTGACATAAACTGCGCATTGCTGATATTACCTTCTGCTACGGCTATTGGAGTACGGAGTTCATGGCTGACAACACTCACGAATTCATTTTTTTCTTTCTCCAGGGATACTTCTTTGGTGATATCTCGAATCAATAGTACGTATCCACCCTCAGAAGTACTGCCAAAACCTAATTTAACGGGAGTGACACTGAAAAATACAGAAATTATATGTTCCCCTTTTAGCTTAAGGCTAAAATCACGACTTGAATATGGAACAGTAGCACTTTTGATAACCTTTTCGATATCTATAATTTGGTTGTACTGATCAATTGGTTTAAAAAAATCAGAAATCAAATCACCCTTTTTTAGGTTATTGATGTCCAGGATATTGAGAGCAGCAGCGTTGAAGGTTTCAACCCTTATATTGGCATCTAAAGATATGACTCCGTCAATCATGCTATTGATAAGCATGGTATAGCGATCTCGCTCAGAATCACTGGCGGGAGTGTTTATATTATTATCTTCAACCATAACCACTTTATTATGGCATATTTGTATCTATATTTTGTTCAAATTGGGCTGATAGGTGCGTAATTCTTTTTTTATATTACTAACTTCTGGGAGTATTTCTTTTATTGACAGCCAAAATTCAGGTCCATGTTTCATAATTTTAGTGTGAGTTAATTCATGAAGTAGAACATAATCAATCAATTCCCAAGGTAATAACATCATGTAAAGGTTCAGGACTATATTCTGCTTGTGATCACAGCTCCCCCATCGGCTGCGTAGTAATTTTACAGAAACAGAATTGTATTGAAAGCCATGTTTGTTCGAAAGATACTCTAGTCTTTTTGGCAGCAAATCTTCTGCCTGCATTCTTAATGCCTTAACGCAAGCTTTAGAAATTATAGATTGGGTTGCTGGGTCATTTAAATCATCATTAATAGGAAGTTTAATCACGATCTCGGTATTTAAAACTTTTGAATAAATACTAAGCCTATCCTCGCTAATTATACTAAGCCTGTGATTTTTGCCGATTTGTTGACCGTCGCTTATAAGTGGAGAATTTGAATGGTTGTTCAATATCCAGTCTTTTTTTGACTTGGCAAACTGTAGGCCAACTGCATATGGAGTCCAGTAAGGAATACTAACCCGAGCTAAACCATCAGCCTGTAGGGCCAACCTAATATTCTTATTATTTCGTTTTTTAATAATCTTGACTTTGATTTGATCGTCAATCAAGAATATTTTGTGGGGCATTTTAATTGCGTATTGAGATGTTACGTCTAGTCATGTCAACACGACCAGCAGAATTTGGCACCAAGTTAACAAGTCCTGGTTTAATAACTTTAGAATTTGCTGAATCTTCGTCGACTACTCCAAGTGATCTTAGTTTACGCACAACAGCACTTTGTTGCATCGCAAATAAATGCTTGCCAGAAACTACTGCGTAGTTTTCAGCTTCAGTTGGGTTTTGCATTTGATCGATTATAATTTGGAAATCTTCATTGTTCCATTGAGCAGCATATTTGTCATCAGCTTTACGGCGGTCACGTTTAGAATTACGCATAAATGCGGAATCTGTGTCGGTCTGGAACCATATAGTTAATGGTACAGCTCCGTTTTTGATAGCTAAATTTTTGAGCATTCGGCGCTGACCAGCTTTTAGTGCGTTTGAATCATAGGCCACCGACAAACCAGCAGAC
>RGVC01000042.1 GCA_010027485.1 bacterium | reverse complement strand
GTGGTTCAAGTCCACTTGCCGCTACCAAATTAGACAAGTCAAAACACTCGCTACAAAGCGGGTGTTTTTTAAGTTACAGAAATAGGCTGAGTGTAGGTTTTGCCTATGATTATTTTATCGAGCATGACAGACCCTAGGTCGGCATAGTCGAGATGATTATTCACAATATTAGCAACATCAAGACGATGGCGTCTACTTAAATCGAGATTATCTCGGCTACGACCATATTTGAAAAGCGAAACGTGATCTGGCTGTAATACTCGTAGTTGATCGCCGCGGGCTTGTTGCAACAACGAACCAATAGATTCAGAGTTATCGATTATTTCGTCCATAGCATGGCTAACTGCTAGCTTGCCGACTAAACGCCGATTGTGCATGCTATACCAATCAAGTTCATCGATTGGGACTTCTAGTGGCGCAGTAATCTCTTGATTGTAGTTGTCGACCGATTGTTGTAACAGCTTAATATCGAACCCGCGCTGCAAAATACGCTTGTGTCTCATTGCTCTGCGCGTGTTTTGCAGTCCAACAAAAGTTATGCCCATTTGATCGGGCAATATCACATCAGCAGAAATTTTTCTTCTTTTATTCAAAAAGTCGTCAATCTCTTCTTTGGCGCCGCTCAAGATATTGTGAAGTTCTTGATAACTTTCATCGGTCAAGGGCCGATAAATACCGAAGGCTTCGCGCTTTAAGCGCCTTTGAAAGCCAGCTTGCTGCTCTTTATGTGCAACTAAATCAGATCTAATACTTTGGTTTTTTCTCAATTTGGTCTCTTTATTAAATGAAGAATAATATTCACTATAATACAATGTTGCAGTATTATTAACAATCTTTATAGAATCCCCCTATTAGTTGATATGATGCATGTATGGCCATTAGAAAAATCGGCTGCGTGAGTGTACTTGAACATCCAGTTGGATCTAATTCTTACGTATTGGTTGAGGAAACCAAAAACAAAAAAAGGGGGCTCTTCAACTTGCCCGGTGGCAAACAAAACTACATAGACGGCTATGAAGAGAATCTGTTCGAAGCTGCCATCCGAGAAACCGAAGAAGAGACTGGGCTTCAAACGGAACTTATTGGATTTTTAGGATTATTCGACTATCATCAAGACGAAAAGCTTCATATAGCATTTGTTGCCAAAGCGATAGGCGGAAGTCTGAAGACCAGTAAAATTCATCCAACCGTAGAATCTTTTCCCTTGCATGCAATAGAAGATCACCTAAACAGCGGAAGTATGTTGCGCAGTCCTAGGGTTATGAGCGCAATTAGACAACACCAGTCAGGCCACATACTACCTTTAAGTTCAGTAAGCATGAATGATGCCGATTTTGTAATTGGTGATTGAACAGCAATTTATTACTAGACAATAGAAAAAGCCCCGTAAATTTTACGAGGCTTTTTTGATTATTTTAGATCTTATAATTTTCTTAAAATCTTATCGATTTTTGTGAAGCTTTCTTGATCTGATATTGCTAGTTCGAAATCTATGCCTACTTTTGATTTCATTTTTTGCCCCTTTTTATTTTTTTAGTTTTTGTTTGTGATCACAACACTATATATTATACACAAATTTGCCGATTTGTCAAACTTAAGTGCTTTATTATTTTTGACCTTAATAAAATAATAGCCTACAGGTTACTGCCCTGCAATATATAAAAAGCTTATTCCGTTGTTTTTTTACCAGCTTTTATTATGTTGTAGAGCATGATGCCGGCCATCGCAAACAATACAAAAGCTATTAACAGTGCCCCAGCGCTTGGAGGATCTTTAGCGATTTGTGCTTTTTGAGTTACCGCTACTGTTCGAGGTCCGATAGAGACGACTGTTGGTGCACTGCCACCAAGAGATACTCCGGATGTGTTATTGGTTAACAGATTATTGGCTGTTCCGGTTTGGACATTTGATGCATTCGCGGGTACGGCATTTGGGTTGCTAGACTGCTGAGGGCTAGAAGTTGCGGCCTGATTGCCAGTAGCTGTGCTGGCCGTAAGTTTACTATTGTTCATTGTTACTATTGTATTCTAATAAAGCCAAATATGCACCTCGCCTTTTTAGGCCTGTTTTAGTAGTAGCTCAAAATATTTAGTGCCACCGAAAGGTATTTTTTGCTTTACAATTTGCGTGCCTAGCAGTGCATTGGCTGAAAATATTTTAAACGTTCCATATTGCTCATTAATCTCGTCAACGGCCGTGGTCAGCCACTCATCTTTGTTGACTTCATCAAGCAAACTAATTTGGTTGCGTGCCGATGGCGTTAGCTGATAGCAAGTAATCCCCATGCTTTGAATAACCATATGCTTAGGGCGCTGATTAAATAGGTATAGTGCTCGGGCATAGATATCGGCATCGGTGAAAAAAGTTGTTTTAAACATCCGACGCACATACCAACTCTCGCCTGTTCTGAAATGCGCCCAAACCAAAATCCCCCGAGTGTCTACTCCCTGATAGCGCAACTTTTTGCCTGTTGTTTCACACAAATATTGAAAACAAGGCAGTATAAAATTATCATCGGCCGATGGTTTTTTAAGCACCCACTGCCGGCCAACATTACCAAGCTTGGTCTTTACGTCGTCTACCTCGTAGCCACGCAAACGCTGATACCAGTCGTCACCCACTACACTACGAAATACAATCCGCCTAAGTGTATCGCTAGAGGCTTCCAAAAAATCCATAGGCGTAAAAATGCCAGCGGCGTTGAGTCGCGCCTCGTAGTGTGAAGCAATACCCGTTAAATCGGTTAGTTCAATACTTTTGTAATAGTCAATTAAATTACGGTGGTCAATTCTGTCTAGCCCGTCGGGCTTGTGCCAGCTAGCTGCTTGTTTAGCCAAAAACCTGTTAGGCGCAATACCAATATTGACCTTCATCCAACTGCCCACTTCTTGCTTCATGCGCTGTTTAATTTCAAAACCAATTTCTTCTAGCGGGCGGTTGTTAACAATTTCGGTGGTGCCATGAAAATCGATAATCCCTTCGTCAATACTTTTCATTTTGATGTTCGGCGAATAGCTTTTCATGATTCGCGCTAGTTGTTTATACATATGATGATATTTAGGCGGATCGCTTTCCAGCATCACAAAATCTGGGCAGAGTGCCAGCGCCTCGTCCAGCCTAGTACCAACCTTAATCCCCAAAGCTTTAGCCTCGTACGAAGCAGCGATCACACAGCAGTGCCTAGACAAACGATTAGTGATGCCAATTGGGCGACCACGCAGTGAAGGATGGGCTTGTTGCTCGGCCATGGCAAAAGCCGAATTCAAATCACAAAAAATTATCTGAGCATTTTCGTGATTAATCCCGTACATAGTTCCCCTCAATCATGGCCACCAAAGTCCAAGTGAGCGTTTCGGCATCAAACTCAAGCCGGTAGTCGTTGACGCCATCGGACATATCAAATACATGAATCATGCGTTTACCAGCAACCGTCTGATGCCTAAGCCCCAGCTCAACAAACTCAATCTCTTGGCCCCGAAAACGCATTTTATAGGGCATGCACAGCGAAGCAAGGTCACCGTGTTTTTTATAAACCACGACCACATCAACCCGCTGCTTTATCTCGATAGTAGGATCCATCCTAAGCCTTTCCTAAAAACAATTAATAAATAAACAGTTAAAACTGCTAGAACGGGTTTTAGGTTGTAGCTTCCGGGTTGGACTGAGTTAGCCGTTACTAATTAAATCTGCCGGTATAGCTTAATTGGTTCGAACGAGGGAAGCGCACAGGGACTGATTCAAGTGTGATTGCTTAAGGTTTTCATAAAGCTTATAAACGATGGTCTTTTTAGGCTCATGAATATATAGCTACTATTAATTATAGACTGCCACGCAACTTCATAAAAGCCTATAATGCAAAAAGGAGTGAAATCAAAAACTAGTCTTTACCCTGCTTCAGTAAAATCATTTCTTGAATCGCCAAAGTTGCCCATAGCCCACAAGTAATTAAAGTTGTAGCGGCTGCAAACCACATAGATAAACTAAAATAAACAACCGCAAAAATACCCAAAATCGTACCAGTACTTACACTCGTGTAAACCGATGGCTTGTGTTTGCTAAAAATAGACGGCAAAAGTGCCCCGGCCAACACCAATGTCCCCCCGCTCAATACTAAATCTTGCCAGTTACTCATGCATTAA
>RGVC01000041.1 GCA_010027485.1 bacterium | reverse complement strand
CTCTGCCGTATGCTTAGGTCCATCCTTAAGCGCCAACATAATCCACAGTGTGAGTTGTCCTTTCTTAAAGACATCTTCCCATCCATGTAGTAGTTTAGTTTCATAACTAACTGATTGTTTCATCCTAAATCCTTATTTAGTATACCTCAAGTATAGTACTTTTGGTATAGTATGTCAATAGTTTTTTTAAAAAATAAAAAAGAGCTTGAAAGCTCTTATGAAATTCATATTTTGGTGCGGGTGATGGGACTCTAACCCACGGCCTCATCCTTGGCAAGGATGCGCTCTAAACAACTGAGCTACACCCGCATATTGTTGGTGTTAATGGTGGCTCCTCCCAGACTCGAACTGGGGACACAAGGCTCTTCAGGCCTCTGCTCTACCAACTGAGCTAAAGAGCCGCATTGGATGCGTGTAACCCTGTTATTTTACCGAAGTTAGGCTAAAATTACAACCGTTCAAATCGTATTGATGGCTGATTTAATAGTTCTATCTGGTCATCTGGTTGTTCAACAGTTGCTTGAACAGCTTCTTCAGCTAGTGCTCCACCATATTTGTGGCGCTTTTCTTCTGGGGTTAGCTGACCATATTCTTGCCACCATGCGGCATGTTCTTCGGCTGTTTGCATTTCCCCGGTCACTCCATTTTTGATCCGGCTAAGACTGGTAAAAACAGGGGGCTCAGGATAATGATTATTTGGTTTTTCGATAGGCATTATTCCTCCACTAAATTAATAATTCCTACTACCATGGTGGCAAGTAAAAAGGCTTCTGTCAAATACTAGGATTTGGACTCTAATGTGTTTATTCGGTTTTCGTGGCTTTCTAGAATACCAGAAAAATTTTTAACAGTCATTTCGAGTATCGCTTCTACGTTACTTAGGCGATTTTCTATGGAAGCGAGTCTTTCGCCAATATCAAGATTAGCAAGAACAACTACATACTCCATAATGGCATCGAACTTATCGTTCATGTCTTCTAGGAGTATCTCGGTGTAACGTTTGCTCATAGTATGTATTATAGAACTTTGAGACTTTGATGGGCAATAAAAATAATTAAATTACAATGAAATTTGGTGGAGATACGGGGACTTGAACCCCGGACCTCTTGCATGCCATGCAAGCGCTCTAGCCAACTGAGCTATATCCCCATTAAAGAATTACCAAATTATTGTAACAAAACAGGGGTAGAAAATAAAGTAGCTAGATTAGATTTTTCTTTTTGGCAAAACCTAGTATGGTGCCGATAAGAGTGATGTTTACAATTATAAGAGCAATGAAAACCCAGTGATTATGCTGGAAGGGCAATGAAACATTCATGCCATACATGCCAAAAAATACGTTTGGTAAGGCCACCATAATAGTAGCGAGTGTTAGGAAAGTAATTGTTTTATTAAGGTTATTGCTACTGATGGCGGTGTGGGCGTTGCGGATATTATCTATGGATCTTAGGTTGGCACGAATGGCTTCAATGGACTGGTCATTGATTAAAAGTAAATCTTCTACAAGGTCTTGATCCTCTTCGAAAAGCGGGATGTAGCGACCAGCTAGTAGCCTTCTAAGCGTTGCATTGTTAGGTAATAGTGAAGCTAGGAATTCGTTAAGCTCGTCTTCTAATAATACGAAGTCGATAAGATCTTGATTGGTGATTTTTTGATTGCGAAGGCGGGTTCTGATTTGCTTTATTCGCCTTGTAGTAATGCGTAGCTGATTTTCATAAGCCTGACTTATTTCAGCCAAAATAAGCAGTAATAATTTGGTGCGCTGAGTAGTGATTACCGAATTTTTACCACTCACAAATTTATCAAATGCTTTGATCGGATATTTAGATACAGTCAGTAGATTATCCTCACTAACCATAACAAGTAGTGGGGCGGTGTCCATATCTCCATCGCTCGTTTTGAATGGATAGCGGACAAATATATAACTTTGGTTGCCTTCTCGCTCGAGTCGAGGCATCTCGTCTTCATCAAGGGCGTCTTCTATATGACCAACTTCAAGATGTAGCTTCTTGACTAGAGTAGCTACCTCTTTGTCGCTAGGTTTTTCAGCTATCACCCAAACACCGCGCTTTATTTTGTCTGATTCGGTCATTCGCGGAGACTGCAGGTTTCGGTAAAAATATTTGATCATAGCCTTATTATCTCATAAAAATAGCCGAGGATTGGTATTTCTCGGCTATTTTTTCGTGCGCGCCCACCCTTGCGACGGGTGGTTTTTGTTTTATATGTTTTTGTTTTTACACGAGTCGCAAGTTTGCGCACGATATATTTAAATCATAAGCTATTTGAACGTAGTGTCAAGGGTCTTGAGCTATATATTGTTTACCATTCGATAAAGTTGATATAACTCGAAAATGGGCACAAGGATTTTCGGGTGTATTGGTACACTTCCCGGTTGCCATTTCTGGTGTTGTTACATAAGCCAAGCTTGATCCTGTTGGTGAAGACTGAACAGTCAAGGAACTGCCAGATGGATCTCTGAGTAAATCTACATCAAAGCCTATTAAATTACTGCTGATCCAATTTGGATTATTCAAATTTTCGAGTGTTGGATATGAGCTAGTTTGTTTATTATATTCAATTAATTTATCGTGAAGGGCTGACAAGCGAGCCTTTCTGGCGTTATCTACGACACCGGCAGGCTGAGCGCTAGTAGCCACGGCTTGCATCTGATAGTGAACGGTAGCAAAATTTTGCCATAGAACCTTGGTTTCTGGTTCCATTGGAGTGGAAATTTTATTGAATTCACTATAATCGGTCGACAGATTGATAAGTTGGCCGCTGGCTTCAATACGCACAATACGCTTGTCGCTATTTATGTATATTTTAACTACGGCGTCCTTATAATTATCTAGGCCTTTTATTGCCCCCTCGACATCAGCAGGAGTGAAACCCATCATACTAGCCAAGCTCTGATTTATTAATTGAACTTTGGTTACATCAAGCTTGGTATTAAAAACAGTTACTTTCTTGCCATTTAACTTAGTGGTCGAAACATCTTTTTTATCAAATTTATAGACATTATTGTTTTTGATGTAATTTAATATTTGATCGGCTTTTGATTTGTCTAGGTTGCTAAAAAGTATTGGGCCGACAATTCTGTAACGAGGATCACTGGCTTTGATGATAGAAGCTGGCACTCCGCTAGGTAATGCGCCTTCGGAACGGATTTTTACATAGGTGTTTAGCCCTGCTTGCGACAAAGGTGGCTGAATTGCTTTTGGTAGCTTTGTATAACGTATATAGGTTTCTTTTGAAGTACCATATCCTTCGGCCGTAAAGACAGCGCCGCTACTACTTATGTTTTGCTCACTAAAGATAATCGGGTTTTTGGGATTTACAAAATCATATCCTATGCGACTATACAGTCCTCCGCTATTTGTATAAGCTGAGTAGTTCGATGTTGAAAGATTTTTTTGATAAGCTGTTAGAAATAATTTTTTAGGGCTATTTTGATTTTTGTACCAAACATATAATCCGCTAATTCTAGGAATTTTTACCAGCTTTTTTCTTTTTTTAGAAGGTGGAGTAAAATCTAATTTTTGGCTCGGGTTTGCAGTAGGCTGAAAAGAATTATCGGGTTGCTGAACATTTGGCTGAGCAGGCGTTTGAAGCTGAGTTTGATTTTGAGGAACTGTAGTCTGCACTACGGATGATGTTGGTTGCACATTTGGGCTAATAGGGCGTCTGCTAACGGGTTGTTGCATGCCGTCCAAGCTATCCCGTCTATAAATTCGGGGATTATAGTCTCGACGAGTAACCATGCCGTCAATAGAAGCCGGTCGGCGACTTCTGTCGTTGTTTATTTCAGGCCTATTTGGCGTATTATTTGGTTGCATAGATTAACAAAACTAATCCCATTAGCTTAAGCACTATTATACACTTTGGCTGGCGTTTTTATCTCTATTATTTGTCGATAATTTTTAGAAGTTCTGATTCGTCTATTTGCTTGATGCCGAGACTTCGAGCTTTTTGTAACTTTGTTTCTCCAACATTGCTACCAACTACTAAAATATCGGTGTCTTTGCCTACTGAGCTTTGAAAAGTAGCGCCTAGTTCACGTAGTTTGTCAGCGGCCTGATCGCGACCCATACTTTCTAGGCTACCGGTAATTACAAATTTCTGACCACTCAATTTGCCGCCTACTTGCTCTATTTTTTTAGGCCAAACATTACGCTTTTTGAAATTTTCTAGTAGTTTTTGATTACTTGGCTCACTAAACCACTCTACAATTGATTCCGCTACAATTTCACCAATTCCCTCGATTTCAGAGAGCTCACTGGTTGTAGCCTTAGCTATATTTTCGAATGACTTATAGTGTTGGCTCAAATCAATGGCGGTTTGTGTACCAATATGACGAATGCCCAATCCATACAGGAATTTAGCCAGTGGAGGATTCTTTTTACTCTGAATTGAAACTACAAGCTTATTGGCTGAAACGTCGGCAAATCTATCTAGTTTAAGTAACATTTCTGGGGTTATGGAGTATATGTCGGCTTGATTATCTATGTAACCTGCATCAATTAGGG
>RGVC01000005.1 GCA_010027485.1 bacterium | reverse complement strand
ACTTATGAACTGACTGAGTTAATGATTTGCTCATTTTATTTACTTTTTAGAGTCGTCCTTTTTGGCTGCTCGCATTGAAAGCTGCAAACGGCCTCGATCGTCGATAGCTAGAAGTTTAACATCTACCTTGTCGCCCTCTTTTACGACATCACTAGTTTTTTCAACACGCTCATCAGACAATTCGCTAATATGCACAAGACCGTCTTTGCCGGGCAAGATTTGAACAAATGCGCCGAAGTCCATGACGCTAACTACTGGCCTGTCTTTATAGATTGTGCCTACTTCGGGATCCTCAGTAATATCTCTGATCCACTGCTTAGCCGCTTCGATTGATTTACCGTCTGGACTAGCAATCATGATAGTTCCATCATCCTTGATATCAATATCTGCACCTGTTTCAGCCGTAATTTTCTGGATAGTTTCTCCGCCCTTGCCGATTACTTCGCGAATCTTGTCTGGATTGATTGTAATTGCCTCAACTCGAGGGGCATATGGGCTCATTTCTTTTGGTTCAGAAATGGTTTGCTCCATGTGTTTTAGTATGTGAGCACGGCCAATCTTTCCCTGTTCGAGTGCTTTTTGCAAAACTTCTACTGGCAAGCCGTGAACTTTCATGTCCATCTGCAAGGCAGTAATGCCTTTGGCGGTACCAGTAACTTTGAAGTCCATGTCGCCTGCGAAATCTTCGGCATCTGCTATATCGCTCAGAATGTATACATTGTCGCCGTCTTTCATAAGACCCATTGCGATACCACTGACCAAGCTTTTTAGAGGCACGCCGGCATCTAGAAGTGCCAACACACTACTACAAGTTGCAGCCATAGATGTTGAACCATTTTGGCTCATGATCTCTGTTACAGAACGAATGGTGTACGGGAAATCAGCTTCCGAAGGGAGTACTGCAGTTAGAGCACGTTCAGCAAGGTAGCCGTGTCCGATTTCGCGGCGTCCAGCACTGCCGAGTCGTCGAACTTCACCAACTGTATAACCTGGTGCGTTGTAGTGGTGGAAATAATGGCGTTCGCCTTCTTTTTCCATGGTATCAACCAGTTGAGCGTAGCTCAGTGGTGCTAAAGTTACGATATTCATAGCCTGAGTAAGTCCACGGGTAAAAATACTTGAGCCGTGCGCTCTAGGAAGTATTCCAACTTCACTACTAAGTTGTCGTACTTCGTCCATCTTACGGCCATCGGGGCGGATATTATCTTCTACAATACCTTTTCGAACATCTTTGTGGACTGCAGTGTCAAAAGCTTCCTCGTATTCGCCCATTACTTCAGCGTGTTCATCGCCAAGCTTATCGGCTAGTTCAGCATGCATTTCTTCACGAAGCTGTTTGAGCATAACGTTGCGCTCTGGATAAGGTCTGCGAAGATCTTCGCCAAGCTTATCGGCTAGCCACTCATTAACAGTGTTTTGAATGTCTGAATTTGGCAGGCTCAAAGTGTATTCCTGCTTGGTAACACCTATTTTATTAACTAATTCTTCTTGTAATTTGATAGCTGGTTGCATGGCTTCAAAAGCATAAGCAATGGCTTCGGCTATCTGTTCTTCGGTCACTTCACTGGCGCCAGCTTCCACCATCATAACGCCGTCTTTTGTACCAGCTACTACTAAATCTAGTTCACCGGCGTCAAGTTGCTCAGGAGTAGCAAAGGCAGTATATTTTCCATCAACTAAGCCCACACGTAGTCCAGCTACTGGACCTTCGAATGGTGCACCACTAAGCATAAATGCAGCACTCATAGCTATCATTGCAACCATGTCTGGACGAAAATCTGGATCCATACTCAGAACAGAAGCAACACCTTGTGCTTCATGGCGGTAGCCTTTTGGCCATAGAGGTCGGATTGGGCGATCAATCAGTCGACTGATAAGAATTGCGTCATCGCTTGGGCGACCTTCGCGCTTAATGAATCTAGATCCGCTAATTTTTCCTGAAGCGTACATCTTTTCTTCGTAGTCGATGCTTAGCGGAAAATAATCTAAAGTGATTGGTTTTGAGCCAACCATTGCAGTACCAAGCACGACAGTATCGCCATAGCGCGCCAATACTGAAGCTGAGGTGCGAAAACCTACTCGACCTACTTCTAGGCTTAGAGTACGGCCGCAAAGCTCGGTTTCTACTTTTATTATGTCTTTTCCTAAAGGATTTATTGTTCCCATAGTTTCCTTTCTATTTCAGAGGATTGTCTAGGCAGAGTTCAAATATATGCATTTACCCCTTGTGCTGATTTTAAGGGCGCTATATATCTGTTGCTCTATCTAGACAAATAAAACTCTGTTTATTTAATGTGCACAAGCTTAGGGGTCTCAATTACTTGAGACCTTTTAGAGTCTGGGCACTTAGCGGCGAATGCCGAGTTTCTTGATAAGTTCAAGATAAGCATTGCTATCGCGATTTGCGATATAGCGTAGTAAACGGCGGCGCTTGCCAACCATTTGTAGTAGTCCACGGCGAGCCATGAAATCGTGCTTATTGACCTTAAGATGTTCGGTTAATTCTTTGATACGCTCAGTAAGAACTGCTACCTGAGCATTGGCGCTACCGGTGTCGTTCTTGTGTGTCTGCGCGCTCTTAATTGCGTCAGCTTTTTTAGAAGTTGTAATCATGTTCAATAATTTTATCAGATAGAGAGCTGTTTGGCAACCCCTGATGAGCATTAAATTTGTTCAAACACTTACTTAATAATATTTTTGTTGATCAGCTCAATACTAAGGTCATCTATTGTGATAGCCCCGTCGACACTAAACTCACCTACTTGAGTCCGACGCAAATCGGTTGTATATGCACTGGCCCCAAGTTTTTGGGCTATATCTTCTACTAAAACTCTTATATATGTACCCGATGACACATCAGCAACCAAGTGTGCATTTGGAAAATCATAGCTAACTAAACTTAAACTATTGATCTTAACTTCACGCGGTTCTAGGTTCACTTCTTGACCAGCTCTGGCTAATTTGTAGGCCCGGACTCCGTCCACCTTAATAGCCGAAAAGGCTGGAGGAATCTGTGAAATCACCCCTGTAAAATCTTTAACGACTTGAGTGAATTGTTCTTGGGTCGGCTGATTGCCATCCGAGTCTTCGATACTCCCCTCAGGGTCACCTGTACTGCTTTTCTTGCCGAGTTTCATGCCGACTTCATATGTTTTGTCCAGTTTTGTAAAATTTTTAGCTTGACGTGTGTAATCTTTGCCAATTAATAGTACTAATAATCCCGTCGCAAAAGGATCAAGTGTTCCCGAGTGACCAACTTTTACATTCTTTGGCTTCTTATTTTCGCTGTTAGCGACAATCTTGCGTACATAGTTAACTACGTCAAAACTAGTCCACGTAGCTGGCTTATCTAATAATAATATCCCTTGCATAACAACAGTTTACACCTACTAGAAAATTATTGTTGTTCTGGAGGTTTTTGATCAAATGGTAATGGAGGGGGCACCGGTGGTGCAGCACTGGCATTAAAAGCTTGATTTTCGTTTGACGGAATATCACTAGCAATCGTATCAGCTGGCTGTGCGCCAATCATCACGTCTTGATCTGGTTGATTGTTTAGCGTACTAGCCTCTGTTAAATGAGGGCTGTTAACCTCTTTTTCAAGGTCGGAGAGAGTTTTGCTAGCTTGCACGTGAGGGCTGTTAACCTCTTTTTCAATGTCGGAGAGAGTTTTACCTGTCGGGCTTGGTGTGCCTGAATTCGGCGTAGGAATAATTGAAGCTGCTGGCGTAGCAGCAGACAATGGGTCGGTTGATGGCTCCAAAGCTTCTGTAATTGCATTAGCCGTTAGCTGACCACCCATGGTTGGTGGCTCAACAATTAGCCTGGCGCCAGGACTTAGCTGGCTACTATCTTGTGGTATTTCAGGAGACAGCGGTACTTCTGGTGAAGGCACTTCTGGTTCAGGAGCGCTTGCTTCATTCTCAACTGGCTGATCATTGGAATGGTCTATTTCTAATGTTCCATCAGTGGCCACTACAGCCTCTCCGGCAGCAGGCTCGTCGGTTGCTTCGGGTTGTTCGCCCTGTTCTAGTTGGGTGGCAATTAACTGTTGGTTGGCTCCGGCTGTCATCAAAGCAGCACTGGCGCTCATAGTGTGTGAACTCGTCTTGTCGTTACTAAATCTCGCAGTTTCAGCAACAATTCCAGTCAGTAGCGATGTAGCAATTTGTCCGTCTATCAGGGATTCGTCAACTGCTTGAACTAGCTCTGTAACTAATTCACACAAGCTACTGGCATTTTCCTCATTCCAATTTATAGTTCCAAGCCCGGCTTCATTAGATAAGTTAATAGTGGCTACCGTGGCATCATGCAGAATACTGCCGTGTGAAACGATTGCATCATCTAAATCACTTTGTTGCTTAACGCCAAGTGCAATTACTAAATCAACATTATATTCACCCTGACTATACGTAAGGTCATCTTGGGTAATAGATGAGCGGTAAGGTGTTATAAATATTTTCACGACATCTTCTTCGGCCGTATAACGCAATTTGGCTGCCTTAGCTCTATCAAGGGAAATTATAAAATCACGCAGTGAATCAGTAGAATTTTGAATTGTATCTTCAGGTTGTAAAAACTCAAGTGTTGATGGAACTTTTCCACTAAAAACTGCAGCAGTGTGTTTTTTGGCTTTATCTAGAGCCAACGCCAATCCCATCAGAGCCGCCAACTGATCGACAGACGGATTTTTACTGACAGTTATTAGAACATTTTTGGATTCGTTCAGCTTACCAAGTAGCTTTTTCTTTGAATCGTCCATTTTACTTTATCCGGTTTTTTGTTTTTTGGTTAATATAACAGGCTTAAATGTACCATAAAAGCTAGTGGTTGTCCAACACTTATCCACCACTGTATTATTTTTTAGGAGTAATGATATATATTTTCATATCTGTTGCAAAGAGAGGCTGTATCTGTTATAGTTTTATTTAATAAGTTAGTCTATAAATTAATTTAAGGAAATACATGCCAATCATTAAATCTGCTAAGAAGCGCGTACGTACAGCTAAAAAGGCTGCTGTTCGTAACAGTAAAACTAAACGATCAGTGCGCACTGCGCTAAAAGAATTTGCTACTAAGCCTACCGGCAAGTCGCTTGTTAGTGCTCAAAGCAACATCGATAGAGCTGCTAAAAAAGGTGTAATCCACAAAAACAAAGCTGCTCGACTCAAAAAACGAGCCGTCGCTAAAGCCAAAGCTGCTGGTGTAAAACCAAGCGTCGCTAAAGCCAAAGCAAAACCAGCTACAAAACCAGCTACCAAGCCAGCAGCGAAAAAACCTGCTGCCAAGAAAAAAGCCTAGACACTAAGCTCTAATAAATAGCCCATTAACGCCTCATCGAGGTTATAATTTTGAGTTTTTGATTTTTTGTCTATTTCAGCCAGCTTATTAATTAAATTCGCCACGCTTCCTAAACTCATATCCCTAGTGATTGATCTAGTTTTGGTAATTGTATAGGGCTTAAGTTTAGCCTTGGTTGCTATTTCTTCGACTGGGCGCAAACCAGCTGATACAACAACAGCCATGGCATGAAGCTGCCAAGTTAGAAGACCAATAATCACTTGAGGTTCAACCTTTTGTAGGCGCTGTTCTTTGTATAACTGGATGGTTTTTTGAGTTTTTCGCGCAAAGGCTGCTTCTAATAATTGAAAGGTCGTGCTCTGCATTGACGGTTCAGTGAGTAAATTAATTACTTGCCTGTTTATTTCATTTGAGTAAAGCGATAATTTATCTATCTCATTGGCAAGCATCATCTGATTTGAGCCAAGTCTGTCGATAAGATAATGTGCATCAGACTGCGATATTTTTGCTTCCTGAGTTTTAGCATAATTCATAACCCATTGACTCAGCTTAGAAGTATCGATGCTTTTAAATTCTCTGAAGTCAGTTTTTTTATGCAAAATTTTATAGCATGACAATCTTTTATCAAATTTTGGCTCAAAGAAAATTACTTCATTGGTGTCTGGTATTTCTTGTAGTATTTTCTCTAGATTTTCGGTAAGTTCTTTATTGGTGCCTGGGCTATAGATAATTGTCAGTTTTTGTTCAACTAAAAAAGGCAAAGCTACAAGTGCCTCATGTATCTTGTTGTATTCAGTTTCTTGGGCGTCTATTCGCTGAACGGCCAGATCACCGTGGCGACTTTCGAAATCACTGGCTAGTTTAATAAGTTCTTGATTTAGCAAGAAACTGTTCTCTCCACTTAGAGTAATAATCATAGTATTATTGTATCAAGATAATCAGATTGCTAGCGTGGTAATTTTTGGCACTTTGGACATAAATGTGTGCCTCGTCCCGCTGCTCTTATTTTTAGGATGATTGTTCCGCAACGTGGACAACTCAGCCCTTCCCTTCTAAAGACCCTAGCAAAGTCCATGTAACTGCCTTTTTTGCCTTCGGCATCAACGTAATTCTTATCAGTTGAACCACCTTTTTCAATAGCCAGCTTCAGAACAAATTGAATTTCTTGATGCAAAGTTTTTAATTTATTTTTAGGGATATCACAGACTGTAGTTAATGGGTGTATCTTTGCTCCCCAAAGTGATTCATCGGCATAAATATTACCTATGCCTGCCAATACAGTCTGATCCAATAACACAGCTTTGATTGCACTTCGAGAACGGCGATTTAAACGCTCAACTAAAACCGCTGGCGTGAAGGTTTTACTGAGTGGCTCAGGGCCAACTTTTTTGAAAAAATCTAATTCTTGAATCATAGTCGTTGGCATTAGCCTCATCCAACCAAACTTCCGCTGGTCATTGAAAAACAAATGACTACCGTCTGTAAAAGCAATATCAACACGCGTTGATTTATCAGGCAAATTGCCAATCAGAGAATCATTGGGGTGCCCTGCTCCAAAATTATACGCTTCACTTCTAAAGACCATCTGACCTGTCATTTTAAGATGGATTACAAAACTGTACTGACTATTTAAATCGATAATTAACACCTTAGCTCGGCGTCTTATGTTGATGATATTTTTGCCAATAGCAAAATTTTCAACGTCTGTAACGGCATTAGGAAAAGACTTTGGCCAATCATGTTTAATATTATCTAGCTGTTTGCCAACTAATAATTTTTTGAGACCAAGTCTAACTGTTTCAACCTCTGGTAATTCCGGCATATTTTTATTGTAACAAGTATAATAGAGTTATGGATTCTTTAATGGACATTCTGGGTGGTCGAAATTTTGATGAACCGTCGGAAATATCGGCAATAAAAAAATTCGTTCAAGACGAATACAATATCAAGCCGACTGTAGCAAAAAATGGCGACAGCATAGTAATAACTCTTCCAAATGCTAGTATGGTAAGCTCTGTTCGCTTGAGAGGGCCAGAGATTAAAAGACGCTGTCAAATAGACAAAAAACTAGTCTTCAGGATAGGCTAAATTTAAATTAAAGATTCAATTCAGAGGTCAAATCAGAATAATTCGGTACTTGTGCTTGAAATAAAGTGTAGGTAAGGTAGAAATTACCAAAATATGTTTTAGGGCTACCACAGTCTGTAGTCCAAAACTGCTGGATTGTTTTATTGTCTTGGCTTAAAGAAAAAATGTATCGATTATTCAAAGAACAATAACCTCTGTAATTAGCGTGGTCAGGATCTTTATCCCCCCTCATATAGCTAGCTCTTTGTAGTGCACTAAGGAAATTTGTGTATGAGTTTTCGTTATTGTCAAAAGATTCAGATTTAATAACCTTGCCGTCATATCCATTAATTTGTTCGTAGACTGTTTTGTCACGATTTACAGTAACAACAACCTTATTATGAGTTTCGTTAGCAGTGACTGGTCCATCAACTACCATCCGAACTGAAGAATTTTTAGTAGAATAACTAATCAAATCAGTATTAGTTGTCTTAGGCTTAGATTTTTTACCAACATTACCAAGGCTCATCGCTAGTAACACGATGATTATGATAACTGTAACCATGAATCCGATGAAATATTTCATATTCCTCTTATTTCTCCTATTTTTATATATACTACCACTTTTTTAAGTTTTTTGCAAGTGTTTTTAAAATAAGCACTTGAGGTCAAAGCGCTTATGTAGGTATAATTGATTAACGACATGAAAATAAAATACGAAACTAACATCGCAACCCTAGTACAATTCATCACTCTTAGCCTTCTCAATATTGCTACTGGACTTAATTCAATTATTACAACTTGTATTCATAGTTCCAATGACTGCGTAACCAATACAATGCTGTCAGTTATATTTTTTATTATTGTTGCAATATTTTTCGCTGGCGTCTGGGTGCTTGGCTATACAGTTCAAGACAGAAGAAGTACCAGACTTGCACAACTATTAATCCTTGTTGAGATTGCCATATTTCTATTTGCTCTATTAAATGCCAAAAATCATACTGACTTATTAAGCCTTTTTACGTCAATAACAGATATGCTTTTAGCTATCTGGGTTATTGCGTCTTGCCTAGTACTTATAAAAAATGGCGGCAAAAGAGCCCCGGCCAGAAGACCAGTCAAAAGACGACGTCGCAAGTAGCCTAAAGCTCTCCCCAATTTTCGGCAATACTTACGTCGACATCTAATTTTATAGGTAGTTTATATATTTCTTCCATCGTAGATTTCAAAATATGGGCAACTTCATTGGCGTCTTCTTCATTGCATTCCATAAGAATACTGTCATGAATCTGCAGTAGCATATTGCAGTTTTTGAATTTTGACTTAATTAAACCATCTACTTTAATCATGGCTAATTTCATTAAATCTGCTTCAGTCCCCTGAATGGGCATATTAATAGCTGCGCGCTCGGCGCCTTGCCTAATGGCAAAATTACTAGAATTAATATCTGGCATAGGGCGGCGGCGACCAAATAGAGTTGCCACATAACCATCTTTTTTAGCCTGATCCTTTACGTGATCCATGTACTCAAAAATTGGTTTTCTAACTTCTTTGTATTTATCGATAAAGTTAGCTGCTTGAAAATTTGTCATGCCTGTTGCGACACTTAGACCATGAGGACTCATGCCATATATAATGCCAAAATTAATAGTTTTAGCAGCACTGCGCATCTGTTTAGTGACATCTTCCTCTTCACGTTCATAAATAAGTGCCGCAGTTTCTGTGTGTATATCTGCTCCGCTATTGAATATGTCTATTAGCTGTTTATCGTCAGCCAACACTGCTGCTAAACGAAGTTCGAACTGCGAATAATCAGCACTAACCAGCTTTTTGCCTTTACCTGCTATAAAGGCCGTCCTGATTCTACGACCGAGTTCAGTTCTGATTGGAATATTTTGAAGATTAGGATCAGAACTACTAAGCCTTCCAGTTTGAGCTACTGTTAAATTAAATGTAGTGTGAATCCTCCCCTGCTCATCAACTTGACTTGGAAGCGTATCAACGTATGTATTTTTAAGTTTAGAAACTTCTCTAAATTGAGTAATTAAATCTATTATTGGGTGCTTATTGCGTAATTTATCTAGTTCAGTAGCGGCAGTACTAAGTCCGGTTTTACCTTTTTTAATACCGTTGGTAGGTAGCTTTAGGCCATCAAATAACACCTCTGCAAGTTGACTTGGCGAAGCAATGTTAAACTCCTTATCAGCGTAGCCATAAATTTGTTGTTCATAGTCCGAAATCATGTCATTAATTTCGTCTGCAAATTTATTTAAGTAGTCACTATCAAGCTCAATACCTACAAATTCCATTTCAGCTAATACTGGAATAACGGGCCATTCGATTTGCTTTGCTAGTCGACCAAGCTTAGGGGTTTGATTAATGGTTTTTTCTTGATTAGAGGCTATGGTTCTTATTATTGCTACTATTTCACCAGCTGATGTTAGCATCTCTTCTGGAGACATATTTTCAAATCCTCTACCTGTATAACCAATTTCGGCTTCTGCTAGTTCGGTTAGGGTTTGTTGGCGAGTAAGTGAGTTAATCAAAAATGCACCGATTAAAATATCGTGATCCACCTCTCTAGTGCCAAGGCCTAAATTTAGTAGTAATTTAATTGTTAATTTGATGTCATGACCTATTAATTTGGTTTTTGAGGGGATATTTATCTTAAGCCAATCAGTCAGAGCTTGCTCTTCGATTTTTGAAGCATCAATTACTATACTGCCCCTGTCGCCATTTGATACAGCAATACATATGGGTTTACTGCCATTTTTACCGGCCACAAAACTATGCATGATAACTGTTTCAGTAGGGAGTAATTTAGTTTTTTGCAGCTTTTGGGCTGACGTAATATGTTGTACTTCTCCAATTTTAATGACTTTTTTGCCGCTTTTAGGAATTATTGCCTCATTGATTTGCATGATTTCTGGCAACTGCCTAACCAAGCTCCTGAACTCAAGCTTTTGTAATAATCCTTGAATTTTTTCAGGATCAGCCTTGCTACCATCTAGTTCTTTAAGATTTAACTTTACTGGTGCCTCCGTCCAAATTCTAGCTAGTTTTTTACTTATATAAGCCAGGTCTTTACCGGCTTCGAGTTTTTTGCGCAGAGAGTCCTTAACTAAATCTAGGTTGTCATATATTCCATCTAGTGTTTCGAATTGATGCAAAAGCTCAGTCGCTCCCTTTTCGCCAATACCTGGAACGCCAGGAATATTATCGGAACTATCCCCTTTTAAGCTCTTTAGGTCTAAGTACTGTTCAACCTTAATGCCGTGTTTAGCTTCGAAAGTTTTTGGAGAATACAGCTCAATGTTACTTAATCCGGTTTTGAGGGCATAGACATGAACATGATCATTGACTAGCTGCAGCATATCCATATCTGAAGTAATTAAAATAGTTTCAATATCTTTCTTTCGAGCTTGAACAGCCAGTGCCCCCATGATGTCATCGGCTTCATAATCATCCAGTTCATAGAGTGGCCAACCGAAGGCGTCTAATAATTCGTGCAACAAAGGTATTTGTATTTTAAAATCTGGCGGAGAGGGTTTGCGTCCGGCTTTGTATTCGGGGTAGATTTCAAGTCTTTTTCTGATATTTGTTTTGGGCTTATCCCATGCTACTGCAACATAATCTGGCTTTAATCGTCTGACAACCTCAAGAGCCATACTAGCAAAACCGAACACTCCGCCAGTTGGAGTACCGTCTTTAGTTGCAAGATTACTCATAGCATAATAGCCACGATAAAAAACACTCTTGCCGTCAATCACAACAAGTTTTTTTCTGACACCAGACTTATCTTGTTCGCTCACTACTTAATAGTATAAACCATCTTTTGGGCACCACTTAATGGCTTTTAAGAGGTATAATGCTTATGAATACATGAAAAAGTACAGACTAAAGTTCAATTATGTTTTTTCAGCTATGGCAGCTACTGGCATTGCCCTGGCATTACTTATGAGCGACTACAGAACTTTGTCCATATTAACTGCATTAACCGCAATTAACTTATTAATTATTAAAAAATTATTAGATATAAATCAGCGAACTCATTCCCTTTTTCTAAGAGAGTTATCTGATATATTTGAACTATTGTTGCAGATTGCCTTGATATTAATGCTGTTGGTTATTGCTGGTTCTTATTTAGCTGGCATCAGTAAAGATACTGCTCTGTTATTCGCATTAGGCGTAATCGTATCAGCCTTGCCAATTTCAGTTTTTATCATTATTTATTTAATATTTAATAATTTTAATAAAAAATTAAATATTAAAAATTCATTAAATAATGTCGATATTGGCTCAGTTGAATATATAATCGGAGAAAGTTCAGAATTATTTAATAATAAAAAATTAAAATTTAATGAAATTTCTAATGAAATAGAGCAAAGTGCAGTTTCTGCAAAATTAGCACATATAAAATTATTGATTCATGACGATTTGAGCAACTATCACGCCAAGGGGCTTGCTCTAAAATTAGGCCTAGAAAAAATCGTTCACTCAAAAGACCTCAAAGATAAAACTGATAATCAGATTTACGGCTTAATTAGTCGTGGAGCCCTGCTTAATAACATTTCTATAAACGACAAAAAAAGAATAATTAGCGTATTAAATTACAAGCAAAAATATATTTTAGCTTGTGCCAGTTCAAAGCGCTCACAAGAATATTATGCCGAAGCAGACCTGACATTAGGTAGCCGAGATTTTATTAAGTTAATGGCTGTAGTGCTCGAAGGCAGAGTTAATCAAATTAATTTTAATATCATTTTTAGAACTATAGTCGCCACTGCAGGCGCTGGCATGACAGCTGTGGTTTTCTCTTTGCTGGCTTTTTGTTATTACAAAATAGCACCACCGCTCACTCCATCATTATTGATGTTTGCCGGCCTAATACTAATACCGCCATTGTTCGCTATGGCATTTGATCAACCTGAAAAAAATTACCTAAAATCAAAACCAAAAAACCCAGAAGAACAAATATTTAATGCTTTCAGTTTTCTGGGCTTAATTGGATTTGGAGTAATGACTGCCACACTTTCATTTCTGGCATATCTGCTGTATTTTCAAATTGTTGGAGTAAGTCCTTTGAACCTGACAGACTTCAATGTGCCCTTATATCATCAAGCCACAACGCTTGCTTTTCTGACATTTAGTCTATGTACGATGCTCTACATTATATTTGAAAGAGCCGATAAGCACCGCAAGGTTTATAGTGATTTTTTAATTGATAACCCGAGGCTTATTGCATCGTTTGGATTCAACATTCTTATATTAATTCTTGTTATATATTTAGAACCATTGCAGTACGTCCTAAAAACAGGTTCTCTAGGATTAACGGAGTGGTTAGTAGCGATTGCCTGTAGCGGCATATACGTACTATTACGCCAAACGCAAAGATATACACGCAAGCATTCCAGAAAAGCAGTTATTGAACTCCAAAAAGAACTTACAAAGCCACGTAAATTAATCTAAAGATTGGTTATAATATTAGTAATGGAGCAAAAATTAATCATCTTCGTTGGAATGCCCGGAAGCGGTAAGTCAATTTGCGTTGAACACCTCAAAAATAAAGGATTAGCCAGCGTGTATTTTGGTGGAATAACTATAGATGAAGTAAAAAAACGCGGTCTTGATTTAACGCCCGAAAATGAAAAAATTGTTCGCGAGGACATTAGAAAACATCAAGGCAATGAGGCTTATGCCAAAATAATGATAAAAGAAATTGAAAGCTTTGACGGCAATCAACCTGTTGTAGTTGACGGACTATATAGCTGGACTGAATATAAATTATTTAAGTCTACTTATGGTAACAATGCAGTCGTGATAGCAGTCGTGGCACCTATGGGCTTAAGGCACCAAAGACTTGAACAACGACCAAAAAGACCCCTCAGTAACAATGAGGCAAGCGATCGAGATTACGCAGAAATCGAAAACCTAGAAAAAGGCGGTCCGATTGCTAATGCGGATTATTTCTTATCTAATACCGAGGACAAATCACAGTTATTAAATTCACTGGATGAACTACTCGGTGTAATTAATATATCTATTTAATGTAATCGTGAAGTTTTTTAGCATCACGGTGCTTGCGTAGCTTGGCTAGAGCTTTAGCTTCAATCTGGCGAATACGCTCGCGGGTAACGCTGAATTCTTGACCAACTTCTTCCAGGGTGTGGCTTTTGCCGTCTTCTAGGCCAAAGCGCAGTTTAAGGATTTTTTGTTCTCGCTCAGTAAGGGCATCAAGCATATCTTTAACCTGCTCTTTTAGGAGCTGGCCGGTGGCTGATTCTTCTGGCGATACTGTATCTTCATCTTCAATAAAATCAGATAAGACTGAGTCTTCTTCGTCGTCACGTATTGATGCATCAAGAGAAGAGATATCCTGCTTAATTTTCATGATATGTTCTACTTTATCTACGTCTATTTCCATTTCCTTGGCAATTTCATCGTTGCTAGGTTCGCGATTTAATTCTTGGGTTAGACGACGTTGAGTGCGCAGTAGCTTATTGATTGTTTCGACCATGTGTACAGGAATACGAATTGTTCTTGCCTGATCGGCGATAGCACGAGTAATGGCCTGCCTGATCCACCATGTAGCATATGTTGAGAACTTAAATCCTTTATCTGGATCAAATTTTTCAACCGCTCTTAAAAGACCAGTATTTCCTTCTTGAATAAGATCAAGTAAATCTAGACCACGTCCAACGTAGCGCTTAGCAATTGAAACAACTAAACGCATATTGGCTTCCGCCATTTCGTCCTTAGCCTTCTTCTCGCCAGCTACAACTCTTTGAGCAAGTGCAAGTTCCTGTTCTGAAGTTAGAAGAGGTATTTTTCCAATCTCTCTTAGGTAAAGTCTGACTGAATCATCAGCAACATCATCATCAAGATAAATATTCTTAGGTGCCACCACCTCTTCTTCAGCATCTTCGTCTTCTACCCAGGTGTCATCTGTGCTTTTTACTCCGGGCGTTGAAGTTGTTATTTCAATATTGTTATCGGCGAGCTCTGTGTAAAGAGTGTCCAGAGCGTCGGCGTTTTCAGGAACCTCTGGTAGTAATTCAAAAATAGCTTTCTGATCAACAAACCCGGCTTTTTTAGCTAGCTTTATAAGCTTTTTTATTTCTTGTTCATTGGCTGGTTTTTCTTCAGATTTTTTAGATGATTTTCTAGGCATTATAATTTATGCTCCTTTGACTTGATTGAGTAGTTTGTCGTACTCTTTAACTTTTGTTAATAAATCGCGACTAGTTTGTTCACTAGCATTATTTAGTTCTTGTATTAATTTTGCTTTTTGAGTTTTGACGTATCTTTCTACCAACCGAGCCTGCAATCGAGCTGCTTCATCATGAAGTTCGTTTAGCTCGAGGTCTTGGTAGGTTACCTCGTAGAGTAATGACTCTATTTTAACATAATCTCGCAAATTTTCCACTATGTCTTTAGCATCCTTAGCGTCAAAATCTGTATTATATTTAATAAACACCAATAATTGCCTGGCGTTATCATTTGATAGCATCTCTGGCTCGACGATATTTGTAAAATTTCTAAGCGTTTTGCGCATTAAAACTAAACATATAAAATTATCCTCTATTTTTTGGTTTTCTATTTGTCTCTTATCAATTTGAGGTGTTGGGGTTTTTATCTTTCGCATGCTCACGGGCATGGTCATTGACTGAGTTTTGGACAATTTTTCATTTAAGGCATCTTGACTGATATTTATTTTTTTTGAAATAAGTTTCAGATAATGATCTTTTTCTACGGCATCGCCTAAACTCCTAATCACCGGTAAAAGTACATCGCTATATTGTTTTTTTCCAACAGCAGAGTCTAGATCTAGCTGTTTTTCATATAAAGAAATCAGCCAATCTAGGGCATATTTTTGACTATCTATGGCGTTAACCCATAGTTTAGGGTCTTTTTTAATTAATTCATCAGGGTCTTTGCCTTCAGGAATTTCAACAATGCTTAAAGACACCTTAACTTTGCTAGCAATCGGTATGGCTCTTTCTGTAGCCGCAAGGCCTGCTCTGTCTGCATCAAAACTAAGGCGAATATCTCCCGTAAACCTACTTAAAGTTTTTAGTAATGGCTCGGTAAGGGCAGTTCCGGCTGTGGCCACCACCTGTTTTACTCCGGCTTGATGACTGGCGATTACATCTAGGTTACCTTCCACGATCACGACGTATTTATTTTTCCGAATTGATTCTTTAGCGTTATGCAGTCCATATATGTGACGACTTTTATCGTACAAAATGGTTTGAGGAGTATTAATGTATTTTGGAGCGTTGGCATTGTTGTCTAACTGCCTAGCCGTAAATCCTATAACTCGACCTTGTGGATCTTGCAGCGGAATCATCAACCGACCTCTGAACATATCGACTGGCTGGTTCTTATAATTAAATGAAGACAGCCCTGCTTGTTGAATTTCTTGGTCTGTATAGTTTTTAGATTTAGCAAAATCAATCATAGCAGTGCCATTGTTGGGCGAATAACCAATGCGCCACTCTAAGGCAGTCTGCTTGCTGTAGTTACGGTTTTTTAGCACATATTCCAGGGCTTCTTGATTTTTAGAAAATTGCACTTGATAAAATTTGGCGCTTAGCTCAAGAAGTGTGTAGAGCCGTTCTTTGTTGGGGCCTTTTCTGTTGGATTTATTTTGGTATTCATCTAGATCAACCCCGGCTTTTCTAGCGAGTAGCTCTAAAGCCCCCTTAAAATCTAAGCCTTCTACTTCCATTACGAAATCGAACATACTGCCGCCCTTGCCCGAACTAAAATCTTTCCATATTTGCTTTTCAGGACTAACAACAAAACTCGCTGTTTTTTCATGACTAAAAGGACTTAAGCCTTTAAAATTGCGTCCGGCGCGCTTAAGTGTAACGTACTCGCCGATCACATCCTCAATGTTTAATCGGCCCTTAACCTCGTCTACTGCATTCATCTCTATAATATATTGTACTCTACATCATAAAACCTAACTCGCTTCAATGGTACTGCTTGTGCTTTAATAGTTATATGCAACCCAATAATCAACAGCCACCAACTGTAATTCCTCCTGGTGGTCAGAGCAGCGGCCATGAATACGATTTTATTACGTCTACTGCTAGCGCGCCACAAACAACTAGTCCACTGGGTGGTGACAATAAATTTAAAAGGGTGTTGGTAATCTTAGCGCTCTTAGTAATTGTGCTGGTAGTTTTATTGGTCGGAAAAAGTCTGTTGGCGGGCAAATCTAACGCGCCGGAGTTGCTAGCCGTAGCCCAAAGCCAACAACAAGTAATTCAACTTAGCACTAATGCCCTGGAGGTACCTGGTCTATCTGTAGAAAATCGTAATTTTGCTATTACGTCCAAACTGTCTGTTGGCAGTGATCAAAAAATAATTCTTAAAAATCTTGCCGATAAAAAAATTAAAACGAGTGATGCAATATTAAATAAAAAGATTGATTCAAAAGCTACAAAAAAACTATCAGATTCTATAGCCAATAACACTTACAATGAAACTTTTAAAAATACTATGAAAGAAAAACTTCAGGACTATCAAGACTCACTTATTCCGGCATATAAATCTTCTACCACCCAAAAAGGCAAGGATTTGTTTAATACAATGTCGGAGTCCAATGATTTGCTAATTAAAATGCTAGGTAGCTAATTCTTAACAGACAATTCATAGCCATGGCGAATTAAGCCTTTTACTTCATCCCAGCTGATTTCGCCTGCCAGTATTATGGTGTTCCAGTTTTTTTTACTGAGTTTGTGGCCGGGCATAATTTCTGTGTATTTATCTCTTAAGAGTTTGGCCAATTGAGGATCGCATTTTATGCTTATCCTAAGTGGAGTTTTTGCTTCATCTAGAATCGCAAACATTTCTGTGTCCACTTTATATACTGCCAGATTAGCTTCAAACGGATATTCTAGCTTGGTTTTCGGCAAGTCTAAAATGTATTTTGATATGGTTTTTTTATCCATTACTTTTTGAAGTTATTTTTTAAAAACCATTCATTATAATACTGTAGCTCAGCAATAGAGGCCTGGATATCGTCGAAGGCACGGTGCAGTTCTTTTTTCTCAAAACTAACGCCGTATTTTGCGCTCATATAAACTTTCCAAGAACTAACATCAAGCATTCGGTAATGAAGTAATATATCTAATTCTGGCCACTGTTCTTTAATGAAATTGCGGTCATTATGTATGCTATTTCCAGCAAGAACTGCTGGTTCTTTTCCAAAAAATTCCTTCACTAGCTCCACAAGTTCTTTCTGTACCTGTTTACTGGGCTTGGCTGTATCCATTTTTGATATAAATTCATCACGATTTTCGGGATAATCAGCCCACCAGATATTTTTTTGCATGCGTTCCACGACTATTTTTTTAGGCTGTTTAACTACGGCCTCGTAAGTTGTTAAAGTTTTTAGATTTATATCTGTTATTTCGGCGGCAACTTCAATAATTACGTCTTTAACGGGATCAAGTCCTGTCATTTCTAAGTCTAGCCAGAGTAGCTTAGTAGGAGCGGTTTTTTTATCTATCATTACTAGCTAGTATAAGTTATTTTTATTTGTCTTTGAAATTAAGCGACGCAGAATTTATACAATAACGCATTCCCGTGGGTTGGTCGGGGGCATCTTCAAAAACGTGACCAAGATGACTTCCGCAATTGGCGCATGTAACTTCTACTCGTTTCATGCCTAGGCTATTATCTTCATTTAAGATAACCGCTTGTTTATTAATTGGGTTGTTAAAACTAGGCCAACCACTTCCGCTGTCAAATTTGGTATCACTCTTAAACACTACTTGTCCGCAAGCAGCACACAAATAATCACCATTTCTCTTTTCATGCAATAATGCACCCGTGAATGGTGCCTCTGTACCCTTTTCTACTAAAATTCGATACTGCTCGGGTGAAAGTTTCTTTTGTAATTCATCTTTATCCATTGAGTATTACTATATCAAAATTGTTGGGTTATGGTTCGGCCATTAATTAGCGCCAGAAGTCCCATTCGGACATACATACCGCTCTTAACTTGATCGAAGTAGGCTGCGCGGGGGTCGTTATCTAGCTCAGTTGCAATTTCATTGACCCTTGGCAGAGGGTGAGCTAGTATGCAGTCTTCTTTAGCTTTTTTCATTACTTGTTTATCGATTAGATAAGAGTCTTTTAGTTTGTCATACGCCCTTCTTGCTCGAATTTCTTTGAATAAACCGCCTTCGGGCAAGAACCTTTCTTTTTGTACCCTAGTCACATATAGAACATCTGTGTCTGCAATGACATCCTCAAGATTTTCGGTTTGATACTGCTCTGAAAGTGGAGCAATTTCATCGACAATCGACTTAGGCATAGCCAGTTCTTTAGGTGACACGTAATTGATTTCTGCTCCGTACAAACTAAGTAGTCTAGCTAGCGAATGAACAGTCCTGCCATTCTTCAAATCACCCACCATCGTAACTTTTAAATCGTATATATCATTAAGTCTTGATCTAATCATATGTAAATCGGTTAACGCTTGCGTTGGATGCTCGCCGTTGCCGTCTCCGCCATTGATTACTGGAACTTCAGAAACCGCTGCCGCAGCTGCTGCTGAGCCCACTTCCGGATGTCTAAGCGTAATAGTGTCGGCATATGATTCTACTGTTCTGATTGTATCTTCTAGTGTTTCTCCCTTAGATATTGAGGAATATTCAACACCTTGGGTTGCAATGGTTAAAGCACCCAATCTTTTGGCAGCAGCCTCAAAAGACAAAAATGTTCTAGTAGATGCTTCGTAAAAAAGGTTTGCCACCACCAAGTCGTCGAGCAGGTCACTACGGCCCTCAGCATTTACCATTTCTGCCATAGCATCGGCTTCATCCAAAACAATATCCACATCCTCTCTCACAAATTGATTGGTCGTCATAATGTCTTTGCCTTTGAAATCGGCATTAATGTTGGCTACGTGACTTGGCATATATTTTTTCCTTTTTTATTAAAAAAAACCGACAGATGACCTGTCGGCTTTAAATTCTATTTTACTAGTAGCTAGCTTATGCAATATCTTCTAACTCCTAGGGTAATATTATAGCATGTCTTTCTTGTAATATTAACTGAGGACTTTGGGTAATTTGTCGTCAATTTTTTTATATTTCGAGGGCTCATCCAAACGATCTAATTTTGTTATTTTAACTATTATAAATATGGCGAACAAAATAAATACAAAGTTCAGGGTCGCATACATGAATGCCCCCCAAGTCAATTGCTCTGTTCTACCATTAAAATGCAAAGTGACTAATTTAGCGTTCAAGTTTTGACCGAAAAATAGCTTAAATAGCGGATCAATAAAGCTTGAAACCAACTGCTTGACTAAAGCTTGAGATTGAAAAGCGATTATGAAACCGACAGCAATAGTTATGACATTATGGCTTTTTAAAAACTCTAAAAATCCCTGGGCAGGGTTTATTTCTTGCGCTACAGCTCTCGCAGTGCTGGGCCTGGGCTTCCTGCGACTATTTGGTTTGTTGAGCGTTATAGGTCCGCCACTAGCGGCTACTTTTGCTTCACTTCTAAGATTATCGTTTGTTGCCATTTTCAACCTTTCTACATTTTATCTGGGGCAGTAATTCCCAGTAGTTTTAACCCACCACTTAAGACATTACTATATACCTTAACTAGGTTAAGTCGCAATGCTTCACGATCACTATCAATTACCTGATTATTCTCATAAAAACGATTGAAGTTTTGAGCTAGTTCATATAAATAGCTACAAATATGGTGCGGCATTAAATCAGCAGTCGCCAGATCAATCACCTCTGTATATTCTGTAATTTTACGAACTAGTGATCTTTCCTGCTCATTTAGTTCTTCATTCAATAGTTCGCTGAAAGTTTGATTAAATTCTGGCCTCTTAGCAAGAATTGATTTGGCTCGAGCGTGAGCATACTGCAGATATGGCCCACTGTTGCCCTCTAGGCTAACAGATTCCTGAGCATCATAAATAATATCACCGCCCAAGCGGTACTTAATTAGTGCATACTTAACTGCTCCTAGTACTGTTTGGTTACTTTCCTTGCCGTGGACTTGCCTGCTGGCTTCTCCGGCTGATTCTAGAACATCTGCTGCACGCAATATATTGCCTTTTCGACTACTCATTTTGGTGCCCCCTGCAAGCTTGACCATGCCATGGGTTAAATGAGTTGACGCCTCTACGAGCTTGGGTTCGTACTGTTCTAGGCTTTTTAAAACCACTTGCATGTACTGATCTTGTTCATTTCCAGTTATCACGATCGATTTATCAAAATTGTAATCAGCTTTTTTTTGCATAATTAGGCCGACATCTTTGGCTTCATAAGTAGGTAAACCTTGGCTGTTAATGAACACTCTGGTGTGTAAGCCGTATTTTTCACCGTTAAAAATTACTGCTCCGTCGCTTTTTTCATAAACATCACCGATATGTTTATTGACTGTTTCTAGACCTAGGCTACTAACCGCACTCTCAGGATAGTATTTCTCGAATTTAACGCCAATTAAGCCGTAGAAATAGTCAAAGTAGTCATAGCTCCACTGCCTACAGGTCCAGTAAATCTGCGCCAGGTTTGATTGGTGGTCATCGGTGGCATGAATTTCGTATATTTTTTTGTTCAAATCAGTGATTGCTTGCTTAGCTTGGTCATTTTCCTCGTAGGCATTGGTGCCATTTATATAATTTTCGGCCATCCAATCGGCCCTTTGGTCTTTTGGCACATCTTCAAGTTTATTTGGCTCTTCTCCACCGATTTTTTGTAGGATTGCCCACATGGTTTTAGCTACATGTAGTCCTACATCACCACCAAAATTAACTCTATGAACCTGTGCACCGGCATTTTCTAATAAATTGGAGATGGCGTCACCGAATATGCTGGTATATAAATGTCCGACATGCAGAACTTTGAATGGATTAGGGTCTGAATACTCAGTTACAATCACCTGGTCTTGATAAATTTTAGCTGGTTCAACGCCAAGCGATTCTACTAAGGCACTATCTGACAATTTAAAATTAATAAATCCAGCGCCGGCGATTACGATATCTGCAATCTTGTCACCAAGTTTTGGTTTCAAAGCATCAATCAGAGTCTCGGCAATTTCACGCGGGTTTTTTTGAAGCTTGCCTGCTAGTTGCATGGCAACATTGGTTGAATAGTCACCAAATTTTTCTTCGGGCCTGTCCAATTCAACATTAACCTCTTGCTCAAAGCACTGCCGTACAACTTCTGCAATATTTTTTTCTAACTCACTTTTCATTAATAGTATTATATCTGTTTATTCGATTCTATTCGATATCTTTTAGGCTAAAATTTCTGGCTAGGCCTGCTCCGTACCACAGCATCCTGTACAAACTTAGTAATAAAATCGTAAAAGTGATGACTGTCAGCATCATTTGTGGATATGAGGATAGGTGTGTCAAACGATCCGTTACGTCAAATAATAGTCCTCCGGGATTAGTTAAAAAGTCCCAACTATTCCAACGTAAATCACGGCCAATAAATATTCCAAAACTGCAAAGTAGCAGTATTAAACTTATGATTACTGTCGATGTGTTGCTAGAAAATCTTTTTCTAAATTGAGCGTGGATCAAAACTAGGCTAGTAAAGCCCAAAATAACACCTGTAAAGATAAATGAAGTAAACATGGCCGTGTCATAAAGCAAGTCAAAGCGATGAACATCCTGGAGGTGAACATAATCAGTAATCATGTAAAAACTATTTGGCAAAAATATCAGCCACAAAGCACTTGTAAGCATTGCTTCCCAACTTGACCATAATTTTTTTCTAAGAACTACGCTTAAGCGTATAGCAATAGCCAGAGGAATCCATGATAGAAGTAAATTCCAGGGTAAATAACCGTAGGCCAAACTATCGTTACGTAAAGCCGCATAAGCATACAACAGCAAGCTTACTCCAGTGCTTACCCCTAGGGCTAGCAGGTATTTAGTCCAAGGACCATTCCGTTGCCTCTTCATAGTATTTTTAGTATAGCAACGAGTAGGTTGTTTAGGATGCTTTAATCTTCGAGAAGTTTTTTTAGTTTTTCAATTAAATCAACTGGCGTTGGGTCAATTCCGTTCAATAAGGCTGTGTAAAGTGAGACAAAATCACCAAGAGTAACTATCCAAAGAAGCTGCTCAAGCAAGTTATCACCCTGGGCTTCTACCTTGATTGGAGCAGGTCGTTCACCAGAAAGTAATCGCTCAGAAACCTCAAAACGCTTATTTACCCGAGGATTTTCTAGATTAGAGCGTAAATCGATCACAGTATATGGTTTTTTTGTAGGCTGTTTTGACCAACCAATAAACTCGTTGTGATTAAATTCTGGATATTGATTTACCCAAGCAACTTGTTTGGCATTTTCATTGAAACTAATCTTCCACTTATAGCCAGCTGGTGACAATTTTGGACCTGAATATACAACTATTGATTTACCAATTGCCTCTTTGGCGATTTGCTTAGCCAGGTTGTCCCCTGTTGGTACTGTTGGCGCCCAGCCTGCTATTGCTTCTGCGATCATCGGAGCTGATGACTCTAAGTCACTAACGGCATTCTTGTCGGCAATTAGACCAGCTTTATCTAGCAAAGTAATCAAAGCTTTTAGTCCATAAAAAACTGCATAACGAGGCTGCATTGAGGCAGGTAATTTAGCGATTGGATAGCCCTTTTCTTCGGCAATCTTAGCTAATTTTCCGCCAGATGTAATAACAGCAATCTGAGCCTGATTTTTTTCGGCTGATTCTAGAGCTGCTAAAGTTTCTTCTGTGTTGCCCGAATAACTAGATGCAATGAAAAAGGTTTTTTCGTTAACATAGCCCGGTATATCATAGCCTCTTACAATTTGAAATGGCCGATTGTGCCCTGGCCAACTCGTGCTGATGGATGCAGCTAGCGCTGAACCACCCATGCCGGCCACGACAATATTGTCGGCTGAAATTTTTTCTATATTAATTTCATATTTTTCTAATAGCTGTTTGTCTTGCTTGCCAGCTACTCCAAGCGAATCTTGCTTGTCTAGGTTGTGTATGTACTTTAAATCATCAATCATGCTTACATTGTATACCAAAATCTGGGACTTTTTTGGTTAAAAATACGCGAAGCTTATGCTAAAATTATGATATTGAAATAAAACTACAGGGGGGCAAATGTTTGGGCACCAAAACAACACCGCAGACAATCAGCAAATTCCAGACCAAACCATAGAAGACGCCCTAAAAAGCGTTGGCGAAAGCAATAGTATCGGCAGAACTGATAATGCATCTACAGAGGCTAGTTGGCAGCATCCAGGTGACCAAATAGTCCAGGCACCGACGGCAAGCAGTGGCGCGGCGCAGATTACCAATGCAAACGACCTCATAGACATAAAGCGTCAAGCACTAAGTGAACTATCTCCGCTCGTGCAGCATCTAGATCAATCTCCTGAAGAAAAATTTCACGTAACCATGATGATGATTCGCGCCAGTGACGACCAAAGCCTAGTTGCCAAAGCCTACGATGCAGCCAAAAACATCCCAGACGAGGCCAAACGAGCTCAAGCCCTTTTAGACGTAGTTAACGAAATAAACTACTTCACCCAAGCCTCAAAACAATAAATCTTCATTGACTTTTCATAACGTTTATGCTAAGGTATTTATAGTTTAATAAAAACAAAAAAGGTCAAAACAATGAAAGAAACATATAAAGTATTTATTGGCGACAGCGAAGTAGTCGATAGCGCAAGCGCTCATGAAGACTTAAGAAAAACAATTAGAGAATCAGACGAGGAAACAAGACAAGCTGCTCTTAGTGAACTTGCGGAGAAAATAAAAACTAAAGACGGCAAAAGTATCGCTGAACAGGCAATAGACTCTCTAGAAATAATTAAAATGAAACGACCTTCAATTGGAGCGCCGAACGACTCAGACTTACGCGGTGAAATGCTGACAACTTTAATGCAGGACAAGGAAGAAGCTGTAAAAAGCTTAACTGAAGGAGGCTTCTATGTTGATTTCAATGAGGACGGTGAAGTAATAAACCTTGGATGGAGTTCCAAAGGTCATAGAGTTCCTGAATCTGAAGTTGCAGCTACTAAGAAAAAAATGGATAAGGTACCATATGGTCCTAAGCAGAATAGGACTTCTTTCAGAAGGCGTTCAGATGGTAATGGCAAAAACGATAAAAAATAGACTGGGCACTAATCCCTAGTCTTCTTCAGACAATAGCTCTATTTCTTCACCAACCAAATTTTTGATATGCTCGATAGCTGATTGCACCTTACCGTCTAGTTCTTCGATTTTTTTCGGTAATAGTGCTTGATAGTCAAAAACTTTATCCGATACTGGAATATCAACATCATTTACATAGGTCTCCAAGATAGCCTCTATGGTGCCTATAGTAAAGATATTGTCTTTAATACCTTCGATCTGCTCATTATACTTCTGGTCAGTATCGACGCGACGAGTTACCTGTGAATTAAAATCTGGTTGCTTTTCCATGGGGGTGCTAATTATACAGTATTTTGTCTTATTTGGCAATAGCCTACATCATAGCGCCCATGCCATTCATTCCAGGCACATCGGGTTTGTCTTCTTTTGGTACGTCTACTACTAAAGCGCCCATGGTCATAGCTGTTCCAGCAATAGAAACAGAGTTTACAATAGCTTCTTTGGTAACTCGAGCAGGGTCAATAACTCCGCTAGATTTGAGGTCTACAAGCTTTGTCGGATTGCTGACATCAACACCTTGACCGGCTTTGGCAGACTTAACTTGAGGTAGCCATTCATCGGCATTCAGCCCAGCATTAGTTAGTAATATCCTAAATGGCTGCTCAAGAGCATTTTTAAGAAGTTGTGCGCCAGCTGCAATAGTATCGTTGCCCTGAACTTTTATCTTTTCGGCTAAATCAACTAATGTTACGCCTCCACCAGGAACAATGCCTTCGTCTAGCGCAGCTTTTACAGCTGCCACAGCGTCGTCTACGCGATATTTCTTTTCTTCTATTTCGGTTTCGGTAGCACCACCAACCTTGATAACAGCAACTTTTCCAGACAATGCTGCTCTTCTCTGCTCTAAAGCTTCTTTGTCGTATGAACTTTCGGCAGTTTCGATTTGTGAATTAAGCTGCTTAATTCGAGCGTTGACACTGGCTACTGACCCTCCACCCTCAATAATAGTAGTTTCGTCTTTAGTGACTATTACTTTTCTGGCAGAACCAACAACATCGAGTTCAACATTATCAAAATTCATGCCTTGGTCTTCGGTAATAACTTTGGCGCCAGTTAGGATTGCAATATCATTAAGTACATCTTTTCGGCGGTCGCCAAAGGACGGTGCTTTGATAGCAACTGTGTTAAACACGCCTTTTAAGCGATTGAGCACTAGTGTGCCCAAGGCTTCGCCTTCTACGTCGTCAGCGATTAAGACTAAGTCTTTTTTGCCAGATTGAGCCAGCTTTTCTAGAAGCGGCAGAAACTCTTGAATGCTTGATATTTTACGATCTGTAATGACGATTGCTGATTTGTCGTAAATGGCTTCCATGCGGGCTGTATCGGTAACCATATATGGGCTAACGAAGCCTTTGTCAAAGGTAAAGCCTTCTACGACTTCGGATTCTAGCGCTAGACCTCTGCCCTCTTCAACGGTCACAACACCGTCTTTGCCAACCTTTTGAATAACATCGGCTATCAATTTACCGATTTCGGCATCTCCAGCAGAGATTGTAGCTACTTCGGCAACTCGTTTGCTATTGCCCTTGATATCCTCAGCCTTGGTGTAAAGTTTTTTGATTACATCAATTGATGCGGCTTCTAGGCCTTTCCTGAGAAGCATAGGATTATGGCCAGTAGCGATTAGCTTGTTGGCTTCACTCAAAATATTGTAGGTGAGTACCGTAACTGTTGTTGTTCCATCGCCTGCCACGTCATTCATTTTGGAGGCAGCCTGTTTGATTAGCTCTGCGCCCACCTTGTATCCCAGCGTTTCATCATCAACATCTTCTAGCTCAACACCTTTGGCAACGGTCACGCCGTCGTGAGTTACTGTTGGCGCACCATAAGCTTTACCGATCACTACGTTTCGACCCTTCGGTCCCATAGTGGTCTTTACGGCGTTATATAAAATTTCGGCTCCACCTAGCACACGCTTACGTGCATCTTCGTCATAAAATACTTTTTTTGCCATCAAATTCTCCTTATTTTACTGTCGCTAATACGTCTTCTTCTTTGACCAGCACATATTCTTTGCCATCAATCTTGATGTCGGTATTGCTGTAGGCTTTATATACTATGCGGTCGCCCTTTTTTATCTGTTTGGCTTGCTCGCCGACGGCAATTACCTTGGCAGTTTTGGGTTTTTCTTGGGCCTGTTCTGGCAGAAAAATTCCGCTAGTAGTCTTGGTCTGCGCCTCTTCATTAACAGCTACAAGATAGTCGCCGATTGGGTGTAGTAAACTCACTTTTTGCCTCCTTTTAGGTGTATATGCGCTTTTTGAAAGCACTTTCTAGCACTCAGAGTAGCAGAGTGCTAATTTATGGTCAAGTATTAGCGTTTTTAAAGATTTTGGAATAGTATTCATAGCAGATGAATCAAACAGTACTGATGTCTGGCGCCGACTATTTTGACGACAAAAGCGCTATTAATGCTCTTATGAATGATCAAATTTCTGTAGATATCGAAGCGGCTCAACGCGAACATGCAGCAATTCGATCGGCACTGGAGTCTGCGGGTATTAAAGTTATAAAAATTGACCCGCCATCTGGCTGCCAAGATGGAGTTTATACTGCCAATTGGGCATTAGTTAAAAACGGCAAAGCCCTGATGTCGAGATTGCCCAATACCCGTAAACCCGAGGAAGAATATGCTCAAAAAATTCTTAAGCAACAGGATTTAGAGATTATTAAATTACCAGAAAACGTGAAGTGTTTTAGTGGCCAGGGTGACGCCCTGCCCTGCGGTGATATTGTCTTTACTCAATCACCCTACCGAACTAGCATCGAAGCTCATGAACACCTGAAAGAACTAGGCTTTAAGCAAATTTTTGCACTACAAACTAAGCCTTCAAGAAATTTCCTAGGACTGCCTAAAATCAACAAAATAACAGGCTGGCCAGATAGCCCAACATATGACATCGATCTAGCCATAGCAGTTTTAAAGTTTCCAAGCGAAAATTCCAAAGGTCTAATTGCCTACTGCCCCGATGTCTTCAAAAAATCTAGCCAAAAAATTTTAGAAAAATTCAACGAAGTTGATAAAATTATCGTTTCCAAACATGAAACTTTGCAGGCTTTTGCGCTCAATTTAGTTTCAAACGGCGAAACTGTAATCATGAATTCCGGCGCCCCAGAATTTCACAAAAACCTCGAAAGCCACAGCCTAAAAGTTATCGCCCTCGACCTTCCTGAACTAAAAAAAGGTGGCGGATCAATTAGATGCACCACTCTAACTATTTAAAGATTTAATGATCTGTAGACCATTGTGTCGTCATCATGATCAAATAAAGCAGTCAAAACCAGTATATATCTGTCGTCTTTTTTGCCTAAAACCAGAAAAATAGCTCGGTTATTTGTGCCTTCAACGTCCAACTTGTAAGCAGGATAGTCGGTGTCTATTTTTTTGTCATTACCCTTTGGAGTACTGTTTTTATTTACGGGCCTAAATTCTCCTAATCCAGTGTCTAGGCTATGAATTAATTTAGCCGCTTTACTGGATTTTAGAGCACCGATTAACCTTTCGGCTTTATCCGACAAAGATAGTTTTTCATATGCTTTTTTAGTAGAACTATGTTGGTCATAAGTTTGGCCAAACCAGTATTCAAGGCCGCCATATTCTAATAATTCAATGTCTGTACTAAATTTTTCATCAGTATTTAGCCAACCTATTCTACTGCCATCTATTTCAACTGACCCTTTAAGTTTTTCTTCTTTTTCAATATGATAAATTGCAACTTTTTCTTCGAGTTTACTTTCTTGTCTATCTGTTCGATGCGCAAAAACTCCAGGACCTAAGTCGGCACCAGAAAATACTGATTGGTTTATGTCGCTATATAGTTCGTCTAGCATTTCAAGTACTTCTTGCTGGGAGCTGAATAGATTAAATTGTCTCTTCTCTTCAGATTGATTTGTGTGTTTGCGGTCAATTGTTTGTCTGGCTTTTTCCTCTAGCTCGAATAAGATTTTGTCTTCTTCTTTGGCATTATGCACTGTTCTGTAGGCATTTATTCTACTTTGAAGAAAATCATCACTGAATAAATCTGCGTATTCTCTCTCAATAACAGCTAAGTCTATCATTCGCATCCAGTCTTCAGTTGCTGAAGCGAGGTCTTCTGGGTTTTCTGCTTCTTGGATCAAATCACGTCTTTCGTTCATTTCTTCGAAGGAGCACACTTTTAGCTGTGTTGATGCAATTTGCATAGCATCACAGAGTTGTTCATAAGGCCTATCTTGGTGGTCACGTTCACTTGTTGAGGGTGATTCTCTTTTCATGATTTTTAAAATCCTTGTTTTCTATATTGTATATTATTTTTTTAAAGAATTTTTTTTGTTATATTCCTGTAGTTCATTAAGTATTTTATTAAGATCTTTGTATACTGATTCAAGTTCGTTGGCCCTGGCTAAGAGTTCTTTTTTTGTAGCTAATAGCGTGAATTTATCTTCGGTGTCTTTAGCTATATAATCAGCTCTAGTCTCTTCAAGCCTTTCGTTCATTTTCTCAATTTTTTCTTTTCTTGTACCAACTACTTCATTCATCAGTTCTCTGATTGCCACATCCGGAGATTGAGTGGTTAAATATTTAAACAGTGTTTCATGATCAATTTCATTATCAGCTTCAGACTCAGCGCTATTTAACATTTCTCTCATTTCTGGAGAATCACTGGTCAGTGAAAGTGTCACATAATATTTTAGTAATTTGTTTACTCCTTCAGAACGCTCGCTGTTTTGAGTAGACTCCTCTGAAGTGGTAGTTTCTTCAATACCACTAGGCTTATACAAATTATCCTCGTGTTCACCTTGACCAGGATATTTGTCTGGGTATGAATCGATTTTCTCCGTTGTCATGAGGTAATTATACCACTTTTGTCAACTTTTAGCTAGGGTTTTTTTGGCTGTGCCTATCTCGTCCCAGGGGTGTTCACCGTCGGCTCTTTCAATGGTTTTTTCATGACCTTTGCCTAGGAGTAAAACCGTATCCCCTGCACTTGCTCTTTGCACTGCAAAATCTATAGCTTTGGTTCTGTCCAAGATCTTGAATAAATCCTTATCGATTGTTTTTCCGGCCTTTATGGCGCCTTCAGCAATTTGATCCATGATCTGATTTCCGTCTATGTCGCGGTCATCTTCCTCTGTTATTATCACTTCGTCGGCGTATTTTCCGGCCAATTCGCCCTGCACTGCGCGTTTGGCTTCATCGCGCCGACCAGCTGAGCCGAACATTACTATGAGCTTGCCTTCAACAACTGGTTTTAGATCTTTAAAAAGCTTTTCAAAACTATCTGGAGTATGAGCAAAATCAACGATTACGTCATAGTCCTGGCCTTCGTCGATAATCGTCATGCGTCCTTCTACTTCTTTGAGCGCGGCGATCCCTTGCTCTATTTGTTTTTGACTTAAACCAACTGCCCTGCCAACTGCTACTACTGCTAATGAATTGTAAATATTGAAACTACCTGGAATGTGGCATTTTATATTGTAATTAGAGCCTTCAATCGTAGCCTTATAGCTACTACCTGACGGGTTAAGTTTGACGTCTGAAGCTTTTAAATCACCCTTTTTCAGACCGTACAAAACGGTATTTGCGATATCGCTCGCAAAGTATTCTGCTGACGGATCTTCGGCGTTGATGATGCCTAGTCTTTGGCCTGATTTATTATTATTAGCAATCTTGAAAAGTTTGCGTTTGGCGTCACGGTAGCGCTCAAAAGTTCGGTGATAATCGAGATGCTCATGAGTAAGATTGGTGAGCACGGCAATTGAATATGGCACACCCCATACTCTGTTCTGAGCTAATGCATGAGATGTAGTTTCGAGTACTAGCCACTCAATATCTTGGCTTTTCATCCACTTTAACCTTTGCATGAGTTCTGGCACACTAACATTGGTCATATGATGAATTTGAGGCTTGATATCATCACCTACACCATAACCAACAGTGCTCATAAGGCCTGATTTAATTCCAGCATCTGTCAGCATTTTTTGAATCATAAACGACGTTGTGGTCTTGCCGTTGGTGCCCGTTACGCCAATTACTTTCATACCCCGAGCCGGAAATCCATTAATGACGTTATGAAATACAGCCTCTAACAGATGGCCGTAGGGCTCTACTCGCCAAAATAAATTGCGTGGAATAAATTTTTTTATGATTTTGCG
>RGVC01000040.1 GCA_010027485.1 bacterium | reverse complement strand
ATATAGACTATGTAGCCCCTGAATACGAGCCAGTTTCTAAGAAGTTACTGCCTGAATGGCTCAGTACTCTGCTAGTTTTTATTGCGGTGCCGATAGTGTCGTTTATGATAATTGCTTTTGTGTTTCGCACCTATAATGTAGATGGTCCGAGCATGGAATCAACACTTGAAAATTCCGATAAACTGATTGTCTGGAAAGTGCCTGTCACCTGGTCGCACATCACTAAACACCAATATATTCCAGGTCGCGGTGATGTGGTGGTGTTTAATCAATCCGGACTGAGTGAATTTGGTCAAAAAGACCAAAAACAACTTATTAAGAGAGTGATTGGCTTGCCTGGTGAGCGAGTAGTAGTTTTTAATGGTCGCTACAAAGTATTTAATGCCCAGCACCCCGAAGGATTCAACCCGGACGCCAGCCTGCCATATGGCAAAAATATTCCTGCTACATCTGGCAATGTCGATGTAAAACTAGACGCTCAAGAATTGTTTGTGTCAGGTGATAACCGTCCTGAATCACTAGATTCTAGATCTTTTGGACCAATTCAAACCAACCAATTAGTGGGCAAATTGGTACTTAGAGTAATGCCAATCGACAAAGCTAAGGTTTTTTAGTCCTAATATTGTTATATACTTATTATTATGAGTAGTTTGCCAAGCAAGGGATTAGGACGAGGACTAGATGTGCTTATTTCTAGTGATTTCGATAAAAGCCTACTACTAACACCTAGCGATAAAATTGAAAAAATTCCAGTAGACAAACTGCAGCCTAGCCCCTACCAGCCTCGCAAGCATTTCGACGAATCGGCCTTGAATGAATTAGCCACGTCTATAAAACGCCACGGCATAGTTCAACCACTAGTTGTAACTCCTATTAAAGACGGAGTATACACTCTGATTGCTGGCGAACGCCGTTTTCGGGCTGCTAAAATTGCCAAGCTCGGTGAGGTTCCAGCCATTATTCGTAGTAGCGAAGAATTAGAGCAACTGGAATTAGCAATTATCGAAAATGTTCAGCGCGTAGACCTCAATCCTTTGGAACAAGCGATTAGTATTGAGCGATTACATGATCAGTTTTCAATGTCTTACGATGACATTGCCAAGCGACTTGGTAAGGCCAACTCGACTGTTAATAATATTGTACGCTTGCTCGGTTTGCCGGAAAATGCCCGCGAAGCACTTAGTAAAGGACAAATTAGCGAGGGCCACGCCCGAGCTATCTTGTCTTTGAAAAATGATGTTGAGCGACAAAATTATTTATTGAGCGCTATTACAACTCAAGGTTGGAGTGTGCGCCAGGCTGAGCGCTTTGTTTCTAGCGTCAAAGCTGGAATTTCTGATACATCCAAAGCCAGAGCTCGAATTTTGAGTGAAACTCCAGCCACCAAAGCGCTATCTAAAAGCCTTGGTACCGCTGTTAGTATCCGACGCATGGCCAAAGGCGGCAAGCTCGAAATTAACTTCGCTAGCGACTCCGAATTAGACGAAATTATCGCCAAAATCCAAGCCCAATAATTGACTTTTTGCCCTAAAAGTACTAAAATACTGCGATGAATAAGCAAGAGGTGATTGACGGCTATATCGAAGACAGTCTAACACCGAAACAATATTATACCGATCATTACAATTCTGCCTATTTAGTACTAGGCGGTCTTGCCAGGATCTATAATTCAGAACTTAACTCGCGCGGTGTATCTTCTGGTAATGGTGCTGAGGAATATCGCTTAAATTCTTGGGTCGAAAGCGAGTATTCAAAAGAAGCTTATGCCCTAGCCCTACCTTCTGCCAACGAAGTTTATCACGATGATTTAATAAGACCAGTTTTTTATACTATTAATCGTAAAGAACGTGAGGTAGTATCCGAAACAGGCATCGCATTGCCTACTGAATCAAGCCTTATTAATGATTTTGAACTGACAATCAATGCCAGCAATATTTTATATGACATTTTCTCTCATGATGATTTGCAAATCATGCTCTGTTTAATACAAAAAGCCAGGCGCGACCTAAAAGGCTCGCCAAAACCGATTGACTACGGCTCTTTCATTGCAATTTCCAGCCATAAAATAGACGAATTATCTACGATTTTTCCAAGTAAAGACCGAAAAAAAGACAGTGACAGTGAAAATATCGAACAATTAACCGAAAAATGGCTAGATTTTGAGAAATCTGCTAATCATCTTTTTAAGAAAAAAGCCGGTAAAAAGCCGAATGTAACAGAGTTAGCGGTAATTCGTGAGATTGCTCACGACAAAACCTGCGCTATCAAACTAACTGGTGCATCTAATAATATACTGATGGCTGAAATAGTCGTGCAACATGGCAATGAAGTGGAATCTCAGAACTACATATTTTCAAGTGCCCTGAGCCAAGAAGACATGGAAGACAGCTATGATTTCGCACCAAATTGGGATTTTGGAGATTTGCATGAAGCTTTAGAGCTTGGCAGACACATATCACCCGAAGAATTTACCACTTTCCACGCCGAAGCAATTGATGCCAACATTACTTTGAACTCAGATTTATTATTTGATGATAATGTAATCGATATTAACCGCGACGCTGCTTAAGTAGTGCGCTCTAAAATCTCATTAACTAGATTTTTATAGGCCTTGGCACCTTTGCTCCAGCGATCATGATCGAAAATAGTTCGGCCATAACTAGGCGCTTCGGCTAAACGAACATTGCGTGGCACCACTGTTTTGAACAGTTTATCTCCAAAATAGCCGACTAATTCCTTTTGTACTTGCTCGCTCAGTGAATTTCTCTTATCAAACATGGTAATGGCGATGCCCAGCAGTTCAATGCCAGGGTTTGTGCTAGCCCGAACAGCCTGAACTGTATTAAGTAACTGGCTCAAACCCTCTAGCGCGTAATATTCGGCTTGCACAGGAATAAGAACAGATGTAGCCGAAGTAAGTGCATTAATGGTCAAAAGACCCAAAGACGGTGGACAATCAATCAAAATATAGTCAAAATCGGCATCCTTTATGGCCTGCGATAGCCTAAACTCTCTCTGTTGCATAACAGATAGTTCAATTTCGGCGGCAGCTAGGTCTGAATTGGTCGGTAAAAGCCATAGATTCTTGATATGAGTTTCACGCAATGCTTGTTCAAAAACAGCTCCCCTACATAAAACATCATAGGTTTTAGCACCGACATCTTCTTTGGGCACTCCTAAACCACTGCTGGCGTTACCTTGGGGGTCTAAATCGACAATTAGTACCTTGGCTCCTCTGTTTACTAGTCCAGCAGAAACATTAATAGTCGTGGTAGTCTTACCTACCCCGCCCTTTTGATTAGTTACGGCTATTATATGCGTGCTCATAGTTCTTGTACTTAGTATAAACGAAATGATAAATCCTACATATAGTGTTTAAGGTGTTATTTTTATGTAGCATTATTATGTTAGTATTATAAGGCTACAAATAAGGGTAAAAAGTAACCCCCCTGACTGTTAGGTAGTAATTCCCTGCTATTTATAATATTTACAGAGGTAGGTGCGATTTAAGCCGTTTTTTTCGCCTAGACGGCTAAGAATGTGGCTTCTAGGATGATTTGTTTGCGTATTTGTTCTTGTTTTTTGCGTTCTTGGAATGATAATTGCTTTAGCAATCGATCTTCTTGTTGTTTTCGAGGTTTTTGTTTCATTTTGTTACCTATTTGAAGTTTTTGTATTGTGCCTACACTATTTCGTGCTTTTTGCTGTCGTAGGTCTGATTGGATCTTGTGGTGTGCACGATTTATGTGTTCACTTTTTTGTTTTGATCGTATTTTGATTTTACCTATCGATCTACATATTATTTTAAGCCCTCATGCACCCGCTGTAAAGAGCTTTTTTAGACTTTTTTACCCCTATAAACTCATCTAAACCCTTTTATGCTAAAAACTAAATATATCAATGCCTCATTGAACACAAAATAAGTGCCCCTCTAGCCCCGTTCAATATATTTGATAGCATAAAAGCTATTCGAAAAGCAAAGCTGGCTTACAGGGCTTATATGGGGCTAGCTTCCCTGCTCGGCCAGCCCCAGCTACCCGATGTTATCCACAGCATTATTGAGCATTGAAGTAGTTGAAGATGTAGGTTCTTGGCGCGTTATCGGCAGCGTTGAAGTTGATCCTCATAGTATTAGTGTCGGCGTCTACGTATGGCTTGATGGCGCTGGTATCGGTTGTGGCGCCCAATACGTAAGCTGGGGTGATTACAGGGTTAGGATTGGCGCTGTATGGTTTCTTGAAGGTTATAGTACACTGCGCACCATTGGCCCAGTCAGCTGTACCGGTGGTAATGGTAATCTTACCACTGGTGTCATTGCCGGATACACTACAGACAGCGTCCTTACCAGCATTACGCTCGGCTGCAATACTAGGCGTGTCACCCTTAGTAATGATATGGCCGTTTACTTCTATATCAGCCACCTTGAGCAGTCCCTTAACCTCTAGGTTGCCGCTAACGGTAGCAGTTACCACCTTGAGCTCATTTAGATTTGCTACGCCAGACATATTGATATCGCCGAAGTTAGCTGTGCCGGTAACGTCTAGGTTAGACAGAGAAGCATTGCCACCGTTTTGGATGTAGCTAGTCATGCTCGGGCCAGGATAGAAGCCATTTTGCACAAACACCATCACCTGAGTCTTACCAGAGGCAGGATCCCAAGCCTCAAGCGCCTTACCTACTATGTAGCCTGCACCAGTAGCCTTGGTACCCTTACCGGCATACGTACCAGAGGTGGTAATGAAATC
>RGVC01000039.1 GCA_010027485.1 bacterium | reverse complement strand
ACTCATTAATTAAATGGAGACCTCCCATGAGAACAATTACCAAAACTAATGCCATAAAACTGACAGGCTTAATTACAGCACTGGTTATGCTGGCAACAGGCGTTGCTTACGCCGCCCTGCAAAGTCAGCAAGTGAAGCTTACAGGCAATACCATTCAAACTGCCAACGCTAATTTAATGATAAGCTCAGATGGAACTAATTTTAGCGCATCACAACCAGGCTATTCATATAGTGGCATTGTTCCAGGTGGTCTGGCAGTCCCAACTGGCGGACAAAAAGTTTACCTAAAAAATACCGGCAACACGGCCGTAGCCTTGAAATTTTTTGTAAACTCAACTCCTACAAATCCTGACAGTGTAGACCTTAGCAAAGTAAACGTCATAATTACTTCCACTAGTGGAGGTGGCTCACAAAGCTTTACCCTGCAGGCCCTCATTAATTCTCAGGCGACAGGTGGTAGCGCTCTCAATACTCCACTTTCATTGGCAGCAGGCGCCACCACTAGCTATTCAATTTCTGTATCAATGTCTGCTGACGCTATAAACGGATCAAGCGGCACAATCGGTAGTGTTGACTTTATATTTACAGGCATAGCCACAACTCCCTAATATCTAACACGCCAGATTACCATTAGCTTGCTATAATAAGGCTAATGAAAAGAACCTTCAGAAAATCTCCAGCATACGCCTTCATCGATAGTCAAAACCTAAACCTCGGCATTCAAAAGATGGGCTGGAAACTCGACTGGCGTAAATTCCGTCAATATCTCAAAGATGTTCACGGCGTCACTAATGCCTATATGTTCATCGGCTACATGCATGAAAACGAAGCTCTGTATGAATATATGCATGAACTTGGTTACCTAGTAGTACTCAAGCCAACCGTCGATATCACTCCCAATCAGGACAAAGATAAGAATAAGCATGAAAGACACACAGTGAAGGGCAATGTCGACGTAGAACTAGCTTTATATGCCCTCAAAGAAATGCCGAATTACAAAAAAGCAATAATAGTTAGTGGTGACGGCGATTTCTATGCATTAGCTGAATATCTAGAACAAAAATCCAAGCTTGCCAAAATACTTACCCCTAACTGGCAATACTCTAGTTTACTAAAAGCTTTCGATAATAATATTATTCGCCTAGATCAAATGCGCTCACAACTAGAGTACCGTGACCGTAAACCTCGAAAAAAACAATAGCCTAACAGATACATATTTAAGCATAACCTTGACAAATAAGGTATTTTTTGCTAGAGTAGAGTTATGTCAAATAAAACAAAAAAATTCGAAAACAACATCACTGAAATAGCCAGGGACGCTGGTGAAACAGCTAAGGCAATAGGTTTAACTATAATGACCGCAGCTGCAGTTGTTGAATCTGTAGGCATACACGGACCTAAGCACGAGAAAGCAGTTCTTGTAAAAGCCGAAAGCCCTGTAAGTATCGTAAATGTTCAAGAAGACTTTAAAGCTACCGCTCAAAGACGCGAACGAGAAGAGCACACACCTCACTACAGTGGATATAGCGTAACACAACGTAGTCCAAGCCGAACAGGAAAAGCATAAACACCATTGACAAAAACACTTAAATAAGGTATTATAACAAAATGACAAACTCATATAACAATATAGATCAAAAAACAGAAGGTTATTTCACTGAAGGCGCTACAAGCGTACGCAAGGAAGAAATAACTTCAAGTATTGCTCAAAATTATGAAGCTGAAGTTGCCAATCGTGATGCAGCAGGACAAGCCGAAAAAGCTGAAAAAAAAGCTGCACGCAAAGCAAAAGTTAAAAGAGTAGCAGCTACTCTGGGCGCTACAGCTCTTGCCGCCGTTGGAGGTATGTTAGTGGCCGATAGTGATGCAAGAAACCAAGAAGCTATTAAAAAGAATAATGCTCCTGTCATTGAACAGATACAAAACAATGTACAAGCAAATGAGATGCAGCAAAAGGCAGAATCAATTGGAGCTGATCAAACGGCTGCATCAGCAGAAGCTGAGAAGCAAGTTATAGACGCCGCTAATGCCTCAAATCATTCAGAGGTAGAAGCTACCAACCAAGCAATCATAGACGCTAATCGCTAAAATATAAATTTTTCAAATTATCCGTGCCCCTCAATAAAGAGGGGCATTTTTCTGTGGAAAACTGCCTAACTGTGGATAAGTGGTGTCATAATAACCACCTTTTAATAGTTATCTGTATAGACGGGGGTTATGGTGGGTAGTAAACTCATGTCAGTGGGTAGAATTGGTTAACCCTATATGAGAGTTAATCAGAAAAACAAAAAACCACTAAAAAATTAATAGGGAGCTTTAATGGCCACGGTAGATTACTTCCAGCGCAAGCTAGACGACAAAAGGCGTTTGACAATACCGCCTGAACTTCGTGATAAGTTTGCCAGCGGAGCAGTAGTTACCAGAGGCTTCGGCAAGTACCTGCATCTATACCCATTAGATGTTTGGAACAATCTTGTGGAACCACGGCTAGCAGGCGATATCCTAGATGAGCGCATTGCTGATCTGAACGTCCGATTTCGGATGGGTAAGATGGAACAAGCGCCCGATGGAAAACAGGGAAGAATAACCCTGGAACAGCATTTACTAGACTACGCCAACATTGAGCGTGAAATAGTAGCTGTAGGAGTAGGCAACTACTGGCGAATAATGTCGCCACAAGAAGCTCAAAAAACCTCCTAAAAAAAGCACTTTAACAATTAAAAACAAAAAACGTCGAGGTTAGCTAGTCGGCAATCAACAAGTGGACACCCTAGAAAACCACTCAAAAAAATCTCGCACATTTTTAAAAACACCTCCCAAAACTCCACCTCACAAAAAAGTCTCTCTCGCTTAATTTGGCAGATTGTATTCGTACAAAAAGCTGAAATAAGTAACAAAAACAAAAACGAATAAACAAAAATAAAAAGTTGACTGCTGACTAGGTGACCTTGCAAAAACAAAAACAAAAAAAGGATTCCTTGCACCGGGAAGAAAGGAATCAAAGCAAGCAAAAGATGCACCAAAACAAAAATCAAAACAAATTAGATGAGCACATTGCAGTACTTCGAAGTGAAGTAGTGAGCTATCTGGATCCTAGGAAAGGGCAATCATACCTAGATCTTACGGCCGGATACGCAGGACACGCACAACTTGTACTAGAAATGACTCATAACCCCGCCGAAGCAGTATTAGTGGACCGCGATGATAACGCTATAAAAGTGTTAAAGAAAATATTCGCCGATGGCAACATAGATTTGCGACATCAAGATTATTTGAGCGCTACTAGAAGTCTAGAGGCTGAGGGTAAACAATTTGACATGATTTTAGCCGATATAGGCGTATCGTCACCGCACATAAACGAGGAAAGACGCGGATTTTCGCTACAAGTGGCTGGACCACTTGATATGCGCATGGATCAAAGTCAATCATTGACTGCAGATGAGATTGTAAACAGTTACGGTCTAGAGCAATTAACTGAGATTTTGAAACGATTCGGAGAAGAGCCCAAGGCTCGCCAAATCGCCAGCGCCATCATCAAGAATCGTCCAATCAAAGACACTTTACAATTAGCAAAAATCGCTTCCCAAGCCTGGCCAGGGTATAGCCGAACTCATCCAGCTACACGAACCTTTCAAGCGATTCGAATAGCTGTAAACGATGAACTAGGCCAACTGGAACAAGCGCTTCCCATTTGGTTGAAGCTCTTGAAGCCGAAAGGCAGGCTAGCAGTCATAAGCTTTCACAGCTTAGAAGATCGTATCGTGAAACAAGTATTTAACGAAGCTTGTGGTGAGCGTTACGATGCCGATCATATATTACTGACTAAGCGACCAGTGACAGCATCCTCAGATGAAATTGAACATAATCCGCGTGCTCGAAGCGCCAAGCTGAGAGTATGCAAGCGAAAATAAAAAGAAAGGGAAATGCATGCCTATACAGGTCAAAAGTAGATCCCGAGCGTATAAGATTACGGTAAAAGTAATCTAATACAAACGTAAACATAAAAATAAAGATATAAAATGACATATTCAAGTAGTTTAGCTAGCAATCGATCAAAATATCGAGTTAGAAATCAAAATACAGTAAAATTTCAGGCTCGAACAAAAGTTCTGGGCCCAGTTAGTAATACCATAATACTTTTAGTTTTAGGGTGTTTATTGCTGCTTTTGTATCTCACTCAAGTTACCAAAACAAACGCCTACGGATATCAGATCAATAATTTGCAACAACAACAATCCAAACTGAAAGCCGAACACGATGATTTAGCTGTAACCTCTGCCAGGTTGCAATCCATGAGTCGTACACAAAACAGCAGTGTTGCAAAAAGCATGGTTTCGGCATCACCAACAACAACAGTTCATAACTAATCTCTGGTAGAGAAGGGTATAATTGGTGTAATGGACTTGCCAAACAAAAATTCTTATACTCAGCCAGCCAACAAAATAAGATTCATTTACGGAATCATAGTATTAGTATTTATAATCTTTGCCATCAGGTTATTTTACCTTCAGGTCATTCGTTACGATTATTATAAAACCCAAGCTTTAAACGATCAGCTAAAGCAATATGTAATTCCAGCCAACAGGGGTACTATTGCTGCTCACGATGGTGACAGCACCATGCCTGTTGTACTTAATCAAAAACTATTTCTGCTATATGCTGACCCAGTTTTTATCAAAAAACCAGCTGAATTAGCACCCAAACTGGCGCCAATAATTGGCGGTGATGCTACTAAGTACGAAAAACTCAT
>RGVC01000038.1 GCA_010027485.1 bacterium | reverse complement strand
ACAAATGGCTGAAAGCCTAGCCAACCCCATGCTTGTAACCAACGACAAAGCCAAAAAATATTTTCCGGAGATAAAACCAATTAACGTAACTAAAGCCTTTGAAAGAGAGGATTAAAAATGAAAAAGAAAATAACTATGCCAGGACTTAGGAAATTTAACCTAATAATGGCCGCCCTGCATGCATTGCAGGCCCTAGCAGTATTTATAATTGCTGACCCAACCAAAGGAGTCCAGCCGGTAACAGCAAATTACCTCACGCTAAAACCAGGAACAGAACAAAATCCTGTTTTAATCTCTGCTTCTACTACAATCGGGCACATTAATCTGGCTACTATAGTAATAATTTTCTTCGTACTAAGCTCTTTAGCTCATCTATTTATTGCTACAGTTTATCGCAAAAAATACGAATCTGATCTTAAAAAGGGTATCAACAAAGTCAGGTGGTATGAGTACTCACTTAGTGCCAGCACCATGCTTGTGGGTATTGCTCTACTTACAGGTATTTATGACCTAGGAATGCTGATAGCCATATTCAGCCTTACAGCAATCATGAACCTTATGGGTCTTGCCATGGAATACTATAATCAAGGACGCGAAAAAATTAGCTGGCTGGCATACAATATCGGATGTGTCGCAGGGATTATTCCATGGATAATAATCGGCTTAACTTTTTGGGCTGGTGACAAGTACGGTACAGGACACCCGCCAACATTTGTTTACTTCATATATGTAAGCTTATTCTTGTTTTTCAACTGCTTCGCAATAAACATGGTTCTGCAGTACAAGAAAATAGGTAAATGGGATAATTATCTATACGGTGAACGAGCCTACATCATTTTGAGCTTACTAGCTAAAAGTGTGCTCGCCTGGCAAGTATTTGCCGGCACCCTTAGGCCTTAACTAAGCGGCTAGGGGCTTAGTTTTAGGTAATCGTGTAGTTAGTGCTAATCCAAATAGCCCAGCGGTTCCTATGAAGTAATATACTGCAGACAATGACTTCTTGCGAGCTACGTCATTTACTTCGATCAAAGCCTGTTGTTGAGCGGTCGGAATGTTTTCTGTTTTGGATACTAATTCTTGATTACTGATGATCTGAGCGCTATCGGTAATTGTTTTATCTATACGTTGTTTTTGCTGTGCATTAAATGCGCTGGAATTATTTAAATTACTGCTAGCTGTAAGAATAAAAATAGAAAGTATAACTGCGCCAGCAATGGAAGTGCCTAGTGACGAACCTATATTATTGGCAGTGTTGATTATTCCTGATGTTTCATTGGTGTAGCGTGGCTTAACAGAGCTGATGATTAGATTTTGATTTTGAGAAACAATAAAACCTATGCCAGCGCCGATAAAACTAAGCCCTACTGCGAAATCCATGCCCGACTTAGCGTTTTTAGCGATAATTCCCATAGCAAAAGTACCAATAACTATCATTGAAAACCCAATAAACATTAAACTCTTTGGTGAATACTTTTTGGCCAATATTTTACCTGCGACGCCTGCAAAAATCAGAACACCCAGTGATAAGGGCATCAATGTCATGCCACTATCAATAGCATTATAGTTAAGCTGCATCTGCACATAAAGTGAAAGGGAGAAGATTACTCCAGTCAAAACTAAGGCCTGCATAAGTACAACCAGACTACCGGCGTTAACAGCGCGAATTTTGAGTAAATTAACGTCTAGAAGGGTGTGCTTTTTGTTTCGTAGTTTCCATGATTCTAGCAGGCCAAAAATACCTAATATTAATAATCCAGCAATTACCAAAATAACGGTCGGCGAAACATCTCCCGCACTAAGAAGTGTCTTATTCATAAGTACAAAATCTTTTCTGGTACTAATCATACCGTATGATGAGGCCAATATTATGCCCTGAACCATCACGACGAGGCCTGTAGACGACAGGCCAAACCCAAGCCAGTCAAATTTAGGCTTAACACTAGTGATTTTTTGTTCGTGAATTATGTTTCGTTGGACTAATATGAAGGCTACTACTAGCAGCTCACATGCAAAGGCAAGTCTCCATGAAAGGTAAGTCGTAAACAAACCGCCAACTATTGGGCCTACAGCCGCAGCAATACCTGCAGCTGAAGCGAATGCCGCATAGGCTTTGGCTCTTGCAGGACCAGCGGGGAAATTATCAGCGATTAAAGACATCATAGCTGGCAACATAAGAGCGGCCCCCATGCCCTCTAGTAAAGACCAGCCGGTGATAAACATCGTCAAGTTTACCGCCAGACTAGTGGTTATCGTACCGACTCCATAAATTAACAAACCCGCTATAAAGGCTTTTTTGCGCCCTATGATGTCACCCACTTTTGCCCCAGCAATCATTAGCGCAGCCATAACTAGTGCATACATAGTGATAGCACCTTGAATTCCAGTAACAGTAGTATTTAGATCGACTATCAGCTGACTAATCGATACGTTCATGAAGGTTGTGTCGATAGTAATAATTACCTGAGCACAAACAAGAATCAAAAGTATGCGACTTTTTAGATCAAGCTTCATCAACAGCTTTTTGTAAATTTTTGATTTGTCTTTTTAAGACTGCATTTTTTACAAGTACATTAGCAAAAAAACCAATTATACCTATTCCAATCAGAGCATAAAAAGAAGTGAATATTTTACCTACACTGGTTTTTGGAACAATATCTCCATAGCCAATTGTAGTAAGTGTAATAGTGCAAAAATAAAAACTATTAACCCAGTCGAATTTTTCAATAAAGTGATAAAACACCATGCCAATTCCAAGCACACTAAGCGTAACTGTGGCTGCGCCAGTATATTGCCTGTTGATTCGCTGTTGCTCGGCTTTTAGTTCAGTTAGTGTTTGGTCGGCCATATTATAAAATTATACACTTTTAGGATTGGCGTAGATATATAGGACTGACAATATAGCTAGCCCACCAAGCAATGATTTAAGACCAAGAATTAAAGTAGGGTTAGAACTAATTGCAAGACCAAGTAAAATGAGTAGCCCAATGCCAATCGATATTTTCCAAAGATTTGTCTTCACGGTAGTCCTAGCTCCAATAAACTTATTGTAGGCAGGTGATTTTGTTATGGCATCAAGCTTAATAAACTTTCGGATTTTAACTGCCATCTTAGAAGGCCCAAATAGCAAGCTAATCAGCATAATAATAGCAAAAACTGCAATCATCGAATAAATAATGTTCAGGAGCGACACGGTAAATACATCAACAACTTTACTGAGGGCCGGAACATAAGCTTGGTTAGATACGTTATTTAATAATTGGTCTATGGTTATTTTAAGACTAATAATTTTAACTAAATAAATTGCCAGGCAAGCTGTGGCCAATCTAAAAGCTGTTTTAGCACGATTATAAGAAAGAGCCAATGCCCCTAAAAAGCTAGACACCATCAAGTACGGAAGAATGGAGTGAGTAAAATCTATTTGCTTAATAGTTCGCTGGAAAATCTTGGGAGCAACTTGTAAATCGGCCACAAAAGCAAGAGGCTTCTTGCTGGAATCATTGGCAATGGGGATAATTTCTGAACTAGCACCAAGTTTAGATGCTATCTGTTTTTTGACTGCTTCAATATTGATGCTAATTTTTTGTGTTTTTTCTGATAAGGCAGGCTTTTTGTGGCCTCTGGCAACTTGTATTTGCGAGTCTAATGCACGACGATTGGCAGTAATCCAAACTGTTTGAAAGGCGTCACTTGAAACAACCTTTGTAGATATTTTTTTAACTAGATCTTTAAGCTGATCAGAAAGGGGGGCTGCTAGAAAACTAGCTTTCGGTGGTAATGCATCGGCAATTTTTTTCTGTACATCTACACTGTTAAATACTTGGCTGGATATATAAAGGCCTATTGCACTTGAGATAACAGGATCTTTTGGTAAAGGCCCAACCGTATTGACCCAATTATTGGTATTAAGAAATTGACTTTCTGTCCAACGCACCACGCTAAAAGAAGTAACAGAAAGAAGCAATATTATGATTAGTAAAATTTTTCCTATTCGTCTAGATATACCTGCCAAGGAATTTTTGTAATTCATTAATAGCAATTATATCTTAAAAATGTATTTTAATGAATAAAATAGCTTACTTAGCAAGCTTTTTTCTGTTCATAAAGATATTATCGATTATTTATATTGGATGAAAATTAACGAATAATAAAGTCACATCAAAAAATAGGTTATGATAGTTTTATGCCTAAAAAAATAGACAATAGCAAGCTTAGGGCAACTCCCGAGCTAGAAGATTTTGCCCACAAATACACCGAGGAAGGGCAGGGCAAAATAGGAAAAAGGTTGCTAGACAACTATTTTCGCTCTGTTAAGCATTTGCTTGCGCAGACCGAGATGAACAATATCAAGCAAGCTATTGAAATAGGCTGTGGCGAAGGTTTTTCGACAATGAGGTTAAGAACTATGCTTCACGGAACAACACAACTATCTGCCTCTGAATATGTAGCGAGCTTGGTTCCAAAGGCTCAAAAAAGAAATCCAAAAGTTGAAATTATCCAGGAAAGTGTCTACGAAACCACTCATAAAGACAATACTTTTGATTTAGTGTTTTTATTGGAAGTATTAGAGCATCTTGATTATCCAGATCTTGCATTGAAAGAATTAAATCGCATTACCAAGCCAGGAGGCTATTTAATTTTAGGTGTACCTAGGGAGCCAATTTGGAGGTTCTTAAATATGTCACGCGCTAAATATGTCAAAGATTTTGGAAATACTCCAGGTCATCTAAATCACTGGAGCTCTTCTGGGGTAAAGAAAATAATTACAGAAAATTTTGGCTCAGTTGTGTCAATCGCTCAACCACTCCCTTGGACTCAAGTATTAGCCAAAAA
>RGVC01000037.1 GCA_010027485.1 bacterium | reverse complement strand
CAGTGCGGTAGCCATCAGTAAAGTATCTTTCATCACCATACTCTCTAGTGTTGATGAAAGAGTTGAAAACTGGGCCATTCAATGAGCCACAGCGACCACCATTGGCTGCAGGGTTATTTGGATCGTCACAGTTTTGGTTGTTAGCGTCGTATTTGTTGTAATCAAAAACTGGTCTTGTTGGGAAAAATCCTGCATTAGCAATCAATGGGGCACCGATTACTCCAACAGCTATAATTCCAGCAATTAGAAATTTTGTTTTTTTACTGAGTGATTGGATTTTGTTGAACATTTTCATAGGTCGCTTCCTTTACTATTAGTCTCCGCTAGGGGTTGTATTTTGGTTAATCTGACCCGCTGGATTGCTAGTGCCGTTGCCTGGAGTAGCTGGTCCATTAGTGCCGTGATCTACGCCAGTCTCTGCTGGTGCACTTGAACCACCATTGTTTGGAACGTGGTTTGGCTTTGGAGTTTGAGGTTGGTGCACGCTTGAAGGAGCGTTACCAGCTTGTGGCCTAGTGTGCTCTGGACCATTTCCACCTGAACCGCGTGGTTCGCCAGGGACACCTGCTGGGGTGTTATATGGATCAAATTTAGGACGAGGGTGTGAGTGGAAGATAGGCTTTGGATTAGGGTTACCTGGTGTTGGTGCTGGTACGTGGTCAGTACCAAAACTCAACTGCATATTGCGACCAACTAATTTGTTAAGTACGTTAAAGCACTCATTGCTTGTCTTAATGTATGTGTTATTGCCATGTGCGTCAGTGATTACAAACATTGTTACGTCACCGTTGGCGTGAATTGTACCAGCACTGAAGCGTTGCTCACCATGCATGCCATGGTTTTCAAAAGCTCCGGTTGGTGTTTGAATTGAGAACTTAGTATTAGGGTCAGTCATAACTTGTTTGATGAATTGACGTGCTTGTTCTGGAGATACTCCTTGTGGAAGTGGATCTTGAACATGACGACCATTCATAGCGTTATATAAGCCAGCAGCATAAGAGTCACTGCTCTCAGCAGAAAGTGCCACTACTTCAGCGCCGTTAATAGCATCAATCTGTCCGGGACCATATTCATTTATTACGCTACTCATAGCACCGTTATTGTGATTGAGCTGAATGTGCTCATTGCTAGCAAAAATTGCAGCGATGTTCTGCTTAATATTACTTTCGTTGCTGTTTATAGCTTTTGTTGCTTCACCGATTGAAGATGCGCTGCTATAGTCTGCAGCAACATTTGCAGAATTGCCGGGGTTTACTGTTGCGCCAGAAGGTAGAGTATTACCTCTGTTTTGGTTACCTGAAGCAGTTGCTGTTGGAACATTAGGACGTGCATTTGGATTAGTGTCGGCTTTGCTGTCCTTGCCAGCACCACCACCAAATAAAGCCCATACACCTGCACCAGCTAGAGCTACAACTGCTAAGCCAGCAGCTACGCGGTTGCGAAATGTTCTTTTTTGATTTATTTCAGTGGAGCAGTTTCGGGGTTTATTCGAACAGTGCGAGCAGTAGCAGGATTATTGTTAGGAGCAGTTTGAGCATTAACACGGTTACGTGCATCGATGATAGCTTGAGCACGATCAACCTCTTCTGGCGTAAAATGTCCGCGCCTTGCAGTGCCACGAGCAGGAACACTGAAAGGTTCAGCAGAGCCATAGTTAGGAGCATTAGGTCGTGAGCGAAGAACAACTGTTGGTTGTTCATCGGCATTTACTGGTGTCTGGTTGCCAACATTCTGAGCGTTAGTTATAACTGTCGGATCAATTCCGGCAACAGATAAAAGCTGAGCTCTTGAATTGGCATCGAAATTATTGACAGCCGCCTGAGCAATAGCATGCACTAGATTGTCTCTCTCTGTTTTAACTTCTTGGAACATTTTTTCCAAGTTATCAAAACGATCTTTTAGGTCGTTAAATTCAGCACGACTAACTAGTCTACTTTCTGGTGCTGGTCCTTGCTCTCTTCGATTTTCGCTCATATAGCTCCTCTTCCCTATAATTTAGGTTAAAAAAATATGACACCTCACCCAAAGGAATCATTTATTAATTTTTACTGTTATCAATATAACACAAGAATTCAAAAAAGTCAATAATATGTGCTAGTAATATTCACTAGCATTTTGATATCTGTTATAAGGCATAAAAAATGCCCAAAATTAGGCTATTTATGGGCTTAAAATGTTAGATTTTGTACACAAAAAAGCCTAGGACAGAAACTCTGCTTGAGGGGCCTTTTTTTCGAAGTTCTCAGGTACCGCTAGTTTATTTTTGCTGAACATGAACCCAAAAGTTGAACCCTTGCCCTCTTTACTGTCAAATATTACAGCGCCGCCTTGAGCAATTATTACTTTCTTGGCCATAAATAAACCCAAACCTGTGCCGTCTGGTCGTGCCTTTCTAGCATTCGCAGCTCGATAAAATTTTGTAAATAGATGATGCTGTTCGCTCTTTGGCACACCGATGCCTTCGTCTATAACCCTAAAATCAATAGTGCTTTTATTTTCTGTAAGCTCAATCGTTATATTTTTGCCAGCCGGAGTGTAATAAATAGCATTATCTACAAAATTCATGATAATTTGCCTAGTTTTGGCATTATCGAGCAATATGGGCGTAATCTTATCCGGTTTTTTGAAATTTAATTTCAATGATTTTGAGGCTGCTGCAAATTCTAGCTGATCCATTTCTTCGGTAATCAACTTAACTAAATCGACCGGTTCGGCATCTATTACAAATTTGCCGGTTCTTAGTCTGGAAACATTTAATAAATCGGCGATTATATAAATCATCCGCTGAGTACTGTAAGAAGTTTGTGTTAGTAGTTTACGCTGAACTTCTGTGACATCACCCGCGTCACCATCAAGCACCATCGATATGTTGCCTTTTATAGCTGTCAACGGAGTGCGTAGTTGGTGACTAGCCATACTCACAAAGTCGTCTTTGGCTTCGTCTAGTGCTACTAGCTTGTTGTTTGATTCTTGAAGCTGCTTTAATACATTTTGATTTTGTTCAAACAGTAGTTTGTTATCTAGTGCAACGCCAATACTATCACCCAAACTATCTAGCAAAACTGTGTCCGACTCGGCAATTTCGTCTTTATCAACTAAGAAGCCGACCACCAAAAGACCAACTATTCGACGCCTGACTTTAAGTTTTACGATTAATACAGACTTGATTGGCACTGCTTGAAAAATACGCTCAACATCTGATGTTTTAAGGTGTAAATTCTCAGCAATTTGTGAGGGCTGGACATCTTTTATGGAAATTGTGCTTGTAACGGACGGGTTCTCAAGCCAATCTTGATATGTTTTTAAGTGTATCGGTAGGTTTAGGGCTTCTGGTTTGTTGCCACCAAGCCAATCCTTGCCGCTCCAGCCAAAAAGCCTCATTTCATCTTCCGAATTACTTGCTCGTGTGAGCAGTCCTACAAAAGGATAATCTGTGGCTTGAGCAATCGCATCTGTTATATGCTGACAAACTACTTTTAAAGATGCGTGCGATTCTAGCACCAAGGCATCGATTGTTTTTAGTAGCGAGAGGGTTTTATTGGTTTCGGCCAGCTCACGGTTTCGAGCATACATTTGCTGAGATACATTGGCATACATGTCCTGCAACTTCTTCTTTCGAAGCAAACTGTGACCGTTGATTTTTTTAGTTGTATCTTCCATAAATTTTTACTAAATATTAAGAGTTTGCGGCCTTTCGTTGGCCGGCAACTGAGACACTAACTGCCTCGAAACGTCTCGGCAAGTTTCAACGGCCATATCGCCAAACAAAACCTTATATTGATTAACTAATGAGTCTATAACCTTCGGTGAATTAGATTTTATGTCAACTTTTTTATGGCTCCAGTCCAAAGACAGGCCACTAACCTTTTTGGCTTGCTGTAGGGCTATTGGGCCAATAATACTTTCTTGGCTCTCGATTATCTTTACAGCAATTTCAGAAAAAATTTGGCTATCTGATTTAGTTGCTTGAGCCATGATCTGCATCCTCGTTAGCTGATAGTTGCAAAATAACACTGTTAAAACTAACTAAGCTTAGAGTTGTCACAAAATATGCCGTCAAATACAGTAATTCATTTAGTCCAGCAGTTTTCCAGGTGTCTTGATTATGCTGATACAAGAACATGAAGTCGGCTGCATACTGCAACACAAAAGCTAAAATTAATAGCATAATGGCCTTCTTCATAATTCCGCCTAAGAAACTTCTAGACAACAATAAAGCCAAGAGAGCAATTGCTATATATAATGCCTGGCCCAAGGGATAGGCAAAATCTAATATGGTTGCCAAAATATCGGATGAATCTGCTTGATAGTCGCTAAGAAATACGAAGTAAGAAAACCCTAGCAACAAAAGCGGAAGAACTGTAATCAGCGTTTTATTTAATTTTGATTTCAGCGCAACTTTGGTGCGTACCGCTTTAACGGCATTCCAGGCAGCTAGTATATAGAGAATTACACTGCCAAAATAGCCAACATCTCCCCAGGACGGATAAGGTATTTCAATTTTGAATAACTGAGTATAAGCAGAATATATTAGCTGTCCAGCCTCTTGGGCAAGCAAGCCTAGGGATATAAACATCACAGTTGCGCCAATATAGCTCTTGAAGCCACCGAATTTCTTTCCGACGATTAAACCAAAAATGCCTCCAAATAGAGCCATAAGCCCATAAAGACCACTAAAAATTTCTGCAATAGAATGGTCACCCTGCAATCCCTTGCTGGCAATATAAGCCCAAAAGGCCACAAACAGCATATATAGCGCTGATGCAAAAATGGTAAATATTTTGTTTTTCATTGTTTATTTTGGCTTCTTTTACAGATAAAAACTCTACTTACATCTTATCACCTTTTGGCAAAATGCAAATGGTTGTATGATAAAAACATACTAAATAA
>RGVC01000036.1 GCA_010027485.1 bacterium | reverse complement strand
ATGCGGAGCACTAATCTGTCCATGCGAGCAATCTGATCGATTGGCCAATCTGGCGCTACCGGTTGAAGCTGGGCATCTAGTTTTTCGGCGTTTTTTATGACACCATTGACTAAATTAGAAATAAAATCAACATCTTCAATCGTCTCTTTGTAGCGATCAATATTACGCTTTAAGATTTCGTCTATATTTAGATTTTTATCCTCGGAATCCACTCTAATTTCTTGCTCATAAAGAGTTTGAAGTGCGATGATTCGACCGAGGTGACGATTGGAAGCCATATTGTTAATTTTCCTTTCTACTAGAGGTAAGTCTAGCTGTAGATTAAACTACTTTGGCAGATTCGCGCTTGGTAGTGCGGATCTTTACAGGAGATTTTCCATTGACTTTACGTGCTAGTTTTAGCACCAAGTGGCTCCTTCTGGTTCCAGTCTTGCGCGGACTGGTGCGCTTCTTTGGTCTACCCATAACTTTTTAGGCAATTTCCTTTTTTAATGATTGAACTACCTACATTTTAACTTATAGGGGCAAGTTTCTCAAGAATAAGCGCTATTAAATTACAAAACTAACTAATTTGCCAGGCACATAGATGGTTTTTTTGATATTTTGGTCTTGCAAATAGGTAGCGACTTTTTGGTCTTTTTTAGCTTTATTAACCACTTCTTCTTCTGAAGAGTCTTTAGATGTTAAAATTGTGCTTCTTACTTTGCCGTTTACTTGAACTACAACTGTAATTTGATCCTCGACTAAGTATTTCTCGTTTAGTTTTGGCCAACTATCGGCATGGACTGATGTTTTTTCACCTAGTAAATGCCACAGTTCTTCGGCAATATGGGGCGCAAATGGCGCAACGCAAGCAACTAAACTCTTAAGAGCTTCATCCCAAACTGAGCATTTGTTAAATGACTCTACTTTTATTTTATATAGGTCATTTAGGCAACCCATCATGGCCGAAATAGCCGTGTTATATAGGTTATTTTCTAAATCTTGGTCTACTTTTTTAATCATACTATGTACGGATTTATTTATTGTTTTAGTTGTTTCATCGTTAATGTCACCGTTAGGTTGCTCCACATATTCGCTAGAAATATTCCATAAACGGTTTAAGAAACGGTAGGCTCCAGGCACTCCTTGTGGATCCCATTTAGTTCCAATTTCGAGTGGCGCTGCAAACATCAAATACACTCTTAGGGCATCAGCGCCGTAACCACTTTCTATGATTTCTAGAGGATCAACGCCATTGCCCTTAGATTTTGAAAAAGCCGTACCGTCGCTAGCTGAAACCTTGCCGTTAAATAGCATTTTATCGAATGGTTCAGGATTGTTAACTAGGCCTTGTTTATTTAAAAATCGGGTAATGAAACGAGCGTATAAAAGATGCGCTGTGGCGTGGTCGCCGCCATTGTAAAAATCAACTGGCATCCATTTGTTGGCTAATTCAGTGTCAAATATTTTATCTGAATTATGTGGATCTAGGTAACGTAGCATATACCAACTACTACAGATGTAAGTGTCCAGCGTATCTGTTTCTCGCTCTGCCTGGCCATGGCATTTTGGACACTTGGTTTTGGTCCAGTCTCCAGCTCTAGCCAGTGCACTAAGCCCATCGCCACTCGGCTTGAAGTCGGTTAGTTCTGGTAGCACTACTGGCAAGTCTACTTCTGGAACTGGAACTGTTCCACATTTTTGACAATTAATAATAGGAATCGGTGCGCCCCAATAACGCTGTCTGCTAACACTCCAGTCGCGCATTTTATAATTTATTTTTTCGGTTCCAACTCCGTCTTTGGCAAGATCTTCGAGTATTTTTTCGCGGGCTTCGTCGGATTTTAGCCCATCATATCTATCGGAGTTAATTAGTATACCTTCACTTGTCGTGCAATCTTCATCTGGATCTTGATTGTCGATTACTCTAATGATTTCTAGATTGTTTTGCTTGGCAAACTCCCAATCACGTTCATCGTGAGCCGGCACCGACATAATTGCGCCTGTTCCATAGCCCACTAAAACATATTCAGCAATCCAAATCGGAATTTGTTTGTCGGTAATTGGATTAATTGCATATGAACCAGTAAAAACACCGCTTTTTTCTTTACTGGCTTGTCTTTCGACATCTGATTTTTGCTGTGCGGACTTTATATATTCATCAACTTTTGACCGATTTTCATCTGATAGTAACTGCTCCACTAAATGGTGCTCTGGAGCTAAAACAATAAATGTTGCTCCTGCAAGAGTATCTGGACGAGTAGTAAATACTTTAATTACGTCGTCGCTACTATCAATTTTGAAATCAATCTCACCACCAACGCTTTTACCGATCCAGTTGTGCTGAGCAATCTTGACTACCTCGGACCAGTTCAAATCTTCGATTGATTCTAAAAGTTCATCGGCGTAATCCGTAATTTTGAAAAACCACTGCTTAACTTCTTTTTTATCTACCAGTGGATCTTCGGATCCGTCGTGACGCCAACATTTTCCGTCGATCACTTGTTCATTGGCCAGCACCGTTTGGCACTTTTCACACCACCACTGCATACGTGAATCTTGGTAAGCAAGGCCGTTATTGTAAAGCTGTACAAACAGCCACTGTGTCCATTTGTAATAATCTGGCTCGTGAGTGGCGATTTCTTTGCTCCAGTCGTTGCTCCAGCCCATGGCCTTATATTGTTTGTGATAATCAGGGATTATCTTGGCCATGCTTTTTTGCGGTGAAACCCCAGTTTTTATAGCATAATTTTCGGCTGGCAGACCAAAAGAGTCCCAACCTACTGGGTGATAGCTTTCAAATCCCTGTTGCCGTTTATAGCGAGCCTTCACGTCACTGATGGTGTAATTCATGGCATGACCGATATGTATACCGGCGCCACTTGGGTAATTAAACATACTCATAGCAATATATTTGGGCTTAGAGCTATTCAAATCGGCCTTATATACGCCTGATTCATCCCAAATTTTCTGCCACTTGGGCTCAATATTTTTCGGACTGTATTGTTGCATAACAGATATAATTTTAACAGATGTAGCTTATTAGTTCTACACGGCTAAATTTTACCTAGGAAAATTGCTTGGCTTTTTTGGCTTGCCAATAGGCAGTTTGGCGAACTAATTTTTTGGAATCACTAGCGTGAGCTAATAGTTTTTTAACTGCTTCTTCGGCAAATACTCCGTTTTGAGAACCTTTTGCTAGAACTACTGCACCTGGCTTAATTTGTTCGGCTACGAATTCACCTGCTTCATAAGGGCTATTAAAAGAACTCACCTTGATACCTTTATCTTTGGCAGCTGGCGCTAAATAATTAGACGCCTGCTCGCCTATGGTTACTACCAAATCAAGCTTACTACTTTCGCAGTACTCACCTATTTCCTTATGAAGTTCGTTACTGTCCTTACCAAGCTCGTTCATGGAGCCTAAAATAGCAATCCTCTGCTTAGCTTTTGTATTACATAAAACATCGAGTGCCGCTTTGACTGCTATCGGGCTGGCATTGTAGGTGTCGTCTAGAATTTTGGAGTCATTTTTGCCATGAAGCACCATTAGCCTGCCAGAAACAGGCTTGATTGATTCTAAGCCACTAATTATCTCTTCGTTGGAATAACCCAGCATGTCAGCCACAGTTGCCGCTGCCAAGCAAATCTTAGCCCCTTGCCTTCCGAGCATGTTGAGCTTAACTTCAATTTTAGTTCCATTAGAAAGAACTAATTCAGCCGTTGGCTTATGTAAATCTCCAGTGGATAATTTTGTAAATCTATAGTCAGCATTTTCACTGAGTCCATAACTAGTAAAGTCTAATCCTTCTAAGTATTTTTGATCCGTATCATCAATATTTACTACTAGAAGCTTAGCGTATTTGTGGACCGCCATTTCTTCTCTGGCTACATCATCTATGGAGTCAAAATATTCCATATGCTCTTCGGCAATAGATGTTAGTACCGCAATTTCAGGTTGTAGATAAGCAAACTGTTCGATCTGCCCTGGCCCGTCAGTCCCAACCTCTACTATTACGCATTCGTATGGATAGTCGGAATTGATGGTTTTATAGTTTTTGTAAAACACGCTAATCCATCCAAAAACATTAAAAAGTCCGGGATGATCATGGCCAAAGAATATAAGCGGCACAGTCAGTCTGTCATTATAATTGCCTTCCTGAAACAATACTTTCTTCTTGCTGGCCAACATCTGGGCTAAGGCAAATTTGGTAGAGGTTTTGCCGGCACTACCAGCCACCGCCACTACCTTAAAATGATGCCTCTTTCGAAGACTTCTAACTTGCGCTTCCAAAATAGTACAAAGTGGCAAATAATGTCTAGTTAGATTTTAATTCAAAGAAGCTTATAATAGACAAAAATGCATAAAGTAATAAAATTAGACAATATTAGAATTACTTACGCTGGTAAAGCTTTTGGTAATATGGACTACAATTATGGTTCAAAAAAAGAAGTTGAGAAAAATCATAAAAAACTAATTGAAATAATTGAATCAAAGTATGTAGCCGATATAAGATCCAAGAGCGGAAATACTTTTGTAGACCTTGATACAGAAAAACTTGAAAAGCATATTAATTTTTTTGCATGTGATGGACTAATTACATGTAATGCAGATATAGCCTTTACGTTGTTTCCGGCAGACTGCATCCCACTAGTTGTTTATTCCCTAGAAACCAACCTAAAAGCTTTGCTTCATGTCGGTAGGAGAGGAGCTGAAGCCGGTTTGATAGAAAATGCAATAGGCTATATATCGACAACAAAGCATGAAAAAATTGAAAATTTGCGTTTTTACTTTGGTCCGTCAATATCTAAAGATAGCTATTATTTTGAAAAAGTTGACAGTAATCAATTGCAGTCTGCTGAATGGAAACAATATATCGAAAATAAGAATGGTCATTATTATATTGATTTAATAGGGTTTACTGGTCATCGGTTGGAGCAAATGGGAGTAAAGCCAAAGCATATTAAATATTCTGAAATAAACGTTGCTCATTCCGAATCTAACTATTTTTCTCACGTACAATCAACCCGCAATGGTGAGCCAGAAGGCCGTAACCTTTTTGCTGTGGAATCTATAAACTAAAAAAGCCTGCCACCAAGACAGACATTCAATGGTGGGCGAGGAGGGACAGCGGCCTACGGCCTTCTTTCGTTCAATCATGCTCGAAATAAATTTCTGCGCGTGATTTCACTTCACCGACCATTCGCTAACGCGAATACGGGTTCTCGCGTTTATCACTACATTAAATAAGACTTGCCAAGAAGCAAGTCGTATTTAATGGTGGGCGAGGAGGGAC
>RGVC01000035.1 GCA_010027485.1 bacterium | reverse complement strand
GAGATGTTAGTGAAATCTGATATTGATGAGCTTAAGGGAACTGTGTTGAAAGCAGTGTAGTTGCCTTGGTACCAGTCAGGCTGTTGATCGGTATAGTTATTTTCAAATTGTTTGCTCCATTTCTTTTCAATTCCTAGGATGATGGCGAATGGCAGCAATTTCTCGTATAAGTGAACAGTGTTTTCTGGCTTAGTGGAGTCACCAAATTGACGAACACCTTCTGGACTCTGCAGGTAGGCAATACGGTCTTTTTCTGCCATGTTCATATACATTTTCATGCCTAGCAGATAGTCGTGGATTTCAACGCCTGGCTGGGAGCGAGCTGGCAAGGATTTTACAAATGCTGCAACTATGGCGCCAGCTACCCATAGGCCTACTCCAACATATAAATTATGGATGTAGTACAGAACAAAAAAGCCAGATATTGATAATACCACTGCGAAAACAATATAGTTACTGGTTACCTTACTAGGATTAGATCTAAAGTAGCCTTTTTTGGTTAAATCAGAATTTATATTATCATCTAAAGTTTCGTATTTTTTCGCCAGCTTATATTTCAAAGAGTCAAGCTCTACTTCTGAGCCTGGTTTTGTGAGAGTCGTATCATTAAAATGCATTTTGACAACTTGCTGCTCATAATCAGTGAGGTCATCAGGGCTTTTTAACAGTACTAATTTATACTTCTTTTTAGATGTTTCGATAATATTGATGTAGCGCCTAATAGCAAGGTCAATGATGGTAGCACTGACGGCATTTTTTGGTAATTTTTCATTATAAATTGTTGCAGCTTCAATAAGTGAGACATTTTTTGGTCTATCGTACTGAGGTATTATTGTGCCCCTGCCCCTTGGATCACGTCCAAATTTTATATAACGAATTAACATGAAGGCAGCAATAATTATGGGCACGATAATTGCAAGCCAGACGTTTACTATTGTTTGAAATGTTTTACTCTCGAAAAAACTTTGCTTAAATGTGCCTGCTTTAAAACCAATAACAAAAGTTAGAGTCTCGTTTGAAATAATATTTGAGCTACTGATATTTATCACAGTTTCGTTATCAGTATTTCTCTTTATAATAGTGCAGTTGGACTGAGTGCTGCCAAAAGCACCTGTGTAGCACGCAGTTTTATCCAAAAGATTTGCAGCAATATCATTTGGGATATGCACGTTAGCCTGCACAAGATTCATGGCCTGTGGCCACTGATCACCATTAACATTCCAATAAAGTTCATCGTGGTCGTCACCATAAAAAGTGATAACCCTATCAAGTGTGTAATCAATCTTATAAGTTTTTAGACCATGGACATAAGAAATTGGGTCGCCAATTTTAAGTATTAAATTATCGTTTTCCGTTTTAGAAGTATAGTTATAAGCATTACCTGTTTCATCTGTAACACTGTTTATTTTGAGGTTTAAATTATTGCCGTTGTACGTTCTTGGGATAGCCCTTAAAATGCCGTGGTTTTGGTCTGTTAGCGGAAAATCAGCAACGATAGTTTCTTTTACCTGCATTTGGGAATGCATTTTTTTATCTCTAGACAAGTAGTAATCTGAAACAAAGCTTTTAATTACAAAATTTTGCGTATCAACCGCAGACGCTTGCGCCGAAAAAATAGTAACTGCTGCAAGTACTATTGCTATCAGGCCAAGCACTTTTTTATACATAACAATTATTATGCTATAGAAACAATAATATATAAATAGATTTTGTTTTTATATCGTTCGATAATACTTTTGATATAATTAATATAATAGCAATTAGACAAATAGATTGGAGCTTTTGAAGTGTTAAAACCTACAGACTGCATAGATGCTGATTACAAAGCTCAGTGGTATAAAAAATGGGCAAAAATAATGGGATTCTACGCTGGACATCACGCCAAATACTGGGAAACAGCTGCCTTAGCGCAGGCAATTGAGGACAGAGGCCTCCTTAAGCCAGGCAAACATGGACTTGGCATGGGTGTTGGAAAGGAAGAATTAGTATCTCTTTTTGCTAAATATGGTGTGAATGTGACGGCAACTGATCAAGATCCAAATACCAAACAAGCCAAGCAGTGGGATAACGGTCAGCTAACCAATAATAAAAATGAGTTATTTTATTCAAAAATTGTTGATAAAAAATCTTTTAATGAGCTTGTGGACTATCAGCCATATGACATGCTTAAAACCAATAAAAAATTTATTAATAAGTATGATTTTATTTGGCATAACTGTGTGATTGGCCATTTAGGCTCAATGAAAGCCTCAGTTGATCATCTAATAAGATCGGGGTCTTATTTAAAAGAAAAAGGATGGCTAATATTTACTACTGAATTGAATATATCTAGCTTCGAAAAAACAGTAGACAAAGACTCCGATACTATAGTATGGAGGCTAAAAGATTTAGATAAACTATTTGATGAGATGTCAAAAAATGGCTTAGTCGCTAATCGTTTTCAGCTTAGGCTATATTCAAATGAAATAGATACTAAAATTAATTACAGCCCTCTTAATTCAGCCTTCACTAATAAGACAACCATGTCTAAAATCTTAAATGACAAAAATTTTGTGGAAGCCAAAATACCTTTTAGTAATTATGCAATTACGCAAATTTTACTATGCTTTCAGAAAAAATCTAATAAACCTAGACTGCAGTCAAGGCTCCATAAAATAGATAGTATGCGCAACAAAATAGCTATTAATAAATTTCGCAGACTAAGTCCTGATCTTAATGATTATTATCAAAAATACTCTGAAGCAGACTACTCAGCAGCTGTCATTACTCCCGAAAAAAAAGTAATGAAAATCACTATAAAAGCTGGATCAAAAAAAGAAGTTATTTTGAGATATAAAAATGACTCAAACATGCGTCTTTTTGACTATGGCCTTAACACCCCTTACGACAAAACACCTCTGGTGCTAGCTACTGCAAATCCTACAAATAGAGATAGCAGCTTTAAAGATAAGAGTTGGTTTTCAGGTAACAGACCTACTGTGCAATTTGAAAATCCGTCAAAAAAATATGATTCAACCTGGAATAGTCACAGAGCTAGGCCTGGTGAAAAACTTGAATTTAAATTCAATATTAATGCCGGAAATAAAAAAGGTGTTTACAAAGAAGATTTTGTTCTAGTTTTTGAAGGCAAAAACGATATTCCAAAAAGTACAGTTGAAATAAAAATCAATGTTATTTAATATAAGCTATTTTTAGTCTTCTCGGAGCATGGCTTTAGCTTGCTTGTTGAAGTGCTCAGCTGAATAGGTTTTATAAATGTCATTGGAAATGGTGTTGCCGTAGCCGGTGGTCATGACTTCCATTTTGCGTTCACGCTCATTGGTGTACTTGAAATGAGCTTTCATGGGTACGTGGCGCATTAATTCTAGACCAGACAAGAAGCCAACCGATGCCAAAGCTTCGAAAACGTCTACATTTCCATTATCAGCTAAGCCGATGCCGAGCATTGTAGTGGTGCCAAGTATTGCTAGAACGCCTGTGTAGGATGAAACGCGCATAGCTTTTTTTGCCATATCGGCGCGCACGAATTCATCGGCAGAATTTTCGATAGCAATTTTTGCTAGACCACAAAGATATTTTAGCGCCACCTGTGGCATATCTTGCTCAATTTTATCATTTACTTCGTCGTCATCTAGTGGGATATTTAGGCTGTCTGCAATTCTTGGGAGTTGTTGTTTTGCATATTCTACAGCTGTATCAGTGCGCCCTTTTAGGCCTAAGATAATTTCCATACCACCTTTGTGGAAGAATGTAGCACCCATACCGTCTTCGGTCATATAAGGCTGTTTAGGCAGGGTGCCTTCACTGGCCATATTTATATATTCTTCAGGCTCTAGTAAATAGATGTCTGTTCTCATTGGAAAATCCTCTACTGGATCAAGCTTAATGCCATCTCCATTTTTCACTCCTTCTACAAGTGGCACGAAATTGTAGGCCTGGTGGGCATTTTTGCTCACATGCAGCGCGCCCCACGGATATTCGATGCCGTACTGAAGCTCGGCCTCTACTCCTTTAGGCCGGCTATTATACTCAAAATTAGTCCATTCACCACTTCTATTCACAATTCCGCTATTATAAAACTTGGTTACTTGTTTGTCAATAATGCGCGCTGAGCGAGGGATGTTTGGGAGTGGGGTTGACCGTTTAGGATGACGGTCTGGATGGTGGTGCTGTTTTTGATGTCCTTCAGGGGGTTTTTGGATAGCAAAATTAGATTGGCGGTCTTGCCTGTTTCCACAGTGCCTAGCTCATCGCTTACGTCTAGGTATTTGGTGGCGTTTGTAGTGGTCGCCTGCAAAGCTTCATAATTAGTAAGCCCAGCCTCAACCAGCAGCTCCAGCTCTTGGTGCAAAGAATAACCCGGCATAACAAAAGGATTAGGGGTGTCTGTGCCAGCCAGTATGGTGGCACTTTTTTTGAGGGTTTTTAAAACCCCTTTTGTGCCTTCGCGAAGACTCTTTATATTGTCATAGAATAGTTTATTTCTATCATCTAAGCCTTCTTCACCATTGGCTTTTTTTGGAATCCAATATTGACTATTTGGATCAAAATATCGAGTATCTACTTGTTTTAGTAGTTCTTTGTATTCAGTATATTGGCTCAATTGTTTTTCAAGAATAAGAGTTGGACACAAATATGCATTGTTTGTCTTGAAGGCTTCGGCTGCATCATGAAGCTTTTTGTCATTTATTTTATATTTAGTTATTACATTAAAATCTTCTGCTCCAGGTATTTTAGAAAGCTCCCGCGTTATGTCGCCAATAAGCCATCCCAGTGTAATTCCAAAATGCTCGACACTATCCAAGCCCAAATTAATGGTTTCGGCGGCAGGCATGTATTGATTTAAGTGCCCAGCAACTTTAAGACCCTGTTTTTTGGCTTCTTTGATGCTAATTTTATAAAGTTCTGCAGGAAGGCTATCATATACCTTTACCTGATCAGCCTGATGGTCTTTGAGCCAATGAACGGTATCAATGGCTTGTTTTTTGGTTTTAATTATATAAAAAGCATCTCCCCAGGTTGGCGGGTCGCCTTCTAGGATTTTGCCAGAAACAAATAGTCTCGGGCCTAGCTCTTTTCCGCTGGCGATATTGTCGCGGCGTTTAAATATATCTGTAACACTTCCAAGATCTCTAATTCCCGTAATGCCGTTCATTAAGAACAGTGGCATATATGGTTCGTCGTGCACATGGACGTGCATGTCGAACAATCCGGGCATCAGGAATTGGCCGGTGGCATCGATAGTTTTATCGGCCTCAAGGTTTTGGGTGCCTGTATTGCAGATGGTTTTTATCTGAGT
>RGVC01000034.1 GCA_010027485.1 bacterium | reverse complement strand
AATAAATATGGCCAAAATGCTACAAAACTACCAACAGTTATATGCACAAATTTACGGCTAAATTCATTGTGTACTTTTTGTTTCTGCCGCCACCACCACTCACTAGCCAGTAGTAGCGCTAAAACAATCAATACCGAAAGTACAAAAGCCATAACCACTATTGTACTCCAAAATAAAAAGAACTTCAGACATTTGAAGTTCTTTTTTTGGTCGGGGTGAAAGGACTTGAACCTTCGACCTCGCGGTCCCAAACCGCGCGCGCTACCAACTGCGCCACACCCCGTAAATACATCATTTACAGAGGTTGATTATACAGTATTTTCGGCAATATTGCCACTGTTAAATTGTGCGCTGAATTTGGGCTATAGAATCAGCCAAACCGTGTTCATTAGATTTAACTAAAACTGCATTGAATTGAATAGACCCAGAATCCTCTAGCTCGTTCCGGGTATGTTGATCATCACGCCAACGAGGAATTACTGAGTCATATTTTACGCCAAGTGAAGCATCAAGAGCCCCACACATGCCGACGTCCGTTATATGTGCTGTTCCTTCTGGCAATACTCTGGCATCGGCTGTTGGCACATGCCAGTGATCGCCAACTACCAGTGTTGCTCGACCGTCTAAATAATGCCCAATAACAACTTTCTCGCTCGAAAAATCACCATGGAAATTAACCACCGTTGCAATCTTTCGGTGGTCTTTTTCTTGTTCTAAAATATCATCTATTTTTTTGAGTGGATTATCTATGGTCTTAGTAGAATCACGCCCTACTATTTGACCCACTAAGCTAACTACTAGAACATCGCCCTTGCTAGTTTTGGCATATTTATAGCCAAGTCCTGGAGTGCCGTCAGGATAATTTGCTGGTCTAATTATTGGCTGACTAGGATCACTGAGATTTGAAATTATCTCATCTTTTTTTAAACTCCAGTTTCCGCCACTACAAAAATCTACGCCGGCTTTTTTAAGCCTATAAAAATCACTAGGTACAATTCCCTTACCGTCTGAAGTATTCTCGGCTTGGGCGATAACTAAATCAAGTTTTAATTCATTTCGAAGCTGAGGCACTATTTGCTCAACTGCCTTCAAGCCCATTTCACCCATCACATCACCAACATACAATATATTCATATATTAATTATATACTTTTTGAATATGTTTATTTGGCGAATTCTATGGCGCGAGTTTCGCGGATGACATTCACTTTTATTGTGCCTGGATATTGCATGGTTGATTCAATCTTGGTGGCAATATCACGGGCTAGTTTAATAGCACTTAAGTCGTCAATGGACTGAGGTTTAACAAATATTCTGATCTCTCGACCGGCGCTAATTGCGTAAGATTTTTCGATGCCAGGGAAACCATTGGCTACGTTTTCTAATTCACGCATACGATCACCGAAGTTTTCAGCACTAACGTTCCTAGCACCTGGCCTTGCGGCGCTTACGGCATCAACCACACGAATAACCAAAGCTTCTAGGCTTGTAGCTTCCATGTCGTCGTGATGTTGTTCGGCGGCTAAGGCAACTGGTTCTGGAGCACCATATTTTCTGAGCATTTCACCACTAATGTGATGGTGCTTGCCTTCCACCTTGTGAGACAAAGCCTTGCCCATATCATGTGTTAGGGCGGCATATTTACAGATTTTTACGTCTGCGCCAACTTCGTCAGCAATTACACCAGCAATGTGCGCCATTTCGGTTGAATGCTTGAGAACATTTTGACCATAGCTTGTTCGATATTTAAGTTCACCAAGCAGTTGTAGTACTTCTTTTGGAATACCAACCACGCCCACTTCACGAGCTGCATCTTCTCCGGCGCGGATTACATCCTTTTCAACTTGCTTTTGGGCTTTAGTTATAACTTCTTCGATGCGACCTGGATGGATGCGACCATCTTTCATTAACATCTCCATAGTTTGTCTGGCAACTTCTCTTCTAACAGGATCAAAACTACTTAAAACAACATAACCAGGAGTGTCATCAACCATGATGTCAACACCTGTAGCCCGTTGCAAGGCTTGGATGTTTCGGCCTTCTTTACCGATTATGCGTCCTTTCATTTCTTCATCAGAAAGCTTAAGGCTGGTAATGGTACGCTCAGCCGTTACTTCACTAGCCATGCGCTCCATAGCAGTAGTTATGATTACGGCAGCTTTTTCATCGGCAGTTTCTTTGGCTTCATTCTGCAGTTTGGCGACTAGTCCCGTAAGATCATCTTTTATGTCACGCTCTGTCATTTGCATGAGTTTTTCAGCAGCTTCAGTTTTTGTAAGTTTGGCAATCTTTTCTAGCTTTTCTTGTTGTTTGCCTCGAATTTCACGAATCTCATTTTTTAGTTGATCAACTTCGTCTTCGTGCTTTCGCAATGTTTCACTGCGCTTATCTAGCTCATCTAACTTACGATCTAGGTTTTCTTCACGGCTTACTAGCCTTTTTTCTAGATCTTTTAATTCACCTCGGCGGGCGTGTTCAGCCTTGCGAGTTTCGTCAATTTCTTTACTTGATTCTTCACGTGCTTTTTCTATTAATCTATTTGCTTCTTTTTTGGCTTTTTCTAATTCTTTTTCGGCCTTGATTTCGGCAGATCCAATGCGGCGTTTTGTAATAACTGCATTAGAACCAAAACCAATAGCTAGACCAGCAATTGCTAGCAATACTTCTAACATGGTATTTCTCCTAAATGTAGCAGGTAAGAACTTTTTTTATGAAGACATCGCTATCACATCTCTAGTCTTATTTAAGTCTCTTATCTGAAAATCAAATTAATATTGTGGTTAAAAATGAATCCCCGTATGTCTCTCACACACTGAAATACATGCTTTAAATATACTTTTTTTAAGCCTGATGGTCAATTATAAAATCTACTTTTTTTGAATAGTTACATTTGGTAATGCACCATATTCAGGCACAACTATGCCATCATTTTGATTTTCTAGCAGACTATTTATGCCTTGTTCTTTCCAGTCGTCCCCAGTAGATCCAACAATACTAATTCCCAATGAAGAGGCTAGGGCGTTGACTACACTTGCACCAATTCTTAGACCCGTAAAACTGCCAGGCCCTTTGTAAAAAACTATTCCTCTTAAATCTTTATAGTCAACTTTTTGTAATTTCAATTGCTCTTCTATGGCTTTATGTATTGTTTCAGCCAGCTGGCGATTGGCATGCCAAACATGATAGGCAAGGGGGGTTGTCTGCTCGTATAAGCCTATTTCTGAATCTGGTTTGTCGGTTCGTAATGTAAGTATAATCATAGCTTAACTTGTTAAGTATTGGCGGGGAATTAGATATTTATTTTTATCATTATAATGTATTTCTAAATTTCTTCTGTTTTCTGAGGTTACTTTTATATGGATTATTAAAGTGTCTGCGGGCAATATGTCTTCTACTATATCGGCCCACTCAATTACTACAACGGAACTTTTATCTTCAAGTATCTCTTCAAGCTCCTGCGCCATTATGCCTAGTTCCTTGAGTCTATAAAAATCAAAATGGTAAATCTTAAGTGTGTCGCCTTGATGCTCGCCACTGATTGTAAAACTAGGGCTGTGGACTTTTTCTTTAACTCCAATTCCGTTGGCCAAACCTTTTACGAAACTAGTTTTACCGCCACCGAGATCACTGACCAGCTCTATTACTTCACCTCCTTTAAGATTCTTAGCTAGGTTGTTGGCGATTTCTAAAGTGTTGTCTAAGCTTGTAGATTTTATTACTAATGTCTGTTCGGTACTCATAACAAGCGTATAGTAGCGCGAGACAGATGATTATAGCAAGTGCCCAAGCTTGTAGGGAATGTTCTTTAACTGGTTCACTGGCCGTATTAGACATACTAATTTTCTTAGCTTTTTTAGGTTTCTTGCTGGTTTTTGAGGTTTTTTGCTTGCTACTAGAAGGCTTCTTAGCTTGTGATTTGAGTGCTTTAGTTTTTACTAAAGCTGGGAGGATTATTTTATTTGCCGCACCTGGAGTAGGCTCACCAGTCCATGCCCATACGCCATTATTAAGAGCCCAGGCCTGGCCTGTTTTAGCACTTGAATAGTTAGCTGTTGAGTAAATAGAGTTTCCGAGCGGATCAAATAATTTAACTACGCCGTTTGTATTGCTAAGAGTTAAACCAGTGTTATCAGTATAAAATGCCGTGAAACTATTCGGTGCAAGAACAGTGCCAGGAGTAAAACTATATTTATGAACAGTAGATAAACCGGACTGTAAAATGAAACCGCTTAAGTCAAAAGGTTTATCATTTGGATTATAAAGCTCAATATATTCTTCGCTGGCATTGACACTATTTGGGCTCGGATTTGGCAATAATTCGCTGATGAGTGGAGATTTGAGACCAATATCTGATACCGGTATTGAGGGTTCAGAACTAACTGCGTCAGGTTGTGAGTTGACGAAAACCACGCCGGGTTCAGATGGTGGCAATAATTGATTCATGCCAGTATTGACAATATTTGATGGGCTAGAATTAGTTACTAGCTGACATGGTTTATTGACATCTGGCTGCACCTGAAGCCAACTACCAGAACCCGGCAGGGATACGATTGGATTCCGAGAAGTATCTAATGGCTGCCTAAGCAAAAAAGCATTGGTACTAGCCGGCAAGGTTTGTGCTCCACTTACGGCAGTTTTGCTCCAACTAGCATAATCTATAGCTACTGGAGTAATAGAACCGCCGACACTTAACTGGTTAAGTGAAACCAGCTGTATCATTCCTGCCACAGACGAGAAGCCTAAATTTATTGAATTAATCGTAATCTGATAACAAATATTCAGCGAACTGTCATTTAACATATAGTAACTATGCGGCGGAAGACTGCCCGACAGTGCAATTAGCCTACTACTTGTAGCTTTGCCCAGATCGTAGCTGTTGAAGTAGGCAAGCTGAAACTTGTTCATATCTAGTACAGTATTGGTCGTATTATATAGAGTTACGAATTGTCCATTACTACTAGTTATTTTAAGTTGGCTTATTATGAGGGAGGGATTTGGAGCTGATTCAGCCAGCGCCGACCCAAGCATGTTAGCTACAAGTATTCCGCAGAAGACCAAAACTGTGAAAACTTTTAGACTAATTACTTTTGTCCACCGCATAGTAACCAGAATTGTATTAGCCACCCAGTAAATTCTCCAAGCAGTAGCGTTTAGAAAGTCAAAATTTCATTAAATTATTTAATAATTAAGTTTGTCCACTAGAGTATAATAAAAATATGCTAAAGCTTAATAACACTTTGCTCAATAAACCAATAATTAGTCTACGAACTGGCCACAAGATAGCAATAACCAAGGAAGCAATTTTAAACCCACATAACTTGAAAATAGAAGGTTTCTACTGCGATGTATTAGGAGATAAAAAAACTCAAATATTACTTTTTCAAGACATCAGAGAAATTAATCGTAAGGGATTTGTAGTGAATGATCATGACTCATTAAGCGATCATGAAGATTTAATACGATTGAAAGAAATTATCGAGATCGACTACAGCATAATTGGCAAACCAGTAGTAACTACAAGTGGTGAGAAAATAGGGAAAGTCACTGAATACTCAGTGGACATTGACTCATTATTTATACA
>RGVC01000033.1 GCA_010027485.1 bacterium | reverse complement strand
AACGCCATGATGAACCCAAAAATCAAAACGAATAAAGAAATTCCGACTTTTTCATGACCATTTTCTGAAGGAGAGCCTGGTAATGAAGAATCGCTTGAACTACTCATTGGCTTCATCGAGGAAGAAGAAGCACAGCTTATGTTTGCTAAACAGTATGGATGCACTTTCGCTTACCGAAAAAGTCAAGTGCTTTCAGTCTAAAACGAAGAACGTGTTGAAAGGTATGAGGAACTAGCCTATTTGTACTTGAAGTTACAAGACGGTCGGAGCAAGGTAAATCTGCAAGTTTTGAGACCGTTCGACAAAAGCGGTGTACTTGTGATTAACCTAAAGGGGCCAGTAAATGGATGTGCTGAGGCCATCTAGACTCACAAGGGCATGACGAGACAAATGTTGCAAACTGAAGCCCAACGATTAGAGAGTCTTGGTTTCAACTTATAACTTTTCTGCCAAAAAGAACTCACTAAAGGCGAATCAGCAAGTTTCAAGTAAAAGTTAGACTCGCTCAACTGCTATTCCAAGACTTTTAAAGAGGAGCTTAAAACTCTGTGCGTTGAATATTGCAACTAAATGTAGATCCTGGGAATGTTGGGTCTTCAAAAAGTAGTTCCACTCAGAAACGCGCTTACTTTACAAGACTGTATCCAAAACGGCGTCAAAGTATGGTTGCTCTCTCAATATAGCAAAAGAAAAAGCGCCCGGCAAGGCGCTTTTAACTTTAGTTAGTACTATTGTTGCGTCTGAAACCAATAGGGTTTCTGATACGCTTCATTACATAAGGTTTTCCGTCAGGGCCAAGTACCTGAGTCTCTTGTATATCATCTAGCTCACTAACAGTTATACTAGTACGATCATTACCGCTGTAGTATTCCCACCCGTCATATTCGGTCTTAACTATTTTCATCTTCTATCACTAGCAAAGGTGTTTTAGTTTTACGAGCAAGGCTAACCATATGAGCAGTACCGTTACCGCCCGGAAAAGCTATAATTAGCTGAGGCTCGCTCTCTTCTAACATTTCTATATTACGTTCTATGCCTGCGCTACGACCGCCAGACCAGTCTGCTGGAAAAGGCATTTCTCGTATATGTTTGCTTTTAGCCCAAGCTGAGGCTAAGCTATCTGCTCCTGTAGCAGCACCGTGAACGATTACCAACTCAGATTCTTTACTGTGGCATTCGTCCCAACGTTTACCATAGTCTCGTCCACCACATACTAGTACTCGGTATTCTGGTTTTTTACTTTGAAACATTTTGGGTTGCTAGTTCTATCTCTAGTTCTGTTTTAATTACTAACTTTTGCTTTTTAAGGTCTTGCAACATTGCCCTATGTTTATCAGACCACAGTGCGTCTTTTTGATCTTCTAAAGTAGTAATAGTATTATCTAATTCTCTATGCTTTTTAGCAAGCCATTCTGTTCTAGTCATTATTCACCTTTATGAAGAAACTCGTAATCGCTTATGCGTTTACGTAATCCTGATGAAGAAAACGTATGTTTTCTATTATTATAGTGTATTAGTATGCCTTTGTTCTCACAAATAGCTTTACCAGTAAAATTCTTATCTCTATACTCTTCACCTATAAACCTAACATTAATAGGATAAGTTAACAGTATATCTTCTACTTCTCGTTCATAGGTATAAGGAATAATTTCATCAATATACACACAACCTTTAAGCTGCACATACCGTTCAAATACTGATTGAATTGGCTGATTTTTCTCAGGGCGCTCTATTGATGGGTCAATCTGTAAACCTACTATTAAGTAGTCACAAAGCTCTGAAGCTTCTTTTAACATGGCAACATGCCCCGCATGAAATAAATCAAATGCGGAGAATGTTATACCAATGTTTTTATTTTTTTTCTCGTTTTGCAAGATAAACACGATCCGATTCTATTGTCCACTCAAGGATATCACCTGCCTCAAGTTTTAGTAACTCAATAATATCGTCAGGAATAGTGATAAAATACTCATCTACAAACTTGTTATATTCAATTCTACTTTGCATTACCTTTATCCTTGCAAGACACAAAATTATACATTTCTTGTGCCTTGGACATGATATCAACCATAGTGTATGGCTTAAGAGCCTGTACATACTCGTCAAGCTGGATTTTACCAAGAGCTTGCATTTTCTCTACGTAGTCAATATTAGCTTTAGCTTGCTTCTCTACATAGTCTTTTGCTACTTCAATTAGTTGTGCCCGAATTTCATAACCGTTCTTAGGTTGTGTCACTGATTTACTTTCTGTTTGTCCGTAGTAAGGTATATGACTCATTATATTCTCTATATTAATTTAATACTTGTAATGCTTTATTATAAAGCGCTTTACGTTCTTCTAATCCTAAAGTACCGCCATTTATGCGTTTAGTAATAGAAGTAATATCTGACTTATCTGCAAGAGCATTTAAGCCATTAGTTTTCCAATACCAGCAAGCACTTTCTAGTGCTCCACGTTTAGTTTCTAAATAGGTAACAGTTTCTGCTGCTGTTAAGTGTACAGTAGCTCCGAAAGCGGCATAGTTATCGTGCCCTGTTAACTGAATTACTCCGCGTCCTATGAATCTCCAGCCATCACCTGAGGCTGTATCACCATTACCCATTCTACTTGCATATACTATATTAGCAATTTTTTCTGGGTTTCTTGCGTATGCATTAGCATCTCTGCCCGCATTAATAAAGTATTTTGGGAATGTTTTATTTAAACCTTCGGCACTATAGTTTAGGTTTTCTCGTAACCTAGTAAACCCGGAAGATTCATGTGAACACTGTGCTATAAAAGCTGCTGCTCGTAGAGCAGAATTTATCTCGTACTTAGGTAAAAACTCTGCAAGTAGCGCATACCACTCAGCTGAGTTTGTAGGTATTAATAGCTCAACTTGTCTTTTATTAATTACAAAGCTCAATAGCTTCTCTTTTCCTGCGAAGACTCAATCTATTAGTTTATAGTCTTCTACATCTATAGCTACTATAGCATATTCTGGACCTAGTAATTCGCTAGCATCTACAATAGCTGTAACTTTTCCTTTAGTTATATCAAGAGGCTTTAGTAAAGTAAATACGCAATCTGATATGCGTATTCTGTTGTATTTACCCTTGAGAATACGTATACGATTTTTCATTTCTTATTCTCCTAGAGTCAATATTACAAAAAAGTAATTGACTTGTCAAATAAAAAATGAACTAGTAGGCTACTTGCCTACTAGCCCACCAGTCGCTTACATTAGTAATATCAGAAATATCGGCTTCGCACCAAGGGTCGGTAACTACAATGGCGCCATCGCGGTATAGAAAATTACCGCTATGCATATCAAGTCTACGCATCCCGCCCATATCTGCATCATCGCCGCAGTCGTACACTTTAATACCCATAACATCTGTTTGATCGCTGATTTTATCTAGAATATCAGCTAGATGCTCAGGATAAGGAAATGTACGAGGTTGCTTTGAGGCTTCTTCGATAAACTCTTCGCGAGTAATCCAGTGTTGAGTATATTCTTTGCACAGGTCTGCATTTCTGATGGTAGTAGCGTTATCACCACAATCTTGCAGCCGCTCCATAACACAAACGTAATACCTGCTATCGCGGTCCATATAGAACGAATAAATGCGGGGAACACAGGGATTGTGTTGGTTTGCTTTGATAATCATATAGTAATCCAGCCACGGGTCATCCATGTTATTGCCGATTTTAATAACTTTATTGCCATCTACACGAGACGACAGGGCTGCGGCGTAGCAACCAGCACCGATTACTGCATTACCTTGTTTAGTCAGAGATTTAATGATGTTGAAGGCAGTCATACTATTCTCCTCTATGTTATAAGTAATATAACACGTAGATAAGTAGCCAGCAAGAGTAAAGCTACTTTATAGACTACCAAAATGGAAAATAGGGTGAAAGACTTACGTCCTTCACCCTATGACTTAGTTAGCAATTAGACCAAGTAAACGGGACAGAGCAATCTTAGTTGCTCCTTCAAACCCTTCGGTATCAAATCCGTGAGCTTCAATATCGCGTAGAAGTTCCTTTTTAGAGGGACCATCTGCTTTTGCAGCAGCGCCTTTAGGCGAAGCTACATATACTCCTTCACGTACTAGCTTGCTACGAATGCTGCGTACAGTCTTATCAAAAGCTAGAGCAATATCCTCAAGCCCTTCGTTACCTACATCAGCATACATTGCTACGATTTTCTCCAGCATCTCTGGAGTATAGTTAGTATTCTTCTCAGTTGCTTCAGCCATAATTATTCCTCTATTAGCTCTGAAACAGGGGCCATGCTTGGAGGGACAACCCGTTCCTCATTCAGTAACAATACTATAACACGTCACTTAGCAATTAGCAAGAGCAAAGTGACTTTACAGGTAGTTATTCTATATTCCACTTGCTAGCCTTAGCATCTACGCTAGCTTGTAAATTACTTATAATTTTGCGTAAATTCTCGTTTTCGGCTTCTAAGGAGTCAACACGGTTGCGAAGATATTGCGACTCTCCTTCCCGCACTGCTAATAAATCTTTAACTGCTTCTCTAGATAAGTAGCCTGATTCCATTGTAACTCCTTCTTTATTCTATCTGAGCTAATCCTGAGCCTGTTGGAGATAGAAGATGTTGTCCTAGATGGCGATTTTGTTTCTTTGGATGTTCGTAGGGACATTTCTCAATATTACAAGGAAATATCACAGGTTTACCACCTGTAGAGCTCCAAAGATTTATAGTACAGACTGGACACTTACCTGTACATTCGCCATAGTTTTGCTTAGCCATACTACACCTTATCAGTTTAGGTTACTGTAACGTTTTTCAATAAATGTATCTGCGCGATTAAAGATACCTTCAACTACCTCATGGTAGTCTTTTTTAGATAACTCGCTAGAATAGATTAGAAAAGCAGAAATCATAAAAGAAGCAGCAACCGTTAGCGGGTTACAGCCTTCTTCCATAAGTTCTGTATATAGTTGTTGTACGGCAATATCTACTTCATGCTTCTGCATTAATTATCTCTTTTTTAATTTTAAGGTATCTGTTAGAGTAGTGCAAGTAGTATTTTATAAGTATCTTCCCAAGAATTTACTGGATAAACTTGCCCCAGGTTGTTATCTTTTATGGCTTTAGCTAGAGAATAGTCATTACCGCTTTTATACATAGCATCGCCAAAAAATAGTAACTCTGTGTTATCAAAATACTGTGTAACTTGCGACTTATTGCATCCAAAGGCTACAATATCTAAACCAGTCTCTCCACCTATAGATACTTCTAAGTTAGGAAATTCTCTATTTAGCAAATCTGCTAGCATCTGTCTTTCTTTAATAGCTGTATCATAAGCTACGTATAGACTACGTTCTTCTATAGAAGCATTCCTACCTACGATAGAAAAATTAATACCGCCAGGGCGGTACTCAATATGCTTACCTGTACGTAAAGTAAAAGTAGATAACTTTAATAACTCTATAAGCCTGTTTTCTAGACCAGGTATATGAAGTAAAGGCTTAGTTTCTACTAGTTTAGTTAAGTTATTACGTACATTATTACCGCTGCAAGAAAATATATAATGTAAAGCACTACATATTTCTTCTCCTAGTTGTTCTACCGTTTTTTCGTAATTTGACCCCGATACAGTAGATACAGAGTTATTTTTACA
>RGVC01000032.1 GCA_010027485.1 bacterium | reverse complement strand
AAATGGCTAAAGCCTTTTTGGGTGAGTTTTTTGATTTTTGTTTTCATAATTTTCCTTTTATATAGAATTTTTACTCTGTTAAATTTATATCATACTACTGTTATTAATTTTAGGCATTTTAAGTTTTATAGATGTATTATTTACAATTAGGAAAATTCTACATTGATAGGCATTTGAATGTATTTAGGGTTTTTGATAAGATAATAATGTTAACAATTAAATAAAATATAAAGAGTGCGGCGAGAGATCTAGCTCGTTAACCCGCCAGCAACCTACCACTTTGGCAAGGTGCTAAGTCTAGCCTGACAAGTCAGGAAAGATATCAATTAATTATCCTTCCTGCGTGAACAGATAAATCGTAGAAAGGATTTTTTTATATCATGAGTATAGAGTCACGCAACAATTCAGTCCCAAGTTTCGAATCAGTAGATTCACTAATTAGGGGCATTAACAACAGAGATAACTACCGAGAAAATAGTTTGTATCCGCGCGACGGTAATGTGTCGCTTGGCGAGGCCGAGGCCGAAGCTAGTAAGTTTGCTAGGGTCAATGAAGACGAAATTTTGCTTTATAGCAGTGGCATGGCGGCGGTGACTTCGGCGCTAGAGATTGCCCTGGAAGACAAGCTTGCAAAAGGTGCAGTTTTGGCCTGTCCGCCAGCGCTCTATAGTCAGACCAATGAGTTTATTCAGAAAAATCTGCGTAATCGTGGCGTAGAAATACGCTGTTTTAACCCGCAAGACAAAGATAATATTGAACATAATTTAGGTTACGCTCAGCCAGAAGTAATTTTTGCTGAAACAGTAGGGAATTCGCCAAATGTACCAGTTCTCGACGTGGAACACCTGTTGGCAGTTTGTAATAGCTTAGAAAAAGAGCCGATTGTGATTTTAGATAATACCTTGCCACTATCTACGGGCTTGCCACTTGGCGAGCAGTTGAGCTCCGAAAACAAAGTGATAGTTGTGGAGAGCGGCACCAAAGCCTATACGGCCAATACTGAGCTGTCAGGCTTTTTGTACAGCAAGAATGAAGAACTTCTAAGTGATGCTCGGGCACTTAGGCGTTCAAGTGGCAATTTGCCGGGAGTGGCCAGTGTTAATCTAATAACTGAACTTTTACCAGATAGCCTAGAAGAGTTTGACGAGCGTAATGAACGACTCTTTAAAAACGCTGCCGAGCTGGCGCTTTATTTGTCGATTGCTGAGCACGAAGGAGCACCATTCAAGGTGGTGCATCCTGGCATACATTCTCATCCAGATCATACCTACGCCTATAATTTCTTACCACGTGGCGCTTCACCAGTGTTGTTTTTGAAAGCCGACCTAGAAATTGGTCAATTTGATTTAGCTAAGGCCCTTTGGGACAACGAAACAGTGCGTGAAAACGCCGAGCTAGGACAGAGTTTTGGTTTTGACACTGCCCGTATCCTGCCAGATTTACATAACCCGAGCGTGCGTATTGCCAGTGGCGCCGAGACAGATGTACACACTTTAGGTAAAGCGCTAATAGAAGCAGCCTCCGACATAGAAGTTGAAGAGCTATATTCGAGTTGACATAGAAGCCATATCGTGCTAATGTAATAGTATTGTTCAAATGAATAGCAATCGAGATAATTAATTTAACTAGTAAGCAGACAAAGGATTCTTTTTTTATGGCTTCATACAAATATTCAGTATATAACTCAAAAAATCGTGGGCGTAGCAACAACCGCGGTCGCTCAGGTGGCGGCAACAAAAGACGAGGTGAATACATTAACCCGTCACGTTTCGTTCAGGCTGCCAAGCCAACCATCGAAACACAGTATACTTCTACTAATAAATTCAGTGATTTTCAGGTAGATAGTATAATTCATGACAATTTAACAGCTAAAGGCTACGAAACGCCTTCGGCTATTCAAGATCAGACCATTCCATTGGCACTTGAAGGTAACGATATAATCGGTATCGCCAACACTGGCACCGGTAAAACAGCGGCTTTCGCGGTTCCTGTAATTAACACTCTTATAAATAAGCAAAACGCCAAAGCTTTGATAGTAGCGCCAACTCGTGAGTTAGCACAGCAAATTGAAGACGAATGTCGCAGTATTGGTAAGGGCGGTGGTTTTAGTGGAGCTTTACTAATTGGTGGAACCAGCATGGGTCCACAACTACGTGACTTACGCGGTAACCCCCGAATTGTAATTGGCACTCCTGGTCGCATTAAGGACCATATGGACCGCGGAACTTTGAGATTAGAAAACTTTAATATGATTGTTTTAGACGAAGTAGACCGTATGCTCGATATGGGCTTTGTGAACGACGTGAGCACTATTTTAGATGCCATGAGTAAAGATCGACAATCCTTCTTTTTCTCTGCAACTATGGATACTCGCGTTCAAAACTTGATTGGAACCTTTTCTAGTAATCCAAAAACTGTTTCCGTTAAAAATGGTGATTCAAGCGAAAATGTTAACCAAGATGTGGTTCGTTATGCTGGCAATCACGACAAAATGGATAAATTACACGATATCTTGCTCAAGCAAGAAGTTGACAAAGTTATTGTTTTTGACGAAACTCAGCGTAGTGTAGAAAAGCTTAGTAACGAACTTGTTGCTCGAGGATTTTCAGCCGATGCAATACACGGCGGTAAAAGCCAAGGACAACGACAACGTGCACTTGATAAGTTCAAGGCCAGCAAAACTAAAATTTTGGTAGCAACTGATGTAGCTGCTAGAGGAATTGACGTAGCTGACATATCTCACGTGATTAATTATTCTCAGCCACAGTCTTACCAAGACTATGTGCACCGTATCGGTCGCGCAGGTCGTGCTGGCAAACTGCGAAGGGGCAGTAATAGCAAAATATGAAAACCTTACAAGATCCAACTAAGATTAGAAACATAGCTATTATTGCTCACGTTGACCACGGCAAAACCACACTAGTTGACGGTTTACTAAAGCAGTCGCAAACATTTCGTGATAATCAAAGCGAAATGAGCCAGGACCTGATTATGGATTCTGGTGATCAAGAAAAAGAACGCGGTATTACTATTACAGCAAAGGTTACGGCAGTGATGCACGACGATTATCGAATTAACATCATTGACACACCAGGTCACGCCGATTTTTCTGGAGAAGTCGAGCGCACGCTTAATATGGCCGACGGCTGTCTGTTGATTGTTGACGCCCAAGAAGGCCCTATGCCTCAAACTAAGTTCGTACTTGGCAAGGCACTTGCAGCTGAGCTAAAACCAATTGTAGTAATCAACAAAATAGATAAGCCAGGCAAACGCATTCAAGAGGTCGAAGACGAACTAGCAGATTTGTTTTTGGAACTTGCTGTTCACGAAGATCAACTGCATTACCCAATTTACTATGCTATTGGCCGAGCCGGTAAAGCTTGGAAGCAAATTCCAAGTGACCCCGATAACGAAGACGCAGACTTATCAGTTATTTTTGATGCCATAACAGATCATGTTCCAGCTCCTAGCGTCGAGCTAGAAAAGCCTTTTCAAATGCTGGTTACAGCACTAGCTCATGATTCGTTCAAGGGCAAATATGCTATTGGTCGTATAACTCGTGGTCGCATTAAATCTGCACAGCAAGTAACTTTGTGCAAAAAAGACGGCACTCAAGCAAAAGCTAAAGTTGATAGTATTTATATGAGCCACGGCATTAGTAAAAGTGAAGTTTCAGAAGGTGTAGCTGGCGATATTGTTCAGCTAACTGGCATTGCCGATGCCCAGATTGGTGAAACAGTTGCCGATGCCAATAATCCTGAAGCTTTGCCAGTAATTGAAGTAGAAGCCCCAACACTTCGCATTTATCTAGGACCAAACACCTCACCATTCAAGGGTCAAGAAGCTGAATTTAATACCTCTCGCCAAATTGGTGAACGTTTACAAAAAGAGCTTGAAACAAATGTTGGCTTACAAGTAGAAGACGACGGCATTGGATTTACAGTAGCTGGTCGCGGCGAGTTGCACCTAGGTGTTTTAATCGAAACTATGCGCCGTGAAGGTTATGAGTTTGAAGTTGGTCGACCGCAAGTGGTTACCAAACAAGAAAACGGCAAAACCATGGAACCAGTCGAAGAGCTAATTATAGAAGTACCAGCCGAGCACGTAGGAAGTGTCCAGCAAGAAATTGGTCAAAGACGTGGTGAGCTAATTGAGCAATTCGCTAGTCCCAAAGGCGTTACAAAATTAATTTATAAGCTACCTACTCGTGCACTTTTAGGTCTAAGAAACATCTTAATCACCAACACCAAAGGCACGATCGTAATGAACAGTCTAGTAATTGGCTACCAAGAAGCCGGCCCCAACCTGCAACAACTGCGTAGCGGCGTATTGATTGCTTACGAAGCTGGCGTGTCTACTCCATATTCTTTGCAAAATGCTGAATCACGCGGAACTATCTTCATTGGGCCGGCCGTGAAAGTTTACCCAGGACAGATTATAGGTCTAAACACTCGCTCTGAAGACATGGAAATAAATGTTTGCAAGGCTAAGCAACTGACCAATATGCGCAGTAGTTCTAGTGACGGCGTGGTACAACTTACTCCTCCAGTAATCTTTAGTTTAGAGCAATGCCTAGACTTTATTGAAAATGACGAGCTACTAGAAGTAACACCAAAAAGTCTGCGACTTCGCAAAAAAGAGCTTGACCCCAACAAGCGTAAACGTCAAAAATAATAACAATGAGTGGTTTTAGTTTTAATATTAAATCACGTTTAGGCCAAGACACACTGGCTCGCACAGGCGTGATTAAAACTCCGCACGGAGAAATCAAAACCCCAGCTTTTATCGTGGTTGGCACTAAAGCTACCGTCAAGGCCATGACACCAGAACAAGTTAAGGGCGTACATGCCCAGGCGGTGTTGGCTAACGCCTATCATCTGTATTTACAACCTGGCCACAAGCTAATTGAAAAAGCCGGCGGGCTTGGTAAATTTATGAATTGGGACGGCCCAACTTTTACCGATTCGGGTGGTTTTCAGGTGATGAGCCTGGGTAGTGGTTTTAAAAAAGTAATTGATATGAGTGGCGAAGAAGCCGTGGCGCCCAAAAAAGAGCGCTTAGCGCATGTAGAAGAAAACGGCGTACGATTTAAGTCGCATATTGATGGCAGTACGCATTTATTTACACCCGAACTATCCATGCAAATTCAACACGGCATAGGAGCAGACATAATTTTTGCTTTTGATGAACTAACTTCATTAGTTGATCCTTATACTTATCAGATAGAATCATTGTCTCGCACTCACGCCTGGGCAGAACGTTGCTTAAAAGAGATCGCTAAACTGCGCAAAGTTCACAAAGAAAGGCCTTATCAGGCGCTTTTTGGAGTTTTGCAGGGCGCAAATTACGAAGACTTGCGCCGCGAAACAGCTAAGTTTCTGGGCGGCCTAGATTTTGATGGCTACGGCATTGGTGGGGCAATCGAAAAAGAAAAACTAGGCGAAATTGTTGGCTGGGTAAATCAAGAATTGCCAGAAAATAAACCCAAGCACATGCTTGGCATAAGTGAGCCTGATGATATTTTTGAAGCCATTGAAAACGGCGTTGATACTTTTGACTGCGTATCACCAACCCGCGTCGGCCGTAATGGTGCTTTTTATACATTTAAGGGAAGAATGAACATCAAGGGTGCAAAATACCGCCAAGATTTTACGCCTCTTCTAAAAGACTGTACTTGCTATTCCTGCGCTAACTATACTCGGGCTTACATTCACCATTTATTTAAATCAAATGAAATTTTAGCACTAACTCTTATGTCGCTTCATAATGAACACTTCATCATTAAA
>RGVC01000031.1 GCA_010027485.1 bacterium | reverse complement strand
CCGTTTTCAGGATCAAACTGCTCACTCAATACTCCGCTTTTTAATTGTTTGCCGAGTGCCCAATCGAGTAAATCTTGGGCATTTATTGTTTGCTTAGAATACACATAATATTGGGCTAACCATAATGTGCTGACTACCCAAGGGTTGCCTTTATATTGCTGTTTTTCTAGGAAATACTGATCATTCTCATATCGTAATACGCCGCCGCTAGGAGAGGTATTAAGTATTGTTTCTTCAACTTTCTTAGCAGTATTTATAATCATAGGGTCATTAATTGCAAGTTGCTAGAAATATCCACTACATCATCATATACAATGCTCCCGTCAATGTTCACGAGTAACCCTTTTCTAAAATAGCCGTCTGGATGATACAGCAGGTGGAGATTAGATTTGATTGAGTCTGCTGTTTTCGACCATTTAAGAGAATCATCATATCTGTTTATGGCTTTAGCTAGGCGTGAAGCTGATCTGAGTCCTGCTATAACAGTACATACTGTATATGTTGAAGTTAAAAATTTTTCTTCCCATAAATCGTAGCTGGCATGTGGTAATCCTGTTTCACGGTCAATGAATGAAGCTATAAAATTTGCAGCTGGTTCTATTAAACTAGAATAAAATTCTTCTATTATTTTTGTATCTTGTGTAGACTCGTATAATTCATTAATCAAAAATAAAGTGATGGCTGTCTCATCTTCCTGGATAGGTAATTCTTTGCGTTGGCTGTGAATAAGAGGATGCCAGGTGCTACCGATGGCTCTGTCTGGTTGATATTTATGTAAGAGATAACCATCGGGATGTATGGTGTCTCTTGCGAAATCTATAAATTTTTTGGCTTCATCAATATGTCCTAATCTCATGAGAGGCCATAGGGCATAAGCCGCATCTCTGGGCCAACAATAACAATAGTAATCTCTACCATAATTAAATATCGAAGAGTCACCTGAAGCTAGTATAGAACCACGGTAGTCACAATGGGCTTTTATAATTAGTAGGCTGTGTAGTACGCTCAATTTATTATTGGCAGGAATTTGTTTGTTGGTTTTATTGATCCAATTTTGCCAGTACTGGCGATTAAACCTCATAACCTCGGTCATATCTGAGTTCATGAATTTACGATTTTTTCTTTCAAGATCTCTTTGGTTATTGTCAGCCAATATCCAATAATCGAATGAGGCAGTAGTATTTGGCTGAATAATTTTTTTGAAACGAATAACGCTATCTACTCCACCATGTTCAACAGAATTGCCTGAAAGCTCACCGTCCATGGCATCTAGATAAGTTCCAGCTTTGCCTTCAATCGCATATATACCTGTTGCAAATTGATCAAAACCTTCTCCAGATTCGAATTTACCAGAAATCAGCAGGCAAGTGCGACCTTTATAATCTAGTATGTAATTTTCGTCTGGAACGTATATAGCTGTGTCGCCACGGCCGGCATTCGATAATCTAAATACCTGATGCATGAATACCCGTATTTCTCTTTCTTTGTCTGAGGGATTAACAATAGTTACATGCCGTATTAAAGCGTTGCTGTTATTATCAATATAATCTTGAAAATGAATTGTAAGATTTAAGTTATTTGAAACGAATCTTATACTGCTGATTAAAGCGTCGGCTTCATAATCTATATCTACATCCCATGTACCGTCATCGACCCAACTAAATATGCCGTCAACCCAGACTCCAATTTTGTGTTGCAGGCTTCTAGCATTGGTTAAGTTTTCGAGCCCAACGTATGGATAATAAAAATCATGAACAAGGGCATTTTCGTCTAAACCTACAAACATTTGTCCATTACTCAGTACTATTGGTCTAGCCATCGGTATCTATGCCTTTTTGGTTGATTCGATATAATATATCGCGGTAGGCGTTCATAAAATTCATATGCGCCTCATAGGGGCTATCATATGGGCTGAAATAGGCATGAATATCACCATCGTTGAAGTATTTGGTGCACATGTAATAAAAGTGATCTGATGTTTGTAATTTTCTCCAGTCTTCAATTAAGCTCAAATCATTAGTTTCATGTACTTTTTCGGTTAAACTATATAGATTATTTATTGCTGAATTCTGCATTGGATTTCCAAGCCAAGCCGAAAGGTCTCTTTCGGTATCAGCCCAGGTAACAGTATGCTCAACATTGATTTCGTCTACTGGTGGGCTAGAATCAATTACTTCGCTTACAGTTTTGAAATCATGTTGTGTATTTTTTAACCATTCTGCTGGTAAATGTTCTAGAAAATCAAATATACCTGAATCAGACCATTGATGTTCGCCAAAAGTTTCATAATCCATAAATAGGTTTATATTGTTGACGTCTTTAGTTTCGGAAAGCCAATGACTGTATTTACTAGCCGTAAGCGGCCATTCACTCCAATTTGTGTCACTGAATCTAAAAGCCAAATCATCACTTAGTTTATAATTTTTCAAAAGCAAGGCTATGTTTTCAGTACCCGTAGGACGATATACAAAATTAGGGTTACGCCATCCCAAGACTGGATCCCAGCCTTCAGCTAGTATGCCTTTATAGCCTTTTGCCTCAGCCCATTTAGCAAGTTCATTATTGTAAGCCAGCTCGGTGTTCCTGAAGACCTGAGGCATAATACCGAATAACTGATTAATTTTATCCTCATGCATTTGAACTTGTGTCTCGAACTCACTCATTGAGTAAAAGAAGGCAAGGGAATGATGATATGTCTCAGCGACTATTTCAACTCTTCCGGTTGCGACTAATTCTTGAAATGACCTAAGAGCTTCTGGAGCCCATTTTTCCATTTGTTCCAAGATAGTTCCAGTGATTGAAATACTAAATCTAAATTCAGGGTAGCGGTTAAGCAGTCTCAGGAGAATTGTATTAGTTGGAATATAGCTTTTGGCAGTTACTTTTTTAAGCACAGCTTCATTGCTAGCCTTGCTGTCAAATGCTGAATCGAAGTAATCACTATTAATTGCCGTATCAAACACTGTGTAATGCCTGATTCTGAACGGTTGATGAACATGTAAATACAGTACAATAGATTTTTTATCATTCATCGCGCTGCCTCTGCTAATGTTTTATGGTGACGGTATAGGTTCATTAGTTTATCCGTCGAGTCCTGCCACGACATCACCCTATATTCATCATAAGCGCGATTTGAGAGTTCTTCTAGTAGGGCATCTGAACTAATCGATGATGCAATAAGATTACTCATTTCATCAATATCCCAAAAATCTACTTTTAAGCAGTTTTTAAATACTTCACTAACACCAGATTGCTTCGATACTAATGATGGCGTGCCAAACGCTATGGCTTCGAGGGGTGTTAGCCCAAATGGTTCCGATACTGAGGGCATAACAAATAAATCAGCTATTTTGAAAGCGTCTCGCCATTGTTGTCCACGTTGAAACTCTGTAAAGATTACTTTGTCTGATATGCCGAGTTCAGCTGCTAAATCTACTAATTCATGATATTGTTCACCACTACCAACTATTAAAAAGTATGTTTTGGGATTAACGTCTATCACTCGTCTGGCGGCTTTTAAGAAGTTAGGTAAGCCTTTTTGCACAGTCAATCTACCAATATTGGCTACAACTTTATAGCCCCTAGATTTCATATATTTCAAAAATTCGTATGAATTTACGAGACTGTTATTATCCTGTGTTATTACATCTATGGAGTTGTGAACTACTTTGATTTTATTTTCAGGAATATTATAGTCTGAAATTATTTTATTTTTGGTGTGATTAGAAACCGCAATTATATCATCAGCCATGAGCATAGCCGTTTCTTCAATTTCTTTGACCATTGGATTGCCATCCTCACTGCCGGATCTATCGGACTCTACGGAATGTACATGGAGTATAATCGGGCAATCAGTCTTTTGTTTGATTAACAAGGCAGCTCTAAATGTTAGCCAATCATGAGCATGAACAATGTCAAATTCACGAGTTTCAGCAATTTTACTAGCAGCAAAGGAATAAGCATGATATTGATCGATAATATTAAAATCTTTCACCTTACCATTTGAATAAATAAATTTATAGCTATCATATGCAATTCCAGATTTAAGAATTGAATCTACACCTTGTGGAATTGCCGGAATAACATTCATGAAATCAATGTTATGATCAGCCTCGTAAGGCACTATAAAATCAATATCCATCTTATTCGATGCCAGTGATTTACATAATTGAAAACATGCAACGCCTAAACCGCCACTGTTATGTGGCGGTAGTTCCCAGCCCAGCATTAATATCTTCATACCTATAAAAATGTTTCTTTTGTTATGTTTATTAACAGTTACAATTATAGGGTTAGATAACCTTAAGCGCAACTAATTTTTTTATTTTTAAGCGTCGTCAATGCCTGGTCGATACAGTATCCAGAAAACTAAACCTGCAAGCGCTATCATTCCTGCACCAACAGAAACTGGGAGGTGTTGGTTTATGGTTGCTATATACCCAGATAATATTGCTGGAACGGTCTGGGATAAAGCCGCCACACTGGCATTAATTCCTAAAGCTTCACCCTGAATATTTTTAGGTGTCACTCTAGAAACAATGGTCGGAGTGAATGCCTGTGTGAGACCACTAAATAACGCCACAAGGGGTGCGACAATAAATAGCCATTTATATTGACCAGCTGGGATTATCATGTACCCCAAGAGTGCTATAGCCATTCCAAACATACTGAATCTTAGTACTTGCCAGTCTTTCAATTTCTTAGCAACTTGGGCAGTTACAATGCCTTGTACTAAAGCTATCCATAGCCCAATATATGCGAAATAATCACCGGTATTGCCCTGCGTAAAATTGAATTCTCTTGCAAGATAGACTGCAAAAAAGGTCGTAAAAAAGGTAAATCCACCATTAAATAGAAATGTTGAGGGTATAACATGTCTCAACCCTGGTCGACTGAATGCAGTGCCAACATTTTGAATCGATTTGAAAAGATGTAGTTTGAATTTTTTAGCTCTCACCTTGAGTGTTTCTGGTAAAAATATTGTAATCACTATTACGTTGACTAGCGATAGCCCTGCAGCGAACCAGAAAGGGGTACTAGCGTTGAACCAACTTACTACCTTAGGGTCTGCTAATTTTCCACCGATGTATGGACCGAGAATAAAACCTAACCCAAATGCCATACCAACCAATCCGAAATTTTTAGCTCGATTTTTTGCGGTTGATATATCTGCTATTACAGCTTGAGCGACAGAAATGTTTCCGCCAGTAATACCATCTAATGCTCTTGAGAAAAATAGGAGTGGTATATTTTTGCTAATTATTGCTACCGCGAATAACATATATGAGATTGATGTTCCTATAACGGAAATTATCAAAACAATTTTTCTTCCCCATCTGTCAGAAATTTCTCCCAGTATTGGTGTAGCCAAAAACTGCATAATCGGATAAGTCGCACTTAACCACCCAAGTAGTATGAAGCCGCTAGAAATTGACCAATCTGCTGGTGTGATTCTCTCAGGTGAATTAGGTAGTATCAACAGTGGAAAAACAGGAATCAATATGCCTACGGCTAACAGATCAATAAAAATAGTAGAGAATACTGCGATCAATGGGTATTTGGATAGTTTTGATCTCACTGGTTATGACCAGACTTTTTCCGTATAGCCCTATATTCTCGTTCATCTCCGTACTTTGCAAATTTTTGTTGGTACGCAAATACGGGGTTATTAGGCTGGTTTTTATGTTTTATGCCGCACCAATAATATTCTGTTCTTTGGCCTATTTCTGCCATGTAAGAATATACGGCATTAGCATAGCTACAATATGAACAATTGATTTTTTCAATTAGGCTCAAATACGGTAATTTCTGTCTATCTAATATAAAATAATTTGAAAATTTCACTAATTCAATTCCATACATTCTAAAAGCTACGTTCACATATATAAAAACAGCAATATGTGCAATTATTGTTGGTATAAACGGTAACCAGATGAAG
>RGVC01000004.1 GCA_010027485.1 bacterium | reverse complement strand
GTCGTGATAACTTGCCAGCCTCCACGATCAACTAGTTTTGCGCCATAGCGTTGCTGAAGTTCCTGCTTGGCAGACAATACAAAATACGGTGCTTTAATATCCTGGAATTTAGGTGATTGTTCGTGTATTTGAGCTAGAACATCTACCTGTTTGGCTTCGTCGGCCTGTGCTTTTGTAATAAAGCCCTGTTTGACCATCTGATTGAGAATGTAGAACTGACGCCCAATTAATGCCTCTTTGTTAAAACTATCGGCAGTTACTGCAGAATTATATTTACTACTAGCGTAAGGAGAGTAATAACTTGGTGCCTGAGGGATAGCAGCCAGCATGGTTGATTGAGCTAAGGTTAAATCTTTAGCATTAGTATGGAAATAATCTCGGGCGGCACTTTCGACGCCGTATTCCACTCCACCATACGGAGCCACGTTGAGATATCCGGTCAGAATATCTTCTTTTTTGTATTCACGCTCTAGCTCAACAGCCAATATTAATTCTTTTACTTTTCTGGTTATAGTTCTATTGTCGGTCCATTGTTCATTCAATTTAACAAGTTGTTGGGTAATTGTAGAACCACCTTGCACGCTACCCGATTTTCCTGAAAAATTATTGAAGGTTGCTCTTATAATTCCTCGGGTATCAAAAGCCCCGTGCTTATAAAAATCTTTATCCTCTACAGCTATAGTGGCTTGTTTCATATAAGGAGATATCTGATTTCCTTCAACAGGAATGCGTTTGACAGCGTCGTAGTCTTGCCAAAGTACAGTTTTGCCAGTACGGTCATAATAAGTGATACTACCGCCAATTTTGTTGCCTGATATGTCTTTAATCTGAGGCAAATCTTTTCTAAAAAAAGCAAAAAGCCCAACCGTAAGAAAGAAGCTGACTAGTATAGCAATCCCAATAATCTTGAGAGCCATAATTCCACCTTCGCGACTGAACCAATATTTGGCAAGTCTCTCGGGGTTTAAGCGATACATAATCCGTTTAAATCTGTCTTTAGGAAGGGTACTTAAGTAGGCAGCCTTTTCAGCTGACTGTGTTGCTTTTTTAGCTTTAACTCTATCAAGAAGTGAGCTGTTTAACTTCAATGTTTTGCCACTCTTAGTGGTGACTGTATTGTTTTGTTTAAATTTTGGCTTGCGACCGGATGGTTTTCCCATATACCCTCTGTTTAGTACTAAAGCTAATTATATCAAAAATTTAATAAAAAAAGACTTTTTTTATCTTGTAGGTTATGTCATAAAAAATATCTGCGTAACAATATAAACTAGGTTATAATAAATCAATAATTCTATTGCTATAAAAGGAAGAAAATGAAATTATCTGAAGAATTAAAATGGCGCGGTTATGTTCATCAGACAACACTAAAAGACCTAAAAAGTTTAGATAACAAGACCATAAAATTTTATTTAGGCGTAGACCCAAGCTCTGATTCTATGACTATTGGTAATTTGGCAGCTCTAAAATTAGCAAGTTGTTTAATCCGTCATGGACACCAAGGCTATTTATTAGTTGGAGGAGCCACGGGCATGATAGGTGATCCTGATGGCAAGAAACAAGAACGCGACTTACTAAGTGTCGAAGACATTACCGCCAATAAACAGAAGTTTGAAAATCAATTCAAAAATCTTTTTCCCAAAAATAAAACAGACGTTGTCGATAATTATGATTGGTTCAAAGACATTGGCTATCTAGATTTTTTGCGTGACATCGGCAAAAATGTGCCACTTAGTCAGATGTTAGGCCGAGATTTTGTGTCAACTAGGCTAAAAGACGAAAACGCTGGCCTGAGTTACGCTGAGTTTAGTTATGCACTTATACAGGCATACGACTTTTTGCATTTATATAAAGTAAAGAACGTAACTTTACAGATATGTGGTTCCGATCAATGGGGCAATTCTGTTGCGGGCGTAGATTTAATTAGACGAAAAACAGGCGGTGAATCCCACGTACTATCTATGCCTCTAGTTATTAATCAGCAAACAGGTGTTAAATTTGGCAAAACAGAATCTGGCGCCATATGGTTAGACCCTAACAAAACCACGCCAACTCAGTTCTACCAGTTTTGGGTAAATATTGATGATGCCAGTGTTGAATCATATCTCAAAATATTCACCGACTTAGACGAGCATGCAATTGATAAAACAGTTGATGAGCATAAAAAAGACCTATCTAAAAGAGTTGCACAAAAAAGGCTCGCAGAAGAAGTTACTACATGGGTTCATGGCTCAAACAGCGCTAAAACTGCTCAAGAAGTAACTAGTTATCTTGTTGGGGAGAATAATGTTGGAGAGGCTAATAATCACAACTACGAAGCCTTAGCACAAGAAATTCCAGTAGTTAAAACTGAGTCTGTTATCGAAGCCTTAGTTAAGTCAAAGCTTGCTAGTTCCAACACTGAAGCTCGTCGTTTGTTGGCGGGTAATGCAATTGCGCTGAATGGCACAAAAATTAGTCAAGATAAAATTGAAGACAGTGATTTTACTAACGGAAGATTGATTATTAGAAAAGGCAAAGCTTTTAAAGATTCTGCCATAATTGAAAAAACGTAATTTATAATTTGATAAAATAGGAGTCAGATGAACACACAGAAAACCAAGAAAAAAGCCGACCAATATAACGACCCATCTCATAATTACTTGAAATATTGGGATGAACGTCAGTATGAACACATGGCCGAAGAAATTGCCATCAAAAAACTAATTAAAAATAAGCATTTCAAGTCCGCAGTGGATATCGGTGGTGGCTATGGTCGACTCTGTCTATTACTGGAAAATTACGCTGATAAGGTGACTTTAGCTGAGCCAAGTCAACAACAACTAGATATAGCCAAAGATTTTCTTAAAGGACACAATGAAATTGATCAAAAATTAATGCAGGCTGATGATCTTAAATTCAAAGATGGCTCAATTGATCTAATAACTATGATTCGAGTCATGCACCACTTGCCAAATCCAAAGGAAGAATTCTCTGAAATATCACGAGTTTTGAGCTCTAGGGGTCAAGCAATCATTGAAGTTGCTAGTTATTCTCATTTTAGAAATCGATTAAAACATCTGGCAAAAGGTCAAGGCCTACCCAAAGAACCGGTCGATATTAGATCTGCCAAGAATCGTCGTGATGACGAAATAGCTTTTGTTAATCACAACCCTAAAACTGTCATTAAACAACTCAATAAAGCCGGGTTAAAAGTGGAAGCTGTCCTCTCTGTGTCTAATATGCGAAGCACTACTCTCAAGAAAATTTTACCTAGAGAAATTATGCTAGGAGTCGAGAAAATTGCTCAAAAACCACTTGCTAGCATTTATTTTGGTCCGTCAATCTTCTTTCTAGTAAGCAAAATATAAGTTATGGCCATTGCCCTAGATAGTCCGGTTACCGAACTAAAGGGGGTTGGGGAAGCGTTAGCTAAGAAGCTGGCAATTTTAGGCATCAAAACGGTCTATGACTTAATAGACTATTATCCAAGACGCTACGAAGATTATTCAAATTTAACTACTATAAATAGCTTAAAGCCTGGCCCAGTTAGTATTCAGGCCAAGATTAATCACGCCAAAGGCAGGTATGTGCGTCGTGGAATGCATATCACCGAAGCAATCGCTAGCGATAATACGGGTAGCATTAAATTAGTTTGGTTCAACCAGCCTTACCGCTCGGCCAGTCTTAAAGCTAGCCAGGAGTATTATTTATCAGGAAATTTTGAACTTCGCAATCAACGCTTTAGCATCACTAATCCGAGCATCGAAATGGTTTCGGATATGCCCGTTAATACTGCTCGAATTATACCTGTATATAAAGAAACCAAAGGCCTATCTTCTTATCAGATTCGAGGTGCTCTGAAACAATGTATCGATCTGATTAAGAAATTACCAGAAATTTTACCACCTACTATTACTAAAAAAGCCAAACTTATGACACATGCTGAGGCAATTTTGAATTTGCATTTTCCAAAATCATCAGATGATTTAGCCATTGCTAGACATCGATTAGCCTACGAGGAAGTCTTCAGTTTAAGTTTGGCTAGCCTCTTAAATAAACAAGAGATAAAATCCGAAAAAAGTTTGAGTATTGATTTTTTGCAACAATTAGCCAAAGACTTCGTAGATAAATTGCCATTTCAGCTCACTGCTGGGCAGAGAAAAATAATCTGGCAAATATATCTCGATCTTCAAAAAACACAACCCATGAATAGGCTGGTAGAGGGCGACGTCGGTAGCGGTAAAACTGTAGTTGCTACTATGGCGGCTCTAATGCCGTTGGCTCAAGACTGGCAGGTTGCTCTGATGGCTCCAACTGAAATTTTAGCTCGTCAGCATGCTGAAACTATTCATAACTTACTCAAGCCATTAGGCATGCATCAATCAGTAGGGTTACTAGTAGGCAGTCTCAAAAAAAGTCAAAAAGAAGCCGCCCATGAAGCTATAAAAAACGCTGAAATCAAATTTATTATTGGTACTCATGCTTTAATTCAAGAAGCGGTAGATATGCACAAGCTGGCATTAATTGTTATTGATGAGCAGCATCGTTTTGGGGTTAAGCAACGCAAACAACTAATGTCCAAAGCCGGCCACATGCCACATGTTTTGAGTTTAACCGCCACCCCGATTCCTCGCTCATTGGCTCTTACTCTTTACGGAGAAATGGATGTTTCAATCTTAGATGAAAAACCAAAAAACAGAGCTGTTATAGAAACCACTATTAAGTCTCCAAATTCTAGACCTGCGCTATATGATGAAATTGATCAAGAAATAGACAAAGGTCGTCAAGCTTTTGTTGTTTGTCCTCTGATTAGTGAGTCAGAAGCTCTAAATGCTAAGTCAGCAGAAGAAACATTTCAAGAAATGAAAAAAGGGTATTTTAAAAATAGGCGCATAGGGCTACTACACGGCAAGCTGAAAGCGGAATTAAAACAAGCCATTATGCAGGATTTTATAGATCATAAGTTCGATATCTTAGTATCAACTACAGTAATTGAAGTTGGAGTAGATGTGCCAAACGCTACTGTTATGCTCATAGAAAGTGCCGAGCGCTTTGGTCTTGCTCAGATTCATCAGCTGAGAGGTCGTGTAGGACGCTCAGAGCATCCTGGATATTGCTATTTAATGCTTAGCGACTCAAAACCACCCAGTCGGCGCATAAGAGCTCTAGAAAGTTCCAATGACGGCTTTAAATTAGCAGAATTAGACCTAGATATTCGTGGCCCAGGGGCTATTTATGGCACTATGCAACACGGACAATTAGACCTCCGAATCGCTAGCCTAACAGATTCAAAGTTGATTGCAGAAGCTCGAAATAATGCCCAAGAACTGATTGATTCTGGGGAAAATTTGTTACAATATAAAGAGCTCATGAAAACTGTAAATAAACTAAGAGCAGTAACCAACCTCAATTAGATAAATGTATTCTGGATCAACAATTAGTGCTGCATCGGGCCGCATACTAGGCGCCCATCAGCGTATAGATAAAATTGCCCACAGGCAGTTGCAACAATTATGTCCAAAAAACTCTTTTCCGTCGATTAAAAATATCCTTACATTCGAAGGCAACAACGGTCCTGACGCCATTAAGCGCAAGAGTCCCGCTAAAGATGAACCATGGCATTTTATTGACCCTCATGATCATTCTGATAAAAACCTTATCATGCAAATTGAATTGCATTACAAAAACTTAGTTAAGGCACTCACAGAAAAAGATGAAGTTAAATCAGCTTTCGAAGCTGCTTGGATAGCTCACGCTATTGTAGACGGACTAACTCCTGCTCACCACTACCCTTATGATGAAAAACTTAGCGAACTACGCAGTGGACAGACTAACGATAGCCGTACTTCAGTTTACAGAAAAATTGTTATAAAAAGCGAAACTAAGACCAAGACTATTAAAAATAATTGGAAAATGTGGGGACCAAAAGGCCTCTATACGAATCATGCCACATTTGAAACAGGCGTAGCGGTGCTTATGGCGCCACTAAATAAGCTAGGTAAAATTCCCAAACAAAGTACGGTCGCTAAGTTCAAAAAACAAAACCTAGAAGACTGGTATCGTGAACAATCTCAAGCTATAGCAAAACTAAACATTTATGATCAATTTTGCGAATCGGGCTGGACTATCAATGTTGCTAAAAAAGTACGAAGTCAACTTATTCCGGATATCATTCAATCTGTAACACTGGTCTGGTACAAAGCTTATCTAGATTCTAAAAATTTACAGGCATTAAAATCATGAGAGTAATTGCTGGTTTTTTGGGCGGCCGTAATTTTAATGCTCCAAAGGGACATCGTACGCATCCAATGAGCGATAAAATGCGTGGTGCAATTTTTGGCGTTCTTGGCGACATCAAGGGACTTACTGTTCTAGATGCCTTTTCTGGCAGTGGCGCTCTTTGCTTTGAAGCCATCAGCCGCGGTGCACAATCTTGCATCGCAATTGAAGTAGATAAAAAAGCTCATAGCTGCATACAAGAAAATATTGAATCACTTGAGCAACAAGATAGGATCAAAGCCATACGAGCCTTTGCTAATGCCTGGTCGACTCGCCACCAAGCGATGTTCTTCGACTTAATATTCCTAGATCCGCCGTACGACAATGTGCCCTACCGCGACCTCAAACACATGCCTAGACATCTCAAAGATACAGGAATTATGGTGTTATCTTGGCCTGGCAAAGCTGAAAACCTGCGTTTTGAAAGTTTAGAAGTAGTTCAAGAAAAAAACTTTGGCGACTCAAAGCTAGTATTTTATAAAAAAATTAGCTAAAATACATCGGTAACCAGAACAACATGCGGATGTGGTGGAATTGGTAGACACGCTAGTCTTAGGAACTAGTGCCGAAAGGCGTGGAGGTTCAAGTCCTCTCATCCGCACCAAATTTTGAATTTTTATCTTCATCATCACCTTTGAAACTGTTATTATATAAACGTTAAAAGCAAACTAAAAAGATTGTAAATTAGTGGCATTATCATCAAAACCATATAAGGGCGCAAGGGATTTTTATCCAGAGGATAAGCGCCTGCAAAAATACATGTTTGGCGTTCTTCGTAACGTGGCTGAAAGCTACGGCTATAACGAATATGATGCGCCAATCTTGGAATCATTTGAAATATTTGCCGCTAAGTCTGGCCAAGAAATCGTAGATGATCAAACTTACGTGTTTGAGGATCGTGGTGGTCGTAAGGTGGTAGTTCGACCTGAAATGACACCGACTGTTAGTCGTATGGTGGCAGCTAAGCGCCAAGAGTTGGCTTATCCACTGCGCTGGTATAGTATTCCTAATTTATGGCGCTATGAACGGCCACAGCGTGGCAGATTGCGCGAACATTGGCAATTAAATGTAGATATTTTTGGTATAGAAAATTATCATGCCGAAATTGAATTACTAAGCATGATTAGCGATATGTTCAAGGCTTTCGGCGCTAAAACCAATATGTATGAAATACGCATTAATAGTCGCAAGCTCATAAATTATATTCTTGAAGATTATTTGGGTTTGTCGGAGCAAGAATCACATGACATCTGTAAACTAATCGATAAAATGCATAAAATTGACCGTTCTAAATTCATTTCTGGAATTGACGCAGTTCTTAGTCCTGAACATAAAGAAGGACAAGTAAACGAAAAATTACTTAGCATTTTAGAGGCTAAAAGACTTCAAGATTTACCTGCTGAAGTTATGGCACATGACAGCGTAGTGGAACTTGATCAGGTATTAAGTGGCTTAGAGAAAAAAGGTATCAACAATGCATTATTTGACGTAACTATAATGCGAGGCTTTGATTATTACACAGGAATAGTTTTTGAAGCAGTTGATAAGCATCTAGAAAATAATCGATCCATGCTCGGTGGTGGCCGCTACGATGGCTTAGTAGGCCTGTTTGGCGTTGCCAGCGTGCCAACTGTTGGTTTTGGTTGGGGCGATGTTACTCTTGAAAATTTCTTGAAATTACACCATTTACTTCCAGATTTAGTAAACGAAACCAGTCTATATGTCTGTCTGGTAGGTGATGTAGCCGGTTTAGCGGATGATGCAATTAATGAATTTCGTAAACAAGGCGTGAATATTGCTGTTGATTACAGTGGTAAAAAACTTGGTGATCAGATAAAAAATGCCGATAAAGCTCATATCAAGCACGTTTTAATTGTTGGTGAAGATGAAGTTAACTCTGGTAAATTTAAGATTAAAAATCTCGAATCTGGCAAAGAATACGTCGGCACAATCACGGAGCTAGTCAAGGAGCTTGAGTGAGGGCCATTAATCACGCCCTTACTGGTACTGTAATCGGTCTGGTAGTTAAAGAACCGGCAATTGCGATACCGGTAGCACTCGTTTCGCACTGGATTTGTGATGCCATTCCTCACTATGGCAGTGGTATTTCCGAAAAATATGCCATGGAAAGCAAGAATTTCGAACGTTTATTGTATGTCGACACTGTTCTTTGCTTTTTGTTAGTTGTTGTTTTGGCGGTACTTAGGCCCGATCATTGGGTGTTGGCCGCTTTTTGTGCCTTCGTAGCTGCATCGCCAGATTTTTTATCTTTCAACAGATGGCGACTGATGCGTCAGGGTTTAAAATCCAAGTTAACGAGTTATGGTCAGTTTGCCAAAGGAATCCAATGGTTTGAAAGGCCAATTGGTGGAATTGTCGAAATTGCCTGGGCAATAGCCGCAATACTGCTCATTACACCTTTCATACAATAAATACTAACTAGCCAACAGGAGCTATATCTGTTAAGATAATTCACTATGCAAGTATCACAAGAAAAATTAAACCCAACAACTATCAAATTAACCATTATTGCCGATCAAAAAGCACTTGATGCGGCTAAAAATACTGTCATCGCTAGGCTTAAGAAGAATGTTAGCGTACCAGGTTTTCGAGCCGGTAAGGCGCCTAATCATTTGATTGAGAAGAATATCGAAGCTAATGTACTTCAATCAGAAGTAATTGAAGAGACGATCAACAGAATCTACCCTGAAGCCGTTAAATCTCAAAATATACGTATAATTTCTCAACCAAAACTAGCGGTTAGTAAGTTTGTGCCTTTCACGGATTTAGAATTTACTGCTGAGGTTGAATATTTGGGTGATATCAAATTAGCCGATTATAAAAAGATTAAAATTAATGCACCAACTTTTTCTGTAACCGCCGAAGATATAAAGCAAGTATTAGACAATCTAGCCACCAGAGGTGCAATTAAAAAGCCTGTAACTCGAACTGCTAAACTTGGCGATGAAGTTAATATTGATTTTGCTGGATCTGAAAAAAACACCGATAAACCACTAGATGGCACTGATGGTAAAAATTACCCATTAGTTCTTGGCAGTAATAGTTTTATACCAGGTTTCGAAGAAGAACTAATTGGCCTCAAAGCAAAGAACGATAAAAAATTTAATATTACTTTCCCTGAAGATTACGGTGCAAAACACATGCAGGGCAAAACCGTAACTTTTAATGTGACCATTAACGAAGTTAGTGAAATGACCAAACCTAAACTTGACGATGAATTCGCTAGTAGCGTTGGCCCATTTAAAACTTTAGCCGAGCTGAAGACTGATATTAAAAAACAACTAACTGCAGAACGAAAACAAGAAAGTTTACGGGCTCAAGAAAACATGATTCTAGAAGATCTGAGCAATAAGACAAAAATTACCATTCCTCAGTCTCTAATCGATGAGGAAATTGATCGTATGGAAGTAGAAGAAAAACGCAACATGATGTACCAAGGGCAAACTTGGCAAGAACACTTAGAAGCCGAAGGAATAACTGAAGAAGCACACCGTGAGCGTCAAAAACCTACAGCTGAAGCTCGTATCAAATCTGGAATTATTCTGGGTGAAATTGCCGAAGCTGAAAACATAAAGGTTTCTGAAGAAGAATTTGAACTACGCATGCAATTATTGCGTGCTCAATATACAGATCCGAGCATGCAGTCAGAATTAGATAAACCAGAAAATCAGCGCGATATTATGAGTCGCATGATGACTGAAAAAACTCTCGACAAACTACGAACTTACTCTGATAAATAAAACGCACATGGTTAAATTGACCATACCGTGTACAATCTTTACTTAAATGAAAAAAGAACTCCTAGAAATCGCTAAAAACAATAAACTAAAAACAGCACTTGGAATATTTGCTGCAGGTTTAGTATTGTCGAATGCTGAAGTGCAGGTAAATGACTATCAAAATTTGCAGCAGAAGCGTTCACAAGATAATTCGCCTTCAAATAGATATAAAGTTGATTATGGCGGCAAGGTTCGATGGCTAGAAGACCCTAAGACGGGAGCTAGATGGGATTATATGGGCAAAAACCAATGCCTGTCTAAATCTCCTTATAGCTTTGATAACGTTACTGAATCAGTCGACTCTGACGGAATTTTACACGTACGTCCCGACAATCATCAAAGAGAATTACAATTCACAGGCATTGAGGACGTAACTGCAAGATTAAAGCCGGCTGATGACTATACCCGCGAAGTAATTTTTCATCACGAATGCCAGGTAACTGACTATTAAGTACAATTTTTAGCACTCGAGCTTGACGAGTGCTAATCATCAGCTATAATACAAATTATGAGCGTACTGATACCAACTGTCATCGAATCCGAAGGCCGCATTGAGCGCGCCTACGACATATATAGTCGTTTGCTCAAAGACAGAATTGTCTTTCTCGGAACCGACGTAAATCATGCTAGCGCCAACATAGTGGTGGCCCAGCTATTATTCCTGCAAGCCGAAGACCCTAAAAAAGATATATATTTTTATATTAACAGCCCCGGTGGCAGTGTCTATGACGCCCTTGCTATTTACGACACCATGCAATTCGTTACAAATGATATTCAAACAGTGGGCATTGGCATACAGGCTTCAGCTGCAGCTTTTTTACTAAGTAGTGGCACCAAGGGAAAGCGTAAAATGCTACCGAACTCATCTGTTATGATTCACCAACCTTCATCTGGTACACGTGGCAAAATTACTGATCAAGAAATCGACTTAAGAGAATCACTACGGGTCAAAAGGCTTTTAGAAGATATCATGGCTAAAAATACTGGTCAAAAAGCTTCTGTTATTCATCAGGACATGGAACGTGACAAGTGGTTGTCTGCCGATCAAGCCAAAAAATATGGCATTGTTGATGAAGTTATTAAGACTCTTCCAAAAAAACAAGATAAGTAAAATACTTTCACCCTTGACATTGAAGGCATTTAACTGATTTAATAAGAACTAAGAAGTAGTGTAAGGCATCTGTTTGCATTTAATTGTAAACCAAAAACTCTGTCTTAGGATCTTCGGCCGAATCAAAATAAACTAAGTAAATTATCAAACATAACAATGTCATCAATGTTTGGGTTTTAAATTTGCATGCTCTTGCAAAAACGAAGAGCTAGTTAATTTTTTATACCAAGCGCTAACGGGGGAAGACTGCATATATATGGCTAAAGCATCAACCAATCAAACACAAAGAGTATCTTATAACAAATCTGAGTTTACTCTTGATCTACCCAACCTGGTAGATCACCAAAACCGCTCGTTCCAGTGGTTCATAGAAGAAGGTCTAGGTGAACTCCTAGCTGAAATAAGTCCGATAGACGACTATACAGGCACAAAATTATCATTACGGTTCAAAGATTATAAATTCGGAGATCCAAAAATAACAGAAAACCAAGCACGCGAAAATAACGTCAGTTATGACGCTCCGCTTATGGCCAATGTTGAGCTTACCAATAAAATTACCGGAGAAGTAAAAGAACAAGAAATTTACCTTGGTGATTACCCGTGGATGACTGGCCGTGGCACTTTTGTGATTAATGGCGCTGATCGCGTTGTAGTAAGCCAGCTGATTCGTTCAGCTGGTGTTTTCTTTACTAGCGAGCCAGGCAATAATGGCAATGTTTATGGTGCCAAAGTTATCCCTGGACGTGGTGCTTGGTTGGAATTCGAAACCGCTGCTAATGGAGCGCTTTTCGTTAAAATAGACCGTAAACGCAAAATGGCAGTGACAACACTACTAAAAGCTCTCGGCTTGAATGAAAGTCAAATTAGAGACTCTTTTAAGCACGTTGATAGTGGACCGAATAGTTATATAGAAAAAACACTCGAAAAAGATACATCTACCGGTCAAAATGATGCTTTGATTGAAGTATATCGTCGTCTACGACCAGGTGATCTAGCAACCGTAGACAATGCCAAGTCACTTATTGAAAACATGTTCTATAACTATAAGCGCTTTGATTTTAGCCGTGTGGGTCGTTACAAAATTAACAAACGCCTAAATATAGATATTCCAAATACTATGGAAAATCGTGTTATGCGCATTGAAGACATTGTTGCTATTATTGCTGAGATTATTAGACTCAGTAACACTCAAGAACCTGCCGATGACATCGACAGCTTGGCTAACCGACGCGTTAAATTAGTCGGTGAGTTAGTCCAAAGACAATTCAGAATTGGTCTCTTGCGCATGGAACGCAACACCAAAGATCGCATGAGTATGTCAGAAATTGAAACAGTTACACCTGGTCAGCTTATAAATGCTCGCCCAATTGTAGCTGCTGTACGTGAATTCTTTGCTAGCTCACAGCTTTCACAGTTCATGGACCAAATTAATCCGCTTTCAGAGCTTGCTCACAAGCGTCGTTTGAGCTCCATGGGATCAGGTGGACTTAGTCGTGAACGTGCTGGGTTCGAAGTTCGAGACGCTCACGCAACACACTATGGCCGTATCTGCGCAGTAGAAACTCCAGAAGGCGCCAACATTGGTTTGGTACTCAACTTAGCTAATTATGCTCGAGTTAACGACTATGGATTCCTTGAAACTCCATATCGTAAAGTAATTAATGCCGCCACTCCTAAAGATTTGGCTGGACATATTGCTAGCGAAGATTTAACTGACGAAAAAGGCAAAGTTTTAGTAAAAGCTGGTAGTAAAATTACTGCCTCCGATGTAAAAAAACTCGAAAAAGTTACATCAAAAGTTACCTGGCGTGTTAAAGCCAAAATTACCGATGAAATCGTTTACCTAGATGCCTATGAAGAAGCTAGCTCTGTTATTGCAGGTAGTGGAGAAGCAGTCGACAGTGATGGTTATTTTGTAAACGAACGCGTAAGTGCTCGTTCTAACTTGAATACAGCCGAAGCAGATGCCAACGAAGTAAATTATATTGATGCCTCTAGAAACCAAGTTATTGGATCTAGCGCTGGATTAATTCCTTTCATCGAAAAAAATTATGTAGCTAGGTCGCTGATGGGTTCTAACCAACAGCGTCAAGCAGTTCCACTCATAAAGCCAGAGAGCCCGATTGTTGGTACTGGCCTAGAGGGAGATGCTGCGCGTAATACCGGTCAGTTAATCGCCGCAGAAGGTGTTGGTGAAGTAATTAAAGCTACAGCTGAAGCAGTTGTAGTTAAATACAAAGACGGTAATGTCACTTATGAACCGCAACGTTTCATTCGCAGTAACGGCGGAACTTCTGTTAACCAAAAAGTAGTTGTTAACAGTGGTGATAAAGTTAAAAAAGGTGACGTTTTAATTGAAGGTATGTCAGTTCAAAATGGTGAACTTGCGCTCGGCAAAGATTTAACCGTGGCATTCATGCCATGGGGCGGATACAACTTCGAGGATGCTATGATTATCAGCCGCAAACTAGTAGAAGACGACACCCTAACATCTATTCATATTGTTGATTTTATGGTTGAAGTGCGTGAAACAAAACTGGGTCCTGAAGTTATTACTGCCGATATCCCAAATGTTTCCGAAGAAAGTCTACGACACCTAGATGAAGACGGTATTGTACGTATCGGTGCCGAAGTACACCCTGGCGACATTTTAGTGGGCAAAATTACACCAAAAGGTGAACAAGAACTCAGCTCCGAAGAGCGTTTACTGCGAGCTATCTTTGGTGAAAAAGCCAAAGAAGTACGTGACACCTCACAACGCATGAGTAATGGTAAGCACGGTAAAGTCGTCGGCGTTAAGGTGTTCAGCCGTGAAAATGGACATGAATTAAAATCTGGTGTAATCATGCAAATCCAGGTGTTTGTTGCTCAAATGCGCAAAATCGCTGTTGGCGACAAACTAGGTGGACGTCACGGAAACAAAGGCGTTATTGCAAGAATCTTGCCAATCGAAGATATGCCATTCACCGCAGACGGAACACCCGTAGATATCATCCTGACACCACTAGGTGTGCCATCAAGAATGAACATCGGACAGTTATTTGAAACACACCTTGGTATGGCTGCCAAAGCACTTGGAATTAAAGTGTCTAGTCCAGCTTTCAATGGTGTACCTATTGAGAAAATTCAAGATCTACTTAAAGAAGGTGGATTGCCAGAAGATGGTAAGCAGCAACTTTACGATGGCCGTACTGGCGATAGGTTTAAAGAATTAACCACTGTCGGTAGCATGTACATGATTAAGTTAAACCACATGGTAACTGACAAGATTCACGCTCGTTCCACTGGTCCATACACAATGGTTACCCAACAACCACTTGGCGGTAAGGCTCAAAACGGCGGTCAACGCTTTGGAGAAATGGAAGTATGGGCGCTAGAAGCTTATGGCGCTGCTCATACCCTACAAGAAATGTTAACTATCAAATCCGATGATGTTTACGGACGCTCGAAAGCCTACGAATCTATCATTAAGAGAACTGAAATTGTAGGACCTAAGGTGCCTGAGAGCTTCAACGTACTAGTTAAAGAACTTCAAGGCTTAGGTCTTAAAGTTGATCTAGTTAAATCAAACGAAGTTATAGATGCTGAAACGATTCTAGCCAGCAACATTAAAGAAGAAGCTGAACACCCTGCTACTGTAGACGTGCCACAGCCACTCGCTTCTGATGTCGATGTAACAGAAGAAATTACCAGTAATGATTTTACAATTTCGACGAGCGATGGAGATGTATTAGCTACAGAAACTATAGAAGTAGACACTAAGACGGAGGATACCGTCCAAAACTCAGAAAATGAAGGGGAGGTATAAGCCATGTTGCCACAACGATATACAAATAACGATACCGATATTGCAGATTTTGACGCAGTTCGCTTGGCTGTAGCCAGTCCTGATGACATCAAAGAATGGAGTCACGGCGAAGTATTAAAGCCAGAAACAATCAACTATCGTACTCAAAAACCTGAACGCGATGGATTATTTTGTGAGAGAATTTTTGGTCCCGTTAAAGACATAAATCCTCACGACGCAAAATATAAAGGCGTCAGAAGCCGCGAAGCTGCTGTAGACAAAAAGGGCGAATTAGTTACTCGTTCAATAGTAAGACGTGAACGCATGGGACATATTGCTTTGGCTGTGCCTGTTGCACACATTTGGTTCCTTCGTGGAACTCCTAGTGCTGTCGGTCTTCTACTTGGCCTAACCGTCAAGAATCTAGAACGCGTAACATATTTTGCTAGTTACATCATAAAGAGTGTTGACGTGGAAAAACGCGACAAAGTTCTTTCCGACAAAGAAGCTGAATTCGAAGCCGGTAAAGAAGCAATCAAACTTCGTTACGAGAACGAAGCTAAGGCCGAGGATGCAAATGTCAAAGCTTTGGCTGAAATGCAAACTAAAGAGCTAGAAGAATTAAGCGCCGATTTCGACGCCTTCAAAGAACAAGTTTCAGCATTAGTTAAGTTAAATCTTATAAATGAAACTGATTACCGCAATCTGCCTGATGAATTAAGCGACATAATTACTGTTGGTATGGGTGGCATTGCTCTTAAAGAACTGCTTGATGAAATCGATCTAAAAGAACTAATTAAGCAACTAAACGAAGAAACCGAAGCTGCCAAGGGACAACGTCGCAAGAAGCTTATGAAGCGCTTGCGTCTACTCGAAAGCATGGACCGTGCCGGCATTAAACCAGGCAGTATGTGTCTGAGCGTTCTTCCTGTAATTCCTCCAGATCTAAGACCGATGGTACAGCTAACAGGTGGACGATTTGCAACATCTGATCTTAATGACCTGTATCGTCGTGTTATTAATCGCAATAACCGACTTAAGAAGCTTATGGATCTTAACGCACCAGAAGTTATTCGTCGCAACGAGCAACGCATGCTACAAGAAGCTGTTGACGCTTTAATTGACAATAATGGTGCGCGCAGTGGCCGGGCTGTAGCCGCTACCGGACAACGTCGCCGACTTAAATCACTTAGTGACATGCTAAAAGGCAAACAAGGACGCTTCCGTCAAAACCTTCTAGGAAAGCGCGTAGACTACTCTGGTCGTTCAGTAATTGTGGCTGGTCCACAACTTAAAATAAATCAGTGTGGTCTTCCGAAGATGATGGCGCTAGAACTTTTCAAGCCATTTGTTATCGGAGAGCTTATTGCAGAAGAACACGCCCACAACATACGTAGTGCTTCAAGACTGATTGAAATGAGTGAAACTGTAGTCTGGGACGCCCTTGACGTTGTGATCAAGGATAAGTATGTACTTTTAAACCGTGCCCCATCACTGCACAGACTAAGTATTCAGGCTTTTCAGCCTGTACTAATCGAGGGTCGAGCTATTCAACTCCACCCATTAGTTTGCAAAGGTTTCAACGCTGATTTCGATGGCGACCAAATGGCCGTCCACTTACCACTTAGTGACGAAGCGCAAGCTGAGGCTCGTGACATCATGGCTGCTAATCGCAACTTACTAAAGCCTGCCGATGGTTCACCAATCCTACACATTGAGCAAGATATCGTGTTTGGTTGTTATTTCTTAACCTATGAAAAACCAGGACACGAACAAGACAGTATTAAGTCTTTCTCTTCACTCGAAGAAGCTTTAATGGCATTTGATGGCGAAGCAGTAACTTTGCAAAGCAAAGTCCGACTTCCATTCAGAGGAGAAATTCGCACTACAACACTTGGACGCATCTTGTTCAACGAAGTTTTCCCTGAAGATTTTCCTTTCCAAGACGATACTATGACCAAGAAATTGCTTCAGAAGGTATTAGCTAAAGTTTATGCTCAGTTCGGTCAGGAAAAAACAGCCGAGATAGCTGATGATCTTAAAGACCTAGGCTTCTATTACGCAACAGTCTCTGGACTAAGTATCGGAATGGGTGATTTCTTACCGATCAAAGGCATGGACAAGGTTATCGATGAGGGTGAAGAACGGGCTAAAGCCATTGCCGAGCAATATGATCAAGGTTTCATAACCGATGACGAAAGACATCGTTTAACAGTAGACAATTGGATGAAAGTAGGCTCGCAAATCATGGATATGCTTGGCGAACAAATGGTTGGTCAAGACACATCAATGGCGATTGCCATTAATTCAGGTGCTCGCGGTAACATCGGACAGCTTAACAATGCTGTCGGTATGCTTGGCATCCAACAAGACGCTGGTGGTAATGTTATCGAACTACCTATTCGATCAGGCTATATTCACGGATTAACTCCGCTTGAATACTTTACATGTTCTAGAGGTAGTCGTAAGGCTCTAATTGACATCGCTCTTAAGACCGCTGACGCTGGGTATCTTACTCGTCGTTTAGTTGATGTATCTCAAGATGTATTTACTCTTGAAGAAAATCAAAATGACCCCGGTTTCGCAATTTTGCGTTCAGACGCTAAAGAAATAGGCGTAGATTATAGCGAAAGACTAATCGGTCGCTATACCACTGAAGCCGTTAAAGGTTTTGTTAAGAAAGATGAATTGATTACAGCCGAAATTGCTCAGAAAATTGATGAAAATAAATCAATAGATGGAGTAAAAATAGCTAGTGCTTTAAGTTGTACTAATGTGCGTGGAGTAGGACGCAAGTCTTATGGTATTGACCCAGCTACTGGAAATCTTGTGGCAGCCAATCATCCAATCGGTGTCATTGCTGCCCAAAGTATTGGTGAGCTTGGTACTCAGCTGAGTCTAGACTCTAAGCACCGTTCTGGTGCCATTGCCGATAAGTCAGCACAGGGTCTATCTCGTGTTGAAGAGCTCTTTGAAGTTCGCGTACCGAAAGGTGAAGCATATCTAACTGAAATAGCTGGCTCAATAAATGCGTGGGAAGAAGGCGATCGATACATCGTTCAAGTAACAGCCGACGACAACGAAAAAGTCACTCTTAAGCTCGGTGAGCGCAAAGCCGCCATTAAAAGTGGTACTGAAGTCATGGCTGGCGACGTAGTTGCCGCACTTGAAGACTCATCTGAACCGCTTATTGCTCCAATGGCTGGCAAAGCTCAAGTTACCAACAAAGCAGTGGTTATAACACCTACTGCTCAAAGTGTTGTGCGCTATGAAATTCCAGGATATAAGCAAATTGTAGTAAAAGATGGCGACGAAGTAGTGGCTGGCCAAAGACTTACCAATGGTTCTATCAATCTGCAGGATCTAATGCGACTTCAAGGCGTAGAAGCTACTCAGCGCTATGTCATGAACGAAATTCTTAAGATTTTTGCAGGACAAGGACAAACCGTTGCCGATAAGCATCTAGAAATTATTGTGCGTCAGATGTTTAGTCGCGTACAAATTGAAGAAGCTGGCGACAGTGAATTTGTGACTGGCGATATCGTGAGTAAACTGGCAGTTGTTGAAGCCAATGAGGCACTAGTTGCTGAAGGCAAGCAACCTGCTAAATACCTACAATTACTACTTGGTATAACCAAGTCATCGCTAAGTACTGACTCATTCCTAAGTGCCGCATCTTTCCAAGATACCACTAGAGTTCTAATTGCAGCTGCAACAAGCGGCAAAATAGACAAACTATATGGTCTCAAAGAAAATGTGATTTTAGGACGCAAGATTCCTGTTGGAACAGGTGTTAAAGTAGAAGAAACTTTACCAGAAGCTAGCGACCAAGAAGTTGAAGCCGAACAGATTATAGGTTAGCTTGATAAACTAACCATTATCTGTTAATATAGTTAATATCAATATAAGTAATCCGAGCCAGATAAGTAAGGCATACTTATCCGCAGCAGCAGATTACAATCCTAAGAAGGAGCTTTGAATGCCAACAATCAATCAATTAGTGCGCAAACCGCGAGCTAAAGCGGCTGGTAAAACCAAGTCGCCGGCTTTGCACCGTGTTACTAACAATCTAAAAACTCGTTCTTACGAGAAAGCATCACCACTAAAGCGCGGTGTATGTATTAAAGTTACTACTAAAACACCTAAGAAGCCTAACTCAGCTCTTCGTAAAGTAGCGCGTGTACGACTTAGCAACGGCTATGAAGTATGGGCTTATATTGGTGGTGAGGGCCATAACCTACAAGAACACGCTGTTGTTTTGGTACGCGGTGGACGTGTAAAAGATTTGCCTGGTGTGCGATACCATATCGTACGTGGCAGCCTTGACCTTCAAGGTGTTAATGATCGTAAGCAGGGTCGTTCTAAATACGGCACGAAGAAGGAGAAATAAGTCATGCCTCGTAAAAAAACCGCATCTTTAGTTCGAGATATCCCAGCAGACCGCTTATACAATAGTGTTCCTGTGCAACGTTTAATTAACCGCGTGATGCTAAATGGTAAAAAGCAATTAGCTGAACGTTTAGTTTACGGTGGAATGCAAAAAGCAGCTAAAAAACTCAAGGTTGATAATCCATTAGACGTCTTTGAACAAGCTATGAAAAATGTGCAGCCACATCTAGAAACACGCTCTCGACGCGTTGGTGGTGCTAATTACCAAATTCCTTTCGAAGTACGTGGACAGCGCCAAAATCACTTAACAACTATGTGGTTTGTTAGTGCTTGTAGGTCTCGAAAAGGTATGAGCATGGAAGATCGTATTGCAGCTGAACTAGTTGACGCTTATAGTGGTCAAGGATCAGCTGTTAAGAAACGCGAAGATGTTCATAAAATGGCTGAAGCCAACCGAGCTTTCGCACACTTTGCACGCAACTAAATATTAATTAAGGTGGGAAACTCCTGATAATAATCCAAGGAATAAATAATGGCAGAAAAGAAAACAGCAATAAATAAGATTCGTAATATGGGCATTATTGCTCATATTGACGCTGGCAAAACAACTACAACCGAAGCAATTTTGTACAGAACAGGCTTAAAACATAAAATAGGTGCTGTACACGAAGGTGAAACGACAACTGACTTCATGGAACAAGAACGCGAACGCGGTATTACTATCGCTTCAGCAGCGGTTACTTGTTACTGGAAAGATCACAGAATTAATATTATCGACACACCTGGCCACATCGACTTTACAGTTGAAGTAGAGCGTTCTTTGCGCGTGCTCGACGGTGCCGTAGTGGTTTTCGACGGCAAGATGGGTGTAGAAAGCCAATCTGAAACTGTTTGGCGTCAAGCAGATAAGTACCGCGTTCCGCGCATTTGCTTCATCAACAAAATCAACCAAACTGGTGGTGATTTTTATAAATCACTAGACACAATCCATTCTCGTCTCAGTAAGCGAGCTTTTCCAATTCACTTGCCAATTGGCTTTGAACAAAGCATCAACGGTGTTATCGATTTGATTAGCATGAAGTCCTATACTTACAAAGAATATGCTGATCATCAACTAATTGAGGGTGAAATACCCGAAGACATGATTGATCAAGCTAATAAATACCGTTCGCTACTAATTGAAAACGCCGTAGCCGAAGATGAAGCCATGCTTGAAAAATATTTCGAAGTTGGCGAAGAAGGCTTAAGCGAAGACGACATCAGACAAGCTATTCGTACAGCTGTACTATCAGGTAATTTCTTCGCAGTCACAGGTGGTGATGGCCGTGGTGTTATCGTAGAAAAAGTCCTCGATTCAGTAAACGACTTCTTGCCCAGCCCACTCGATAGAGGCAGCACTTGGGGTACTCACCCTAAATCAGGTGATGAAATCGAGCGTAAACCAGATGAGAGCCAATCATTTGCAGGTTTAGCTTTCAAACTAGCTACTGACCCATTCGTTGGAAAATTAGCCTATTTCAGAGTTTATTCAGGGAAAATTGCTTCAGGCTCTTATGTTATGAACGCCACTACCGGACAAAAAGAACGTGTGGGTCGTATTGTACGCATGCAGGCCGATAAGCGAGAAGACGTCACAGAAGTTACGGCAGGAGATATTGCTGCAATTGTAGGGCTTAAAGGTACTACTACTGGAGACACACTTTGTGATATCAATAACCCAATCGTACTCGAGAATATTACTTTCCCAGAGCCACCTGTTTCTATAGCCATTGAGCCAAAGACAAAATCAGACCAAGAAAAAATGAGTATTGCTCTTCAGCGTCTTGCAGAAGAAGATCCGACTTTCAAAATTGCTGTAAACGATGAAACTGGCCAAACAATCATCAGCGGCATGGGTGAGCTGCATTTAGAAATTATCGTGGATCGAATGAAACGCGAATTTACTGTTGATGCTAATGTTGGTCAGCCTCAAGTAGCTTACCGTGAAACTATTCGTAAGAGCGGTGTCGAAATTCAGGGCAAATTTATTCGTCAATCTGGTGGTCGTGGTCAATACGGTGATGTCTGGCTTCGTCTTAGCCCTAATGAATCCGGCGCCGGTTTTGAATTTGTGAACTCCATTAAAGGTGGTGTTGTTCCAAGTGAATATATCAAGCCGGTTTCGCAAGGTATTATTGAAGCTATGAGCAACGGCGTTATTGCTGGCTATCCAGTTGTAGATATTCGAGCAGAACTATATGACGGTTCATATCACGATGTTGACTCTAGCGAAATGGCCTTTAAAATAGCCGGATCTATGGCCCTACAAGAAGGCGTCAGGAATGCCAACCCCGCATTACTTGAACCAGTCATGAAAGTAGTAGTAGTAACTCCTGAAGAGTTTATGGGTGATGTTATTGGAGACCTAAACTCCAAGCGTGGCCGTATTGAATCTATGGAAGATTTGAGTGCCGGCACTAAAGAAATTACTGGTTTTGTCCCCTTGGGCGAAATGTTTGGATATACGACTAATCTTCGTAGTTCAACTCAAGGTCGCGCCAGCTCTAGTATGGAGCTAGATCATTACGCTGAAGTGCCAAATAGCGTAGCAGAAGCCATCATTGCTAAAAATGCTAAGTAAACTCTTTACAAAGGGCTAAACTATCACTATAATATCATCGGTAATGTGCATGAGTTTATTTCTCATGCTAATAACAATTAACTAATCTATTAAAGAAGCTATATAAGGAGCAACACATATGGCAGAAAATTTTGACCGTTCTAAGCCTCACGTAAATGTGGGAACTATGGGTCACGTTGACCACGGTAAAACAACTCTAACCGCAGCTATTACAGCCGTACTAGCTAAAAAATTGCCTAGCGCAGTAAATAAGCCTGTGGCTTATGACATGATTGATAACGCACCTGAGGAGCGCGCTCGTGGTATAACCATCGCGACATCTCACCAGGAATACGAAAGTGAAAAGCGTCACTACGCTCACGTCGACATGCCAGGACACGCTGACTATGTTAAAAACATGATTACAGGTGCTGCTCAAATTGACGGCGCTATTTTGGTTGTAGGCGCCAATGACGGCCCGTTGCCACAAACACGAGAACACGTGCTATTAGCTCGCCAAGTAGGTGTGCCTTACATTATCGTTTTCTTAAACAAGATGGACCTTGCTGATCCTGAGCTAGTTGAACTAGTTGAAGAAGAAATTCGTGAACTTCTTGAAAAGAATGGTTTTGACCGCGAATGCCCAATTATAAAGGGCTCAGCTACGCAAGCTCTTGCTGGTGATGCTGCTTCTGAAGATGCAATCATGGAACTCGTTAAAGCTATGGATGCTTCAATTCCTGAGCCGAAGCGTGAACTTGATAAGCCATTCCTAATGCCTATCGAAGATGTATTCTCTATCAAGGGTCGTGGCACTGTTGCTACCGGTCGTATTGAAACTGGAATCATCAAAATCAACGAGGAAGTTGAAATTGTCGGTATCCGCGACACAAAGAAAAGTGTTGTAACTGGCATTGAAGCTTTCAAGAAAAACCTTGACCAAGGTCAAGCTGGCGATAACGCTGGTATCTTGCTTCGTGGTATTGAACGCGACGACATTGAACGCGGTCAAGTACTTGCTAAGCCTGGTTCAATCACTCCACACACTGAGTTTGATTCTGAAGTTTACATTCTAAACAAAGATGAAGGTGGCCGTCATACTCCATTCTTCAAGGGATACAAGCCTCAGTTCTACTTCCGTACTACGGACGTAACTGGTGAAGTTGAATTGCCAGCTGACAAAGAAATGGTTATGCCTGGTGATACTGTGTCATTCAAGGTTAAACTACTTGCCCCAATTGCTATGGAGCAAGGACTACGCTTCGCTATTCGTGAAGGTGGCCGCACCGTTGGTGCTGGTGTTGTTACTAAGATTAGTAAATAATCCAAAGTAACTAATCCTTAAAGGACCCCAGTAAAATGGGGTTCTTTTTATTTATTAAAAAAGACTATTGATTATTTCTCAGTTAAATAGTACTATATCGCACGGTACAAATTTTATAGGGGGTGGCAGAAAGCGGAGAAACTAGTGTCAGAACGACTTAGTTCAAACAACAATATCAAGAAAAGTATTATGACTGCAGCAGCAGTTGGAGGCAGTGTTTTAGCTCTTACAGGATGTTACAACCAAGCTGACAATGAAGCTGGTAGTAATAGGGTTAAGAATTGTCCTGAAGGCTACATACAGTCAGCAGATAAGCCAATTCAATCACCGCAACAGTTTAATCTGGATCTCATAAAAGCAGTAAATCAATTATCTGCTCAATTGCCGCGAAATTCTTTTGGATCAGCTAGGACTGACTTGAGAGACCTTAATAAGAGTCAGCAGGCTCTTGTTGATGCTAGTATGCAAGTTTTCTATCTAAACGATAATGGTTTCAGAGAAAAAATTGATATTTCCGATGAAACTAAAATTGATGATGCAAGTGAACAAATGTGCTCTATAAATGATAGAGTCTACGTATCACAGCGTGCCAGCCAAGCAATCGGTGCTATGGAAAGTGCCGGTATTGATGTAAGTGCTGTACAAAAAAAAAGAGCCTCATAATTTGAGGCTCTTTTAATTTACCAAATAATCTGTTAAAATATGTATTGTAATTAATTAAATTTGCTGACTAAAAGTCACTTTTGAAAAACAGAGCGATGTTACAGCAACCTGACAATCAGGAAAGGAATAACACCTATGGCAGAAGCCAAAATCCAAGAAGGCAAACAAAAAATACGAATTCGCTTAAAAGCCTATGATCATAAAGTAATCGATCAAGCAGCTAAGCAAATTATCGATACAGCACTACGCACCGGTGCGTCATTAGCCGGACCAATACCACTACCTACGCGCAGAAGCACTTTTACTGTCGTAAAAAGTCCTCACGTATTCAAAAAAGGCCGTGAACAATTTGAAATGCGTGTTCATAAACGCCTGATCGACGTTTTTGAGCCAACTCCAAAGACCATAGATTCACTAATGAATCTTTCTTTGCCTGCTGGCTGTGACGTTGAAATTAAAATGTAATTTTATGGAAAAGCATCAAGCAAAAGAACCACAAGGAAAGGTTATCCTTGCTAAATCACTCAAAAACTATTTCATGTTTTTTGTCCCGCCGCTTAGCGAACGCCAGAATTTCGACCTGCCGATGACTACTGTAGCAAGAGAAATAGAAAATCGTGAATATCCCGGTGGTACAGTCAAGAAATTTAAAAAACCCAGTGTTGAGAACGTTCAACGTTCTGACGAAATACCTCAAACTAAGCCTCAAGGCATACTACATTTAGAATAATAAATGGATTAATTGTCATATAAAACTCAAAATGTATAATTTGCAACATCTTGACATCTGTTAGAGTTTTGTGGTAATCTGTTATGGTATATCAGAAAGTAAAACACTTGGTATTCGCCAGCAGGTCTACTCGTAACAGAGGTAGAAACCACTCGGACCCAAGTATTTTTATGTATTAATCTGGAACAATAAAACACCTATGAAAGCATTAATTACACGAAAAATTGGAATGACCAGTACTATCGCAGATGATGGTATTGTTACTGCCGTTACCTTGCTTTCTGTCGCAGAACATACTGTTCTTCAGCACAAAACTGAAGAAACTGATGGCTACACTGCTATCCAGGTTGGCACAGAAGTTGGTAAAAAACTTTCAAAAAGTGTAGTTGGTCATGTAAAGAAAAGTAAGGTGATGCCGAAAATCATTCGTGAATTCCGCCTCCCTGAAATCCCAGAAGAACTTAGCGTCGGTAGCAAATTAAGCGCCGACGTTTTTAGTATTGGCGACAAGGTTTCAGCTACGGGTCTTACAAAAGGTAAAGGCTGGGCAGGTACCATCCGCCGTCATAATTTCCATCGTGGACGTAAAACACATGGTGGCCGTTCATATCGTCGTCCAGGCTCTATTGGATCAATGTATCCTCAGAAGATTTTCAAAGGCACACGCATGGCTGGTCAGCTAGGACACGAAAACATTACAGTTCGCGGTCTTAAAATTGCACTCATCGATAAAGAACACAATGTTATCGGAGTAACAGGTGCAGTTCCGGGCCCACGAAAAGGCATAATAATTATCAAGGGAGCTACACGCTAATGGCTACAGCAACTTATACCAAAGCTGGTACTAAGGCTACTACACCTGCAAGATTAGATAGCAGTGTATTTAGTGTTGAAGTAAAAAATCACGAGCTTATTAAGCAAGCCTACGTTACATACCTTGCTAATGGACGCGATAATCTAGCAAAGACTAAAAAACGTGGTGAAGTCCGCGGTGGTGGTAAAAAACCTTGGAAGCAAAAAGGTACAGGTCGAGCACGTTTCGGTTCAAGCCGTGTTCCAATTTGGCGTGGCGGTGGCATTACATTTGGTCCAACTGGCGACGAAAATTATTCAAAAAACATGAATGTGAAAGCTAAGCGCTTAGCTGTACGACAAGCTTTGAGCCTTGCTAGTCAGTCCGACAAAATTAAAGTTGTTGAAGCATTTGTCGCAATGGATAAAAAAACCAAAGATATGGCAAAATTCTTAAATAAAATAGAAGCTAATGGTCGTGTAGTATGTGTAGTAGAAAAACGCGATCATGCCAATGAACTAGCAACCCGTAATATCCAAAAACTTCAAATTGTAGCATCAAAAAATTTGAATGTATATGACATCCTTAATGCCGACTGTATCGTGTTTAGCAAAGAAGCTTTAACAAATGTCAGTGAATGGCTAGGCGGAAAGAAATAATCATGAGCAAGAACATAGCCTTACTACCCAGATTGAATGAAAAAACTTATGCACAAGCTGAGAATCGAGTTTATGTTTTTGCTGTTGATAAATCAGCTAATAAACATACCATTGCTAAAGCTGTAGAAGAACAGTTCGAAGTTAAAGTTATAAAAGGGACGCCGCAGTGACATCAGAAAAGCTTATGTAACTTTAGCTGAAGGTCATAGCTTGCCTTTCTTTGATGCCATAGAAGAAGAACAGACTAAGCAAGATAAGGCTCAAGCTAAAATTGATGAAGCCGCCGCTAAATTAGCTGAAAAAGAAGCTAAGAAATCAGCTAAAAACAAAAAGGAGGATAAGTAGATGCCTATAAAGACCTATAATCCTACAACTCCTGGCCGACGCGGCATGAGTAGCCAAGATTTTGATGAAATAACTACTAAAAAACCACTAAGATCACTCTTAGTTAAGAAAACTCGTGGCAACGGACGCAACAACCAAGGTCGTATCACGACTCGTCATAAAGGTGGCGGTGCTAAGAAATTTTATCGCTTAGTTAATTTCAAACTTGCTGAAGGCGTTACAGCCACTATCGAACATATTGAATATGACCCAAATCGAAGTGCCCGTATAGCTCGTATCAAAGAGTCAAATGGCACTTATCATTACATCCTTGCATCTGCCGGCATGAAAGTTGGACAAGCAATAACGAGTGGCGAAGAAGCTAGCATTGAAAATGGCAATAGATTGCCACTCAAAAATATTCCAGTTGGAAGCACTATTCATGCTATCGAACTTAAGCCAGGTAAGGGCGCACAATTAGTCCGCAGTGCTGGAAATAGCGCCCAATTAATGGGTAAAGCAGATAACGGCTACGTTCAAGTTAAACTCCCAAGTGGCGAAGTTCGTCTTATTAGCGACACTTGTACTGCCTCACTTGGTGTTATTGGCAATGAACAACATCAGAATATAAAGATTGGTAAAGCTGGTCGCAATCGTCACAAAGGTAAAAGACCTGGTGTACGTGGTGTGGTTATGAACGCTGCCGATCACCCACATGGCGGTGGTGACGGTGGTCGTCACGGTATTGGTGGTGGTAAAAATCATGGATCTGCTCCTAAAACACCTTGGGGTCAAAAGACACTTGGCTTCAAAACTAGACGCAGGAAGAGCACTAATAAGTTTATTGTAAGGAATCGCCACGCAGCGAAGAGGAAATAATTATGTCAAGATCACTCAAAAAAGGACCATTTGTAGATTTCAAACTTGCTAAGAAAGTAGCAGCTGCTACTGACAATGACCGAACTATCATACGCACTTGGGCTCGAGCCAGTACCATTACGCCAGAATTCGTAGGACGCACCATTGCTGTTCATAATGGCAAAGTTCATGTTCCTGTATTTATCACTGAAAACATGGTTGGGCACAAACTTGGTGAGTTTGCCCCAACACGAAAATTCCGTTCACATGGTGGAAAGCTAGCGAAGGGTAAATAAGATGCCAGTACAAGCTATAGCAAAAGGAGTAAGTATGAGCCCACGTAAAGTTGCCGTGGTTGCTGCTCTTGTTCGTGGCCGAACAGTAGAGGATGCACTAACTATACTTTCTCATGTTCCTCGTCGTTCTGCAGTGCCTGTGCGCAAGGTAATCGAAAGCGCCAAAGCAAATGCTGATCATAACCACGGGTTGAAGCCAGCTACACTTAAGATTATTGAAATCAGTGTATCTCCAGGGCCAAGACTTAAGCGCTATCGCCCAGCTGCACGTGGCCAAGCTTTACCATTTCAGAGAAAAAAAAACCAGCCACTAAAAAAGAAGGAAAGGAGGCGTAGATTATGGGACAAAAAGTTAATCCAATAAGCATGCGACTCCAAGTTAATAAGAACTGGGTCAGTAAATGGTTCACCGATAAAAAGAGCTATGCTCAATATCTTAATGAAGATCTTGCCGTACGCAAACATATTATTAATAAATTAGGTAGCCGAGCATCAATCAACAAAGTTGAGATAACTCGCACTCCTAATCTTGTTACTATTACAATTTCAACAGCCAAGGCTGGCGTTGTGATTGGTCGCGGAGGCACAGGAGCCAATGAACTTAAGGCCGCTATTGAAAAAATCTATAAGATTCCAGTACGTATCAACATCGAAGAAATTAAAAAACCAGATATGTACGCCAAATTAGTTGCAGAAAATATTGCACACCAACTAGAACGTCGTATAAGTTTCCGTCGTGCTATTAAATCATCTTCAGCTGCCACTATGCGCGCTGGAGCTAAAGGTATTAGGATACAAGTTTCTGGGCGACTTAACGGCGCAGAAATGAGTCGAAGAGAAAAAGAAGTAGCCGGCAGTGTGCCATTACATACTATCCGCGCTGATATAGATTATGCACAAATTAATGCTCAAACTCCTGCGGGAATCATCGGTGTTAAAGTTTGGATATATAAGGGCGAGGTTCAGTAACATGTTGATGCCTAAACGACAAAAACACCGCAAGGTTTATAAAGGCAAAATTCGTGGCGTAGCTACGTCTGGAAATTATATTGCTTTTGGTGATTATGCTTTACAAGCTCAAGGTCAAGATCGTATAACTGCCCGACAAATCGAAGCTGCCCGACAAGCTATGACCAGGCACATCAAGCGTGGCGGTAAAATTTGGATAAGAATTTTTCCTCACACACCTGTTACTCGTAAACCGCAAGACGTAAAAATGGGTCAAGGCAAAGGAAACCCTGAGTTTTTCGTAGCCAAGGTACGACCTGGAACTATAATGTTTGAAATGCAGGGAGTATCTGAACCTATGGCCCGTGAAGCTATGCGATTGGCAGCCCATAAACTACCAGTTAAGACTAAATTTTTGGTAAGGGAGGATGCATAACATGAAAGTTGCAGAAATCCGCAAGCTAAGTACATCTGAATTAGCTGTTGAAGCTACCAAAACTAGAGAAGAAATAGCTGAACTTAAAAGACGCATACATTTAGGTGAAATTCAAAATGTTCGCATTGTTCGCGCTAAACGTAAAGATCTAGCCAGAATGTTAACTATTTTAAGTGCAGCACTAATCAAGGAGGCTAAGTAATGTCTAAGCAAATAACCGGTGTTGTTACCTCCGCTAAAACCGACAAGACCATTGTGGTAACAGTTCATACACGTAAAACACATCCGCTTTATAAAAAGCAATACACTGTAACCAGTAAGTTTATGGCACACGATGCTAATAACGAAGCTCAAGAAGGCGATAAGGTTTCGATAGCAGAAACTCGTCCAATTAGTGCTAGAAAGCGTTTTAAATTGGTGCAAGTTATCGAAAAACCTGTTCTACGCGAAGATACCTTAAAAGCAACCAAGGTTGATGAAACTAAGCGTCCTGACAGTAAGAAAAAATCTGACCAAGAAGCTGAAGAGGAAAAATAATGATACAACAAGAATCACGACTAAATGTCTGCGACAATAGTGGAGCAAAAGAAATTCTTTGCATCCGTGTTCTTGGTGGCTCAAGACGTCGTTATGCAAATGTTGGTGACACCATTGTAGCTACCGTAAAACAGGCTGCACCTAACGGTACTGTTAAAAAGAAAAGCGTAGTCCGCGCTGTTGTTGTTCGTACTCGAAACACTATCAGGCGCAAAGATGGTTCTACCATCAAATTTGATGATAATGCCGCTGTGATAATCGGTGACGACAAACTACCACGTGGAACTCGTATTTTTGGTCCAGTTCCAAGAGAACTAAGAGATCAAGGCTACAGCAAGATTATTTCCCTAGCTCCGGAGGTACTATAAGATGAATATTGCTAAAATTTACAAAATAAGACTTAAAAAAGGCGATAAAGTTATAGTACTTTCTGGAAAACATAAAGGAAAGACAGGAGCTATCTCTGCAGTCCATCCTAAGCAAAATAAAGTCACAGTAGACGGCATAAATATAGTTAAAAAACATATTAAACCGAATCGTGATAATCCACAGGGAACAATTGCTGAAATTACTAAGCCAATTTGGGTTAGTAAAGTTGCAATCATCGAACCTACGTCCAAGAAACCATCAAAAATCGGATATAAATTAGATACCGATGGTAATAAAGTTAGAGTATATAAATCTACAGGAAAGGAGATTAAGTAATGGCTACAGCTACTAAAACAACTACTAAAAAAGTAGATCAAACCAACCACGTTGCTCGTCTCCGTGCCTTATATAGTGATACTTATGTCAAAGAATTACAAAAAGAACTTAAACTTAAAAATGTTAATCAGGTTCCAAAGCTAGAGAAGATTGTTGTTAATGTAGGGCTAGGCAAAGCCAAAGATGATAAGAAAATGATCGAAACAGCCACCAATACTTTAACCAAAATCACTGGTCAAGCACCAACTAAGACATTTGCCAAGAACTCAATAGCTGGCTTTAAGCTTCGTGAAGGCAATATGATTGGCCTTAAGTTAACTTTGCGTGGTGAGCGAATGTATGAATTCATGGATCGCTTGATAAATATAGTAATTCCAAGATTACGCGACTTCCATGGTGTAAGCCTTAAATCTTTCGACAAGCAAGGTAATTACAGTATTGGCTTAAGTGAACAATCTGTATTTCCAGAACTTAGTTTCGAAGAAACTACCACTGCACATGGATTGCAAGCTGTATTTGTAGTAGACGCTGAAAATAAAGAGCATTCTAAGGCATTACTTGCCAAATTTGGAATGCCATTTGAGAAGGAGAGTAAGTAATGGCTAAGAAATCAATAATTGTTCGAGATGCCAAGCGCATCAAAATGATTGAAAAACACGCTAAAAAACGTTCTGAACTTAAGGCACTAGGTGATTTAGAAGGCTTGGCTAAATTGCCTCGCAATAGTTCGCCTACACGCCGAACTAATCGCTGCGCTGAAACTGGTCGACCACGCGCATTCATGCGACAGTTTGGCTTAAGCCGTTTAAGTTTTCGTGAACATGCCTCTAAGGGTGAAATACCCGGAGTTACTAAATCAAGTTGGTAAGGAGATAGAATGAGTACCCAAACAGACCCAATTGCAGACATGTTAACCCGCATTAGAAATGCTATTTTAGTTAATAAAAGCGAAGTTTCCTTGCCACATTCAAATATTAAGGAATCAGTCGCTAAATTACTAAAAGATAGTAATTTTATTGATGGTTATAAAGTAGAAAAAGCCGATATCGGCAGAACGTTAGTCGTCAATATTAATAGTAGTGACAGTAATGCTCGAATCAGTGAAATTGTTCGCTTGAGTAAGCCAGGACGTCGCCATTACGTAGGTGCTGGTGAAATTCCGACAGTTAAAAATGGTCGTGGAATTGTAATCATATCCACATCAAAAGGTGTAATGACCGGCGATAAAGCCAAAAAAGACAAAGTCGGTGGCGAATTAATTTGTAAAGTATATTAAAGGAAGAATTAAGGAAATATTATGAGTCGTATAGGAAAACTACCAATCGCCTTGCCGAGCGGTGTGACAATTAC